>NZ_LHPA01000021.1:0-478230 GCF_001297215.1 Pseudomonas sp. RIT-PI-o | reverse complement strand
GCACCGAAGCGCGCGGAAGCTGCGAAAAAATTCATCGCTTTCTCGGTGCAGCCGCAGCAGCAGAAGACCTACTCGGAAAACATCGCCTACGGCCCGGCCTGGGTGTTGGCGGGGCCGGAGGCGTCGGGCTGGTCAGCTCGACGGTCATTTCCGGAATTTCCGGCGGCGTCGGCAGTGGCTCCGGTCGCGCCTGATGGAAGAACCACCACGCGCCGCCGTGTATCAGTGCCGACACGGCGATCAGCAAGAGCATCTGTGATTTGTTCAACCCGCCGGGTCGTGACGTGTTGGCTGTAAACGCCGGGCTGCCCGGGGGCGGCGGAACCGGCGCTTGCTGCAACGTCCCCGGCAGGGTTCTGTGCTTTACCGCATCGTTCATTAAAGCTCCCTCGGGTCAGATGAAGGGCAATAAGGTGCCGTCCGAACATATGGCTGATGTTCGAGTGAGTGGGTGCAACTTTCTTCAAGGTGTACGCGAGCCGATAGTTGGACTATCTGTATAAGTGGCCTCGAACAGACTTATTGGCTCAGTAACATCGGTTTTGATTGTTCATGATCCATTCCCTGGCTTGTTGTTGTTTGGAGACGTCAGCTGTCTCACGCTTGTTACAGTTTGCAACAGGTGTGCCAGTTATTACCGAACTGCATTGAGTGCATTTTCTCGCTGCTGCCGATGTCGCATTTCTATAAGTTTCAGGTTCGCTCGCTGTTTTATACGGCGCGAAAGGGTCTTCAAGTCCACACAGAAGGACTTTTTCGAGTGCGAGCCAGAGGGAACGCCGTATCGCGCGAATTGGCGGGATAGAGCGGCTGCTCGGTGATCAGGCTCAGCACCTTACGGTGCGCGGCGAATCGATTTGGTGCAGGTCAGTAATTCAGCGGTCCACAGGATATGTTCCTTATTATTGCTTCTGGAGTATTGGATAACTGCATCACATTCAGGCGTGCGCTTTTGGTGCAACTTCAATGGCGGCAACTCATTGTTTGACAATCTTGCTAAACCGCCTTTTATTCATTGTCGTATTTAAAAAATAAATAACACCTGGCGCCCGGCGATTGATCGGACGCCAGGCACGTTAAGTGTGCGTTGGGTTTCAGGTAATAAAGTAGAAACGCACCAAGTCGAATATGTTCGGCTGGATTTGCGAGTGAGTCGGGTCTGTCGGGCGACGGAGCATTTGAAGATTCACGCGGTGAACTCCTTGTTGCCAGCTCGGACAGGCGAACTTTTGATTCCCTGTCGCACCTTACAAGAACGCGGATAGCGTTCGATGAATGCTCTTGGTGCGGGATGGGCACCGCCAGCGCTGATTGGCGAAGGTTGATTTCGCAAGTCGGCAGTGCATGGGAAAAGCGTGCCAATCACGACACATTTGCAGAATTTTCCACAGCAGGCCAGCCAGCCATCTACCCTGTGCTAAGGCCTAATCGGGGGAAACGGACATGTACCAGCTCTACGGGCACAAGAATTCCGGCGCGGCCGCCATCGAGGCGGCACTGGAGTTGTGCCAGATCGCCTATCGATTCATTGATACCGAAGCCAGCGCCGAAGCCGCCGAAGCGCTTGGTAAACTCAATCCGCTGAAGCAGATCCCGACCCTGCAACTGCCGGACGGCAGCGCCATGACTGAAAGTGCGGCGATCCTGATCCACCTGGGCCTGACGTTTCCCAAGTCCGGCCTGCTGCCGAGCGAGGCGGCTGATCGCGATCAGGCGATTCGCGGCCTGGCCTATATCGTCGGCAATTGCTACGCGGCGGTCGGCATCATCGATTACCCCGAGCGCTGGTTGATCACGCCCGACGAGAGCGCACGGCAGAACCTGATCGCTGGCACGCGCCAGCGCCTGCACTTCAGTTGGGAGATATTTGCCGATCAGTTTTCCGGCGAGCTGTATCTGGATGACGAAACCCCCGGGGCACTGGATGTGCTGGCGGCGGTGGTGAGCCGCTGGGCCGGCAGCCGCGAACATCTGCGCCAGACCCGCCCGGGGTTTTATGCGTGGTTGCAAAGGATTGACCGACACCCGGTGCTGGCACCGGTGTTCGAACGGCATTGGCCCTCTCAAGGCTGACAAATAGCCCCTTGTGGGAGCGAGCCTGCCCGCGAAAGCGGTGTGTCAGCCAAAGATGTTTCGACTGACCCAGCGCATTCGCGAGCAGGCTCGCTCCCACAACGGCACGGCGGTGGGCTCATTCGCCGCGAATGTATTGCTCCAGCTGTTTGATCAGTTCAGCCTGTTCGGCAATTGCTTCTTTGACCAGGTCGCCGATCGACAGCAGACCAATCAACTGGCCGTCCTCGACCACCGGCAGGTGGCGCAGGCGTTTGTCCGACATGATGCCCAGGCAGGTGTCGACGGTTTGCCGGGTGTCCACGGTGATCACGTCCTTGACCATGATGTCGCGCACCGGCGTGCCTACCGAGGAGCGGCCGTGCAGCACCAGTTTGCGGGCATAGTCGCGCTCGCTGATGATGCCGACCACTTTGTCGTCCTCGACCACCAGCAAGGCGCCGACGTTTTTCTCGGCCATCTTCATCAGCGCTTCGAGCACCATGTGATCGGGTTTGATCTGGTGCACTTCCTGATTTTTCTGATCTTTGAGCTTGAGCAGTTGGGCGACGGTCTTCATGGCAGTTACTCAGGTGTTGTCGTTGTTCATCAAGCATCGTAGACGCAGCCGCGCAGAGCAAGGTGGCAATGCGGCAGTTAGCGTGCAAAAAACGCCATTCGCCGGGTTTTTCCGCAGATCCGCGGTATTTTTTGCCGAGGCCAGGCGTGGTAATGCCGCGTAGAATGCCGGTCAGTCTGATTTTTCGAGGTCGCAGTGGTGGATTTACAGCAGGGCTTCGTCCTGACCCGGCATTGGCGCGATACGCCGGCCGGCACCGAAGTCGAGTTCTGGCTGGCGACCGACGCCGGGCCACGCCGTGTGCGCCTGGCGCATCAGCCGTCGGTAGCGTTCATTCCCGCCGCCCAGCGTGAAGCGGCCGAGCGTCTGCTGCACGATGAAAACAATGTCGAACTGCGCTCGCTCGCCCTGCAGGATTTTCAGCATCGTCCGGTACTCGGTCTGTATTGCCAGCAACACGGCCAGTTGATGCGCCTGGAAACCGCGCTGAACCGCGCCGGCGTCGATGTTTTTGAAGCCGACGTGCGCCCGCCGGAACGCTATCTGATGGAGCGCTTCATCACCGCGCCGGTGCTGTTCGGCGGCACCCCGGATGCAGAGGGCGTGCTGCTCAACGCCCAGATGAAAGCGGACCCCGATTACCGGCCGAAACTGCGCCTGGTCTCGCTCGACATCGAAACCACGGAAAACGGCGAGCTGTATTCGATTGCCCTGGAAGGCTGCGGCGAGCGCCAGGTGTACATGCTCGGCGCGCCGAACGGCGACGCCAGCATTGTCGATTTCGATCTGGAGTACTGCGACTCGCGCACGGTGATCCTGAAAAAACTCAACGACTGGTTTGCCCGCCACGACCCCGACGCAATCATCGGCTGGAACGTTGTGCAGTTCGATCTGCGCATCCTTCACGAACACGCCCGGCGTCTCGGCGTGCCGCTGAAAATCGGCCGTGGTGGCGAAGAAATGCAGTGGCGCGAGCACGGCAGCCGCAATCACTACTTCGCCTCGGCAGCGGGGCGGCTGATCATCGATGGCATCGAGTCGTTGCGGTCGGCGACCTGGAGCTTTCCGTCGTTCAGCCTGGAAAATGTTGCGCAGACCCTGCTCGGCGAAGGCAAGGCGATCAACAATCCGTACCAGCGCATGGACGAGATCAACCGCATGTTCGCCGAAGACAAACCGGCGCTGGCCAAGTACAACCTCAAGGACTGCGAACTGGTCACGCGGATCTTCGCCAAGACCGAACTGCTGACGTTTTTGCTTGAGCGCGCCAGCGTTACCGGACTGCCGGCCGACCGCAGCGGCGGTTCGGTCGCCGCGTTCACCCATTTGTACATGCCGTTGATGCATCGCCAGGGCTTTGTTGCGCCGAACCTCGGCACCAACCCGCCGCAGGCCAGCCCCGGCGGGGTTGGCATGGGTTCGCGGCCGGGGGTGTACGAGTCGGTGCTGGTGCTCGATTACAAAAGCCTGTACCCGTCGATCATTCGCACGTTTCTGATCGACCCGGTGGGCCTGATCGAAGGCCTGCAACATCCCGACGACGCTGACTCGGTGCCGGGTTTCCGTGGCGCCCGTTTCTCACGTACCCGGCATTGCCTGCCGGCCATCGTGGCGCGGGTGGCTGAAGGGCGTGAGACCGCCAAGCGCGAGCACAACGCGCCGCTGTCCCAGGCGTTGAAGATCATCATGAACGCCTTTTACGGCGTGCTCGGCTCCAGCGGCTGCCGGTTTTTCGATACCCGCCTGGCCTCGTCGATCACCTTGCGCGGCCACGAAATCATGCTGCGCACTCGCCAGTTGATCGAGGAACAAGGCCACGCGGTGATTTACGGCGACACCGATTCCACCTTCGTCTGGCTGCGCCGACTGCATGGCCAGGAAGAAGCCGCGCAGATCGGCCATGCGCTGGTCAAGCACGTCAACGATTGGTGGCGCGCCCATGTGCGCGACGAATACGGGCTGGAAAGCGCGCTGGAATTGCAGTTCGAGATTCACTACAAGCGTTTCCTGATGCCGACGATTCGCGGCGCGGAGGAGGGCAGCAAGAAGCGCTACGCCGGTCTGGTCACCCGCGCCGATGGCTCGGAGGAAATGGTCTACAAGGGCCTGGAGACCGTGCGTACCGACTGGTCACTGCTGGCCCGACAATTTCAGCAGGAACTGTATGAGCGGATTTTCCACCGCAAGCCGTATCAGGATTACGTGCGCGACTACGTGCGCAAGACCCTCGCCGGGGAATTCGATGATCGGCTGGTGTATCGCAAGCGTCTGCGTCGCACGCTCGACGATTACGAACGCAACGTGCCGCCGCATGTCCGTGCGGCACGGCTGGCGGACGACTACAACGCCGAGCAGGGTCGGCCCCGGCAGTATCAGAACGGCGGCTGGATCAGCTATGTCATCACCCTGGCCGGCCCGGAGCCTTTGGAGGTACGCCGCGCCGCCATCGATTACGATCACTACATCACCCGCCAGCTGCAACCGGTGGCGGATGCAATCCTGCCGTTTGTCGACGACGACTTCTCAACCCTGATCGGTGGGCAACTGGGCCTTTTTTGAGTCGAGCAGTTGCAGCGTCCATTCATCGAGAATGCCATGGAAGTAACGCTCCAGCGCCTGATGGAACAGGCTGCCCTCGGCGCTGAACTGAGCGAACAGGGTCATCGACGAATGAAATTTCAGGTCATCGGGGTGGCCGAAAATCTCTGCAATCGAGCGCTGCGGTACGTTGAGTACCAACTGCGTGCAGGTGCGCAATCGCGCGCCAAGCAGTTCGTGGGCCAGATAAGCCTGGGCCTCATCGGCTGAACCAATGGCAAAACGCCGGGCCATTTCGCTGCCGCCCAACCCGGCGAATTGCGGGAAGACAAACCACATCCAGTGGCTGCGCTTGCGGCCCTCTTCGAGTTCGCGTTGAACGCGTTCGAACACCGGGTCCTGCGCCTGGACAAAACGTTGCAGATCAAACGGGTCGTGCAGATCTGTGCTTCTCATCGCCAAGCCCTCGCAGTCGGCGGCTCAGACCATGGCCAGCCGCTGCTTGCGTTGTGGCGCCGGGAATAGCTTGTCTAGCGCCGCCAGATCCCCGGCGTCCAGTTGCAGCTGCGCCGCTTCGGCATTGAGTTGCACATGTTCCGGGCGCACAGCCTTGGGAATCGCAATCACGCCATCCGGGCGCAGAATCCATGCCAGCGAAACCTGCGCCGGGGTGGCGTTGTGACGACTGGCAATGTCTTGCAGAACCGGCTCGGCGAGCATCGCGCCGCCCTGGCCGATCGGACAGTAAGCCATCAGCGGCAGGCGCTGGTGCTGGCACCACGGCAGCAGATCGAATTCGATGCCGCGCTCTTCGAGGTTGTACAGCACTTGATTGGTGGCGCAGGCCGAACTGGACAGTTCTTCGAGATCGTCGACATCGAAATTCGACACGCCCCAACGGCCGATCTTGCCTTCCTCGCGCAAACGTTCGAAGGCGTCGACGGTTTCCTCCAGCGGGTATTGACCGCGCCAGTGCAGCAGATACAGATCGATGTAGTCGGTGCCGAGCCGACGCAGGCTGCGCTCGCAGGCTTGCGGGATGCCTTGGCGGCTGGCGTTGTGCGGATAGACCTTGCTGACCAGGAAAATCTTGTCGCGCTGACCGGCAATGGCCTCGCCGACGACGGTTTCGGCACCGCCCTCGGCGTACATCTCTGCAGTGTCGATCAGGGTCATGCCCAGCTCGATGCCGGTGCGCAGCGCCGCGACTTCACGGGTGTGCGCCGAGCGATCCTCGCCCATGCGCCAAGTGCCCTGGCCAATCACGGGAACCTGTACGCCGGCCAACTCAAGGGTACGCATTCAAACCTCCTGGCTTAAAGAGTCGATATCTTTAGTGGGCAGCAGGATAGACCAAGGGTTCCCCAACGAAGGTGTGTCGGAACGCTGAAACTCCTGTGGCGAGGGAGCTTGCTCCCGCTGGGGCGCGCAGCGGCCCTCGCTTTTCCTTGAGTTGAAAAGCAGGGGCCTGCTGCGCAGTCCAGCGGGAGCAAGCTCCCTCGCCACAGGGGCGCGTGTTGCAGATTATTTTGTGGTGAATTTCAGGACCACGCTGTGGGCATAGGTCTGCCCCGGATCAAGCCGTGTGCTCGGGAAGTCCGGCTGGTTCGGCGAATCCGGGTAGTGCTGGGTCTCGAGGGTAAACGCCCCCCAGTGCGGATAGACCTTGCCGCCCTTGCCCTTGACCGTGCCGTCGAGGAAGTTGCTGGTGTAGAACTGCACCCCCGGCTCGGTAGTGAACAGTTGCAGGACACGCCCGGATTGTGGGTCGCTGACTTCGGTGGCGACTTTGCTGACATCGCCCTTGGTGTCCAGCGCCCAGTTGAAATCGAAACCACCCTGTTTCGGCTCGGCAAATTTCAGTTGCGGATGATCAGCCTTGATATGCGTGCCGATCGCCGTCGGTTTGCTGAAGTCCATCGGCGTACCGGCGACTGGCGCCAGTTCCCCGGTGGGGATCAGTTTCGCGGTGACCGGCGTGTAATGGCTGGAGTGGATGGTCGCGACCTGCTTGAGAATGTCGCCATTGCCAGCGCCGGCCAGGTTGAAGTAGCTGTGGTTGGTCAGGTTGAGCACGGTTGGCTTGTCGGTGCTGGCCTTGTAGTCGATGCGCAGCTCGTTGTTGTCGGTCAGGCGATAGGTGACTTCGGTGGTCAGGTTGCCAGGGAAGCCCATTTCACCGTCGGCCGACAGGTAGGTCAGGGTCACGCCAACCGAATCCTTGTCCTTGGTCTCTTTGGCCTTCCAGACTTTCTTGTCGAAACCTTCGGGGCCGCCATGCAAGGCATTGGACTTGTCGTTCTGCGGCACTTGATAGCGTTTGCCATCGAGTTCGAAAGCACCCTCGGCGAGGCGATTGCCGAAGCGGCCGATGGTCGCGCCGAAGTACGCGGTGCCTTTCTGGTAGCCCTGCACATCATCGAAACCCAGCACCACGTCGTCGAACTTGCCGTGCTTGTCGGCAACTTTCAGTGCTTGCAGGGTCGCGCCGTAAGTGATGACAGTGGCTTGCATGCCGTGGCTGTTGCGCAGGATGTACTGTTCGACGGGCGTGCCGTCATTGGTCTTGCCGAAGGCTTTGTGTTCGGCGGTCAGGCCCGCCGCGTTGGCGGAAAGGGTAGCGATCATCAGGGACAGTCCGAGGCCGGAGAGCAGGTGACGGGATTGAAGCATGGTTGACCTTCCTTTTTGTTGTTGTTTTCGTATTGACCGTAGGAGCTGCCGAAGGCTGCGATCTTTTGATCTTGATCTTGATCTTGATTTTTAGAAGCAAGATCAAAAGATCGCAGCCTTCGGCAGCTCCTACATATCACTAGTCATGCTATTTGAGTGGGAAGAGGAGATTTATAGCGGATTTCCGCGTATTGGCAAATATAAAGTCCGACTAATTGATCTATCGCAAAGCGCCGAAGGTCGGCTTACGGCCCAGGCACTGCACTTTTTCGCAATCGGCGGCTCTATGCATGGCCAGGATGCGGTGACTCCCGCCGCACAGGAATGTGCCTGTCCGAGATTTCATGCCGAGTGTTTTTGCCCTGATCACCGCCGCTCACCGCCGCCCGTGCCTGCTGCTGGCCTGCCTGGTCTCGCTGTTGCTCAGCGGCTGCAGCCACCAGAACGGCAACGGGTTCTTCAACCAGATGCGTGAAGGGCAGCCGCAGGAATTCCTGCAGACCAGCGTCGACCGTATGGCCACCCTGGCGATGCGCGACAACCTCGACAGCCTCTACCGATTGATGGGCAAGCTCTACCTGCGCAACCCGGAAGAACTGCGCAAGTCCGGTTTCCTCAACATCAACACCGCTGTGAAACAGGTGCGCCTTGCCGTTGAGCAACAGCAGCCGCTGCCCGTGCTCGGCGGGCGCAAGGATCTGGCGGCGCTGAGCTATGCGATGAGCCCGGAATTCCTCGGCGACCGCGTCGGCGCGTTCATCTATGCGATCGGCAGCATGCTGGTCACCGCCCACGGCAATCGCACCGAGTTCTACATGACCGACGCGATCAACCCGACCTTCGTCCACAACGCTGCACGTAATATCGAAAAAGCCATGTGGATCCTCTCGCAACGGCAGAACAAGGAAGGCCAGCCATTGCTGTTCTCCAATGAAATTTCAGAGGAGGGCAGCAACCTCAGCTTCGCCACCGAATTCAGCAAAATCGTCGCGCGCCTGGACCTGCTCACGCAGATGCTCGATGAGCGCTATCGCAGGATTGGTTTGAATTACGCGCAGAGTCTGTTGTTTCTGAATTTCCTGCCGGTGCAGTGAGCCCCACGGTTTCGGCTAGTGCAGAGATCCCTGTAGGAGTGAGCCTGCTCGCGATAGCCGTCTTTCAGATTTTGATGAGTCGACAGGCACTCCGCTATCGCGAGCAGGCTCACTCCTACAATTTTAATCCCGGGTAAATTCGATATGGCATAACCATAGACCGCATCGATATATGTGGTTATATGAAAAATCGCTATGCTGCGGGCCAGATTTTTCCTGTCGTTTTCTGGACGTTTGAATGGAATTGGCAAATTTCGGCCTGGTGATTGCCGGGCTGGTGGTGGGGTTTATCGTCGGCATGACCGGTGTCGGCGGCGGTTCGTTGATGACGCCGATTCTCCTGTGGTTCGGCATCAACCCGGCAACCGCGGTGGGCACCGACCTGTTGTATGCGGCGATCACCAAATCCAGCGGCGTCCTCGTTCACAGGAAAAACAACAACATCGATTGGGCCATCACCGGCTGGCTGACCCTGGGCAGTGTGCCCGCCGTGGCCATGACGCTTTGGTTCCTCAGCACTCTGCACACCGCGCCGGAAGCGATGAACGCCATCATCAAACAGGCGCTGGGCTTCGTCCTCTTCGCCACGGCGCTGGCAATCTTTTTCAAGAAACGCTTGCTCGAATTCGCCCACAAACGCGCGGATGGCAACTACAACCCAAGCGGTTCGCGGCTCAACGTGATGACCGTGATCACCGGGCTGATCCTCGGCACGATGGTTGCCCTGACCTCGATCGGCGCCGGCGCACTGGGCACCGTCGCGCTCTTCATCCTCTACCCGTTGCTGCCAACCCGCCGCCTGGTCGGCACCGAAATTGCCCACGCCGTACCCCTGACCCTCGTCGCCGGCCTCGGCCACGCCAGCATGGGCAACATGGACTGGGGCGTGCTGGGTTTTCTGCTGATGGGGTCACTGCCGGGCATCTGGCTCGGCAGCCACCTGACCGGCCGCATCTCCGACGAAGTCCTGCGCCCGTGCCTGGCAACGATGCTGGTGTTGATTGGTTATAAGTTGGCGTTTTGATCCTGCTGAGCGCCCTACAAAGCTGTGGCGAGGGAGCAAGCTCCCTCGCCACAGGGGTCAGCGTTGGATGACGAACTTCATCACCGTTACCGGCAGTTCTTCGTAAACCAGCTCCTCGACTACCTGCCAGCCCAGTCGCGCATACAGCGACTGCGAAGTGTCGGTGTAGAGATATAGCTCAGGTACGCTCAGCGCCGCTGCTTCTGCAACCACTCGATTGACCAGTTGCGAAGCCACGCCTTTGCCGCGGTGTCCGGCTTTGACGTAGACCCCGGCCAGCCACGGCGTCAGTTCCGGCCGCAGGTCAAGATCGCTGTCGATCAGCAAGGCACCGCCGAGCAGCTCCGCGCCTTCCAAAGCCACCATCACGCTGGGGATCTCGCCCTTGCCACACGCAGAGCGCATCAACTCGATGCGGGCCTCCAGGCTGTCGCCAGGCGCGAAATCACCCCATTCCTTGAAGTTGAGTGTGGCCAGTTCTTCGATAAATTCGGGGTGATTGCACAGATAGTCGATGTGCATGCGGGTGAACTCCATTTCATTGGCAGAGCAGCCACCGTAGTGTGCCGTTGGCCGGTAAGCAAATCGACAGCGTGATCACCTCTGCCATGTTGCGCAAAGCGCGCCCTGACCTAAGCTTCTGACAGGGCAATGCCTTTTTGCCAGACGCCGCCGGAACAATCGCTACGATGCGCAATCAGTAGTGCGTGGATATCAAAAGGAGATGCGCATGCTCATCAGGTCCCTGACCCTGACATTTTTGCTGGCGATCGCCGGCCCCTTGTTCGCCGCCGACAGCGATTCACCCCTGGCCGGGGACGTGGGCCGCGCCCGCCCGCTGATCGTGATTGCGCAAAGCACTGTCGACCCGGTATGGCTGAGCCTGAAAAAGTCGCTGGAAGACCCCGCCAACAAAAAGGGCGTCACCGACCGCAACATCAAGGTCTACACCATCCTCAGCATGTCCGGCCAGCTCGACGGCAAGGACATGGGCCAGCAGGACACCATGGCCCTGCTGCGCTCGCTGAAGCTGGGTGCCGGGGCGTATCCGAAAGTGTTCCTGGTGGGCAAGGACGGCGAAACCAAGCTTTCCGCCTCAGGTGACGAAGCCAAGGCACTGAGCCTGGCGAAAATCTTCGAAACCATCGACGCCATGCCCATGGCCGAAAAAGAAGCCGCCGCTGCCGCCGCCGCTGCGCAAACACCCGCCGCCACCGAGCCGGAACCGGCCAAAGGCGCGAAGGGCGCCAAGCCGAGCAAACCGGCGAAACCGAGCAAGCCGCCGCAGATGCCGGATGATTGAGTGCGCGTTGACTGACTGAAGCAGAATCCCTGTGGGAGCTGGCAAACCAGCTCCCACATTTTTTTGTCAGAACACAAACCCGAGGCAGTCACAAATCCCTTGTAGGAGTGAGCCTGCTCGCGATGGCGGCGGATCAGCCCGCGAATATGTTGCCTGACAAACCGCGATCGCGGGCAGGCTCACTCCTACAGTTTGACCGGCGCTGCCTGCAAAAAAAATGTGCAGGTCGGCATATCACTGGTCATCAAGCATGTACACCAATGCACCTTTTGCACGCTCAATGATCATAGGCGAGCGGGTGGTCAATACGAATTGGCAGTTGGGAAAGGTTGCGCTCAATTGCTCGATCAGACCGAGTTGCCTGCGTTGATCGAGGTGCAAGTCGACATCGTCGATCAGCACGATGCCGTCGCCTTGCAACGGATCAGCCAGTGATGGATTAAGCAGTGCCAGACGTCGGCCGATATCGCCTGCCAGCGCGATCATCGATTTTTCGCCTTGGGAGAGCCGGCTCACATCCAGCGATGTGCCCTGCCGGTCGATGGTCATAAACAGGCGCGGTCGGCGCTGCACGCGCAGATTCGTAAACTCCGGCATGAATGCCGCGATAGCCGAGCGAACAGCAGTCAACTGGCTGTCGCGCGCCGAGGTCTTTATTGTGGCAAGTTCTTTCCAGACGTCGCTGTCGGTACCGAATCTTTCCGAGATTGCTGCCAGTGCCGAAGCAGATAACCCATCCTCGTTTTCGCTGTCCTCGCGCTCACGAAACCATGCGAAAAAGCCGCGAAAATCGGCGCCATCGCTAAAACTGCTTTCGTAGGCATCGAGCTGATCGAAGGCCTGTCTGCCGCTGGGTTTCAGCGAGATATCGTTCACACACCGTTCGGCTGGGTAGTAGGCGATCAGCGGGAGTGAGGCGCTGGCATCGGCGGTGAGTCGCGTACGGTAGTGATCGGCAAGCTCTCTGACGTCTCTCAGAAAGCCACGGTCAGAGACCGCAGGTTCTCCTCGAGTGCGAGCGCTGCCCCATACGAACAGATGGTTTTCGTCATCGGCATTGCAGACAGCAGCCCGTGGGTGAGAACGGTCCGCGAGGCCAATCGAAACGACGGCTGCCGGGGCGTCGTTCCTGATTTCTTCGTCGGCAAGCTGTCTGCCCTTGCCTTTATCGGAACGGATTCGCGCGATCAACCAGGTCAGGCAGGTGTTAACGGATTTCAGCACAGTGGTTTTGCCCGTGCCGTTGTTGCCCACCAGTACCGTGATATTCGATGAATGTGTCCGGGTCGGTGCAAACTCGGTATCCAGATCGCCAAAATGTCCGACGTTCGAGAGTTTGAAGCTTTGGATTTCCATGGATGCGCCTTTTGAGCGGTACTCGGATTGCAGGAAAATGTGGAGTGTAGATACAACGAATTCATCCGCTAATCAAAACTCGTTGCAGCATGTGCCCGCCGAAATGTCCGACACAAAAACCCTTCAAACCCGGTGGATTTTTCCTGCAAGACGCGGCGGCTGGGGTGAACTGGTGCGTTGTGGCGCAGAGGGATAACCTCTTTTGGCCGCTGAGAAAAACAGTGGTCGGATGTGGAAGTCTGGTTGTTCGATTACATCCATCAGTGTCTCAAAAGCGCATGTCGACGGGTTTTATGTCAACATCGCCGCGTTTTGGCGGCTGTGCGCAGGAGCACTTTCGAGTGCGCCGGGTCTTGGTGGATTTGCCTGGTCTTCCACACCTGCGTACAGCGGCCACCCTCATGTGGAAGTGAGACAGGTAGTGTTTCCTACAATCCACAACGGTAATAAACACATGAAAAAACACACTCCAAATCCCCCAGAATCCCTTATGGATTCAAGCTCCTTCGACTCCAATAACCCGCGTCTCCGCCATCCCGGAAACCCCGATCCCATCAGCCACGTCTTCACCATTCTCCCCGACATCGACACAGCAACACTCTTGAGTCACGCCTGCGAAACCCTGGCCTCACTGAACGTGTTGACCACTGATCTGGCCTGCGAATTGAGTGGTGCGCAGCGCAGCCTGACATTGTCGATCCAGCAATTGGCCGTGCTCGGTGAACTGTTGGTCAACCGCGCGCTGGACAATCTCGATTCACCCGCAACGGCGACTCAACATTGAACAGGGAGGTTCTACATGGCGCGCTACATACCCATCACCGGGATCGACTGCAAAATCCCCTGTCTGCTGATCGACAGCGAAGCTCCACTGGATGTCCTGCACGGCACTGCCGCGTATCGCTTGCGCTGCGTAACGCAATTGCTGGAAACCCTGGCGCTGGGTGACGGCAAGGGCCACGACGCCTTGTTGCTGCAGGATCTGGCCCGGGTCTCGGCGACCGTGCTGCGTGACAGTTGCGACCTGATGGATGTCATCGGCTGGCGCTTGCAGGCGCAGCTTTAAGCGCTGAAACGAAAAGATCGCAGCCTGCGACAGCTCCATCGACCGTGTGAAAACCCGATCCCGTAGGAGCTGCCGCAGGCTGCGTTCTTTTGCTCTTAATCCGCCAGCGCCGCGAAAACCGTATGCGCAATCTTCACCCGTTCGGCATTCGGGTAATTCTTGTTGGCCAGAATCACGACACCCATATCCCGCGACGGCACGAACGCCACGTACGCGCCAAAGCCCCGCGTCGAACCGGTCTTGTTGAACAGCACGTTGGCCGGTTCAGCTTGCGGCGGGGTCAGCCACTCGACTGTGTGCGGCTCCATGGCCATGGGCGTGGAGTTGCCGTTTTGCAGTTTTTCCAGGCTGATCGGGTAGGCGTAGCGCTCCCAGCCGAGGCCTTGGGTCATGTCGCCGACGCGGTAATAACCGAGGTGTGTATTGACGATGGCTTTGTGCAGATCAGGCGCGAGGCTGGCCGGTTTCAGCTGTGCCTGGACATAGCGCAGCAGGTCGGCGGCGCTGGTTTTGATGCCGTAGGCTTCGGCGTCGAGTGCGCCGGGGCTGACGCGCACCGGTTGGTCGGCGTTGTCGTAGCCTTGGGCGTAAAGCTTCGACTGCGCTGGCGGCACGCTGAGGAAGGTGTGTCGCAGGCCGAGTTTCGGCAGCAGGGTTTGCGTCATCGCCTGGTCGAACGGCTGGCCGAGGCTTTTCGCCGTCAGGTAGCCGAACAGGCCCAGGCTCGGGTTGGAATACAGGCGATGGCTGCCGGCGGGAAATTGCGGTTTCCACTGTTGGTAATAGCCGAGCATCTTGTCGGAAGAATCCGCCTCAGCAGGAAATTGCAACGGCAGACCGCCAGCACTGTAGGTGCCCAGTTGCAGCACGCTGATGTTGTCGAAGGCGCTGCCCTTGAGCTCCGGCCAGAGTTGGCTGGCCTTGCTCGACAGGTCGAGTTTGCCTGTGGCCTGGGCGTAGCCGGCGAGGGTGGCGGTGAAGGTTTTACTCACCGAGCCGACTTCGAACAGGGTGCTTTCACTGACTTTTTGCCCGGTGTCTTTGGCAGCGACTCCGTAATTAAAGTAATGCGCCTGGCCATTCAGGGTGATCGCCACGGTCAGCCCCGGGATGTTGTTTTGTTGCATCACCGGGGTGACGGCTTGGCTGACCAGTGCCTGCAATTGCCCATCGCTCGGCGTGGCGGCATGGCAGGCAACGCTGCCGAAGAACAGGGCGAAAGCGCTGTAGGAAAAGGCCTTGCTCGGTTTGAAGGAACGCATGAGTGAGTCACTCTCCATGAGTGTCGATTGTTGTATACCGCTACACTGCGGGTGATTTTTCATCGGGCGGCTGATCAGCGCGGTTAATTTAGGCACCTCGCCGGCCCTCGACAAACGATGAAAACTCGGACGAGCCATTAGAAAAATTCTGGACAGCGCATGATTCGACCACAACTGCCGCTCAACGCTCTGCGCGCGTTTGAAGCCTCGGCACGCCACTTGAGTTTCACCCGCGCGGCCGTCGAGCTCTGCGTGACGCAAGCTGCCGTAAGCCATCAAGTCAAAAGCCTGGAAGCGCAACTCAATCTGACCCTGTTCAAACGCCTGCCCCGTGGACTGATGCTGACCAGTGAAGGCGAGACCTTGCTGCCGGTGCTCACTACCTCATTCGATCATATTGCGCAGATGCTCGAGCGCTTGGCCGGTGGCCAGTATCGGGACATGCTGACGGTCGGTGCGGTGGGCACGTTTGCCGTGGGCTGGCTGCTGCCGAGGCTGGCGGACTTTCGGGCGAAATATCCGCTGATCGACTTACGCCTCTCGACTCATAACAACCGGGTGGATGTTGCGGCGGAGGGGCTGGATTACGCGATTCGTTTCGGCGCTGGCGCCTGGCATGGCATTGAGGCGACACGCTTGCTCGATGCGCCGTTGTCGGTGTTATGCGTGCCGGAGATTGCCCGTCAATTGCACTCGCCGGCGGACCTGTTGCAGCAGACCTTGCTGCGTTCCTACCGCACCGATGAATGGCCGGAATGGTTTCACGCGGCGGGTCTGGCGACCCAGGCCGCGCCACCGCAAAGCATCGTGTTCGATTCGTCGCTGGCCATGATGGAGGCGGCATTGCAGGGCGGCGGGGTGGCGTTGGCACCTCCGCTGATGTTCGCCCGGCAACTGGCAGCGGATGCGATCTGCCAGCCGTTTGCGATCGAGATCACCACCGGCAGTTATTGGCTGACGCGGTTGCAGTCGCGACCCGAGACAGCGGCGATGAAAGCGTTCAAGGCGTGGTTGCTGCAAATCTCTGGTTAATGCAAATCCCTTGTAGGAGTGAGCCTGCTCGCGATAGCGGTGTGTCAGTTGATATCAATTTTGACTGACACGCCGCTATCGCGAGCAGGCTCACTCCTACAGGGACTGTGGTGGATGGGAGATCAGGTTTACCGCACCAGACACGGCCGCTTGTTATCGAACTTCCACCCCGGAATCAGAAACTGCATCGCGACGCTGTCATCCCGCGCGCCGAGGCCCATGCCTTTGTACAGTTCGTGAGCCTTGGCCACTTGATCCATGTCCAGTTCCACGCCCAGTCCCGGTTTCTGCGGCACCTGCACGAGACCATCGACAATCTGCAGCGGTGCCTTGGTCAGGCGCTGGCCGTCCTGCCAGATCCAGTGAGTGTCGATGGCGGTGATGTCGCCCGGTGCAGCGGCGGCGACGTGAGTGAACATCGCCAGAGAGATATCGAAGTGGTTGTTGGAATGCGAGCCCCAGGTCAGGCCCCATTCGTGGCACATCTGCGCCACACGAACCGAACCCTGCATGGTCCAGAAGTGTGGGTCGGCCAGCGGAATGTCCACCGACTGCAACTGAATCGCATGACCCATTTCGCGCCAGTCGGTGGCGATCATGTTGGTCGCGGTTTTCAGCCCGGTGGCGCGGCGGAATTCGGCCATGACTTCGCGACCGGAATAACCGTTTTCCGCACCGCACGGGTCTTCGGCGTAGGCGAGTACGTGATGCTGATCGCGGCACAGACGAATCGCTTCTTTCAGCGACCAGGCGCCGTTCGGGTCGAGGGTAATCCGCGCATCGGGGAAGCGCTCGGCCAGTGCCGTCACCGCTTCGATCTCGGCATCGCCACTGAGCACGCCGCCCTTGAGTTTGAAATCCTTGAAACCGTACCTGGCGTGCGCCGCCTCGGCCAGACGCACCACCGCTTCGGCGCTCATGGCTTTTTCGTGACGCACACGGAACCAGTCGTTGTCGGCGTCCGGTTCGCTGCGATAGGCCAGATCGGTTTCGTGCTGATCGCCGACGTAGAACAGATAACCGAGCATCTTCACTTCATCGCGTTGCTGACCTTCGCCGAGCAGCGCCGCCACCGGCACATCCAGATGTTGGCCGAGCAGGTCGAGGAGGGCGGCTTCCAGGCCGGTGAGCGCGTGAATGGTGATGCGCAGGTCGAACGTCTGCAGGCCACGGCCACCGGCATCGCGGTCGGCGAAAGTCTTGCGCACCTGGTTGAGGATTTTCTGGTAGGTGCCGATCGGGCTGCCGACCACCAGATTGCGCGCGTCTTCCAGGGTCTGGCGAATGCGCTCGCCACCGGGCACTTCGCCGACGCCAGTGTGGCCGGCGTTATCCTTGAGGATGACGATGTTGCGGGTGAAAAACGGCCCGTGGGCGCCGCTCAGATTGAGCAGCATGCCGTCGTGACCGGCCACCGGAATGACCTGCATCTCGGTGATGATCGGAGCTTTGGCGGTGTCATGAACAGTCATTGTTGTTTTCCTTGTCGAGACGAAGTCAGGCGTGTTTCGGCGCGGCGTCGGCCAGCGCTTTTTCAGCAGCGGGTTTCGGCGTGGTGCGCGCAGCGAAGACGATGATTGCGGCGATAATCGAGGTCGCGGCCAGACCATAGAGGCCGCCCTGAATCGAGCCGGTGTGTTGTTCCAGCAGGCCGAAGGTGGTCGGCGCGACGAAACCGCCTAGGTTGCCCACCGAGTTGATCAGTGCGATCACCGCCGCCGCGATGCGTGCGTCCAGGTAGGCCTGGGGAATCGGCCAGAACAGCGACGAGGCGGATTTGAAGCCCAGCGCCGCAAAGCAGATCGCGACGAAGGCAAAGATCGGCCCGCCAGTGGTGGACATGAACATCCCCGCTGCGGCGATCAGCAGCGCCGTAGCCACCCACGCTTGCTGGTGTTTCCACTTCGCCGACAGCGAGGCAAAGGCGTACATGCCGACGATCGACAGCAACCATGGAATCGAGTTGAACAGGCCGACCTGCACGTCGCTGAGTTCGCCCATCTTCTTGATGATGCTTGGCAGCCAGAAGGTCGCCGCATAAATGGTCAACTGAATGAAGAAGTAGATCAGGCAGAACAGAATGATCTGCCGGTCCTTGAGCAGTTTGCCCAGCGAGGGCCGAATCGGCGTCGCGGCTTCGCGGGCCTTTTGCTCGTCGTCGATGGCGCTGACCAGCGCATCCTGTTCGGCGCGGCTCAGCCATTTCGCATCGTGGGGTTTGGCATCCAGCCAGAACCAGACGAAGACGCACAGGCACACCGAGAACATCCCCTCGATGAAGTACATCCACTGCCAGCCGTGCATGCCCAGCCCGTTGATCTGCAGAAGCAGACCGGACAACGGACCGGAGATCAGCGAGGCCACCGCCGAGCCGCTGAGGAAGATCGCGATCGCCTTGCCGCGCTCGACGCCTGGCAGCCAACGGGTGAAGTAATAAATCACCCCGGGAAAGAACCCGGCCTCGGCGACACCGAGCAGGAAACGCAGGATATAGAAGTGGGTTTCGTTCTGAATGAACGCCATGCAGGCCGCGACGATGCCCCAGGTGAACATGATGCGGGTCAGCCAGATGCGCGCGCCGACTTTTTGCAGGAGCATGTTGGACGGCACTTCGAACAGCGCGTAGCCGATGAAGAACAGCCCGGCGCCGAAGCCGTAGGCGGCAGCGCCAATGCCCAGATCGGTTTCCATGTGGGTGCGGACGAAACCGATGTTCACCCGGTCAATGTAATTGACGATAAACATGATCACGAAGAGCGGCAGGACGTGGCGTTTGACTTTCGAGATGGCCGAGGCGAGCGTTGGATCAACGCTTTCCTGCATCCCCGAGACGGAGGTTTTCACTTGTTTTTCTCCCACTGATTATTTTTATGCGGGTAGGACTGGTGTTGCGTTGTTGATAGACATCATACAACTGTGTTTTTTTGTCCTACAAGTGGGGAGGGGTGATTAAATTCGTCTGAACATAGAGTTTCTTATGAAAAAATCGGGTTAAGCCCAATATTTTCGGGGGTTGTAGCGAGATGTGCGTAGTGGCTTGCTTGCTTCAGGCATATCGGTAACACCGTAGGATCAACACAGCGAATTTCGACGTCTCTGATGTTGTCATACAAGTAGTCGTGGCATACAGCGCTAGAATCCATCTCAACCGTCATCCCGCGGTGCTACGATCGGCAAGCCCCGATCACCGGAACCGACCATGCAAGAAGACCTCGACGCGCCTGCGCGCAAACGCACGCACAACCTCGCTCATGACCTGGTGGAAAAACTCACCCAGAGCATCCTGCTCGGACAGATGTCGCCCGGTGACAAACTGCCGTCGGAGAATTCCATCGTCCAGGAGCACGGCGTCAGTCGCACCGTGGTGCGCGAGGCGATCTCCAAGTTGCAGGCCTCGGGGCTGGTCGAGACGCGCCACGGCATCGGTACCTTCGTGATCGAGCGCGCGGCGGAGCAGGGCCTGCGCCTGAATGTCGACACGGCGCTGGGTGTGCGCAGCATTCTCGAATTGCGCATGGGCCTTGAAACGCAAGCCGCGGCGCTGGCGGCACAGCGACGCAGTGAGCAGCAGTTGCTGCAGATGCGTCAGGCGCTGGATGACTATCAGCGGCTGCTGGCCAACAACGACAGTTGCGTGGAGGCCGATCGGCGTTTTCATCTGTTGATCGCCGAGGCCACCGGCAACGCCTGCTTCAGCGAGATCATGCAGCACCTGGGCAGCGCGATGATCCCGCGCAATCGTCTGAATGCCGCCGAACGCGGCGCGGCGGATCTGAGCAAGCTCGGGCATTTGGCGAATCTGGAGCACGAGGCGATTCTGAATGCAATCAAGCACCAAGACGCCGATGCCGCCCGTGCCGCCATGTGGCTGCACTTGACCAACAGTCGTGATCGCTTTATTGCCCAGGATTGATGCCGCTGGTCTGATGTATCGCACGCCGTCGATGGCCGCGCTTCCAACTTATACGCCCCGGATAATCCGGGCCAGTATTGTGAGGTGCAGCATGGCTGATGACTCGCTTGTTCCCGGTGGCATGGCGCCCACCGACCAGACCCGCCCCGTATCCGGCACCGACGAGCCGACCCTGAGCGATCACGACGCACCGCCGGGCATGCATCCGGGGCGCGATCCACTGAGCGATGGCGACCGGCCGGATGACTGGAAGGATCCGCCGGATGACGAGGATGTGCCGCCGGCGGATGAGCCGACGCCGTTGTCGGATGACATGCGCTGAGGTCTGGGTTTTTTGTTGCGTGTGCCGGCCTCTTCGCGAGCAGGCTCGCTCCCACGCTGGAGAGTGGGAGCGATCACAATCAAAAGATCGCAGCCTTCGACAGCTCCTACCGAGGCGTGCCTTGGAACTAAACCGGGACCAAATCCCGCATTAACAACTCAAAGCGCAAGTCCGCTCCATCCGGTACCGGAACATACACCGTATGCCCATCCCCCGGCGCCACCTCGATCGCTTCCCCGCTGACACTGCGCAACTCATGCAGAGCAAAATGAAAATTGCCCTTGGGCGTCATCAGTTCCAGATGATCGCCCATGACAAACCGATTCTTCACCTTCATCTCGGCCAAGCATCGGCGCCGTAGGCGAAGGCGTAACGCATGTTTTTCAGGGTGTCAGCGGGGGCAAGCAGCTCGGGGGCAATGAGAGTTGGCATTTGGGTGTCGGTCGCAAAAGCCGCGCAAGGTAGGGCAGCTGTCGCGAGGGTTTATTGATCTGGATCTATGCTCCATGAATAAACATGGCACTCGCGCGCGCGGCGGCTGACTAAGTGGGGCGGGCGTGCGTGACGCCTGACTGACATGGACCGGATATGAACGAAAAGAGTCTGCAATTCAAATCCCTGACAGTGCTGCTAGTGCTGGTCACGGTAGCTTTTATCTGGATTCTGCTGCCGTTTTACGGCGCGGTGTTCTGGGCTGTCATCCTCGGCATTCTGTTTGCGCCAGTGCAGCGCAAGGTGCAGCTGAAATTCGGCTGGCCACGCAACGTGACCTCGCTGTGCACGTTGAGCCTGTGTCTGGTGATCGCGATTCTGCCAGTGATCATCGTCAGCATTTTGCTGGTGCAGGAAGGGGCGACGGTCTACAAGAACATCGAAAGCGGTGAGCTGGACATCGCCGCGTATCTCGCGCAGTTCAAGCACAGCCTGCCGCCGTACTTTCAGCATTTGCTCGATCGCTTTGGCATGGGCGAACTCGACAGCCTGCGGGAGAAGATCGTCAAGACGGCGATGCAGGGCAGTCAGGTGCTGGCGACCCAGGCGTTCAGTTTCGGCCAGGGCACCTTTGAATTCGTGGTGAGCTTTTTCATCATGCTGTATCTACTGTTTTTCTTTCTGCGTGACGGCCCCGAGCTGGCGCGCAAGATTCGCACGGCGGTGCCGCTGGAGGAAAACCACAAGCGCCGCCTGCAACTGAAGTTCAACCGCGTGGTGCGTGCGACAGTCAAGGGTAACGTGGTAGTGGCCGTGACCCAGGGTGCGCTGGGCGGGCTGATTTTCTGGTTTCTCGACATCCCCAGCGCGTTGCTCTGGGCGGTGCTGATGGCGTTTCTCTCGCTGTTGCCTGCGGTGGGCGCGGGGATTGTCTGGGCGCCGGTGGCGGTGTACTTCCTGCTCAGCGGCATGATCTGGCAGGGCGTGGTTCTGGGCTTGTTCGGCGTCTTCGTGATCGGCCTGGTCGACAACGTGCTGCGCCCGATTCTGGTGGGCAAGGACACGAAAATGCCCGACTACCTGATTCTGGTTTCCACCCTTGGTGGGCTCGCGGTGTTCGGCCTCAACGGCTTCGTGATCGGCCCGCTGATCGCCGCGCTATTCCTGTCGAGCTGGGCGCTGTTCGTCGAGACCAAGCCCAAAGTGCAACTGCCTTAGGCATGCAACGCGGTGCTGGTGACCTGTTGCGACAAGGCCTGCGCCGCCGGCAAAGAGGTGAGCGGGCCGCTGATTGGCTCGCCATCGCGCACCAGATACCAGCAGGCGAGCAAGCCCGACGCGCGCAGCGAAGCGGGAACTGCGCTGCCGATCACCGACATGATTTGAACCTGAGCCATGGGAAAACCTCCATCAAACTGATGGGGCTACCTTAGGGATTTGTTGGCGCTGCGGACAATCAACGCTTTCGATAGTGGTCATTGATGCCAGTGAGGTCTGGCGTCATTCGACCACCTGATCGAGCATGTGCATGACTTCGCGTTCATTGAGCAGGCCCTTGTGCACGAGGTTTTCGGCGAGCAGGGACAGCAGCTTGGCGCACCGATGGCCTTCCAGATGCTTGAGCTCGGTGAGCGCGCTGTAGACCTTGCTCGAGGTGCACAAACCGACGATGCGGTGCGGATTTTGTGTGGGCATACAGTCGTCCTTGTTGTTATCGATCTGTTGTTTACGGACGGATTCAGATTGCGGTTCCGTCATGACAAAACGGTGACCATTTGATGAAAAAAACAGCCAGCGGTCGATTCCATCATGCCGACTTTAGCTGCTCGAACTGTCCTCACAACGACCTCGGCGAGATTTTTTCGGACCTTCGCCGACCAGCGGTCATAAAAAAGCCCCGCTCGAAAGCGGGGCTCTGTGTTGCGCTTACCAGCGTGGACCGCCGTAGTAACCATGCGGGCCGCCATAGTAGCCATGGGGCCGACCGTAATAACCGCGAGGCGGGCCGTAGTAAACAGGGGCCGGCTGCACGTAAACCGGTTGCTGCACATACACCGGTGCCGGTTGGTAGTAGACCGGTGGCGGCGGTTGCTGCACGTAGACCGGTTGCGGCTGAACATAAACCGGCTGTTGCTGCACGTACAACGGCCGATCCTGGTTGATCAGTGCCGAGCCGATGATGGCCGAGCCGACGATCGCGCCAAACACTGCAGGGCCCTGCCAGCCATGGCCACCACCCGCTTCAGCCTGACCGGTGACGGCGAGTGCGCCAATCAACAAAGCCATGATGGGAAGTTTACGAATCATGATAAGTCCTCGGTTCTTCGACCCGGCGGCTGGGCCTGAACCAGGCCCACAGTTGTCGCGGGGATACAGCTAAGACAGCAAATTTGCGAAATTCAGCACAGCCGCTGGGTAAATTTTGTGTAAGGTCTGTAGCGGCTTTTTTACTCGGCAGCGCGGCGCCTCGAACAAGCCGCAATGATGATTCAGAACCCGGTGGGCTGGCCAAACCCGTCCATCCGAAAGTGCGTTTGAAGGAGAAGTTTCATGCAGATGAACCCGAACAAAGACACCCAATTGTGCATGTCCCTGTCCGGGCGGCCGGGGAATTTCGGTCTGCGTTTTCACAACCATTTGTATGAACAGTTGGGCCTGAATTTCTACTACAAGGCATTCAGCAGCCAGGACCTGACCGGCGCAGTCGGTGGCATCCGGGCACTGGGTATTCGTGGCTGCGGCGTGTCGATGCCGTTCAAGGAAGCCTGCATTGCCCTGGTCGATGAGCTGGATGCCTCGGCAGCGGCGATCCAGTCGATCAATACCATCGTCAACACCGACGGCCACCTCAAGGCCTATAACACCGATTACATCGCCGTCGCGCAGTTGCTGGAAAGCCACGCGGTGCCGAAAGATTCGACCTTCGCCCTGCGCGGCAGCGGCGGCATGGCCAAAGCGGTGGCCAGCGCCCTGCGCGATGGCGGCTACAGGAACGGTTTGATCGTCGCCCGCAACGAGCGGGCCGGACGTGCTTTGGCAGATTCGCTGGGTTATCGCTGGCAGGCCGAGTTGGGCGACGAGCGCCCGCAGATGCTGATCAACGTCACGCCGGTGGGCATGGACGGCGGGCCGGAGGCGGGGCTACTGGCGTTCGAGCCTGAGGTGATCCAGGCGGCCGAGACCGTGTTCGATGTAGTGGCGATCCCTTCGGAAACGCCGCTGATCGTGCGGGCGCGGGCCGAAGGCAAGCGGGTGATCACCGGGCTGGAAGTGATTGCGATCCAGGCGCTGGAGCAGTTCGTGCTGTACACCGGGGTGCGGCCGAATGAGGCGCAGTTTGCGGCGGCGGTGGAATTTGCCCGTAGCTGAGTGATTTTTGTAGTGGGCTGGTCTGGCCTCATCGCGAGCAGGGTCACTCCTACAGTTGGAATGCGTTCAATCTGTAGGAGTGAGCCTGCTCGCGATAGCCTCGCCACGGATTCACATGAGACCCCTACACTTCAGAAACAACACTCGCCCACCACAAAAACCATAACCGAGGCCACCCATGCATCCCCCCATCCTCAACCTCAACGAGGTCGAACTCGAGCCCCTGCCCGAAGCCCTCGCCCCCGAAGGCGAAACCGCCGAGCGTTATCAGCAGCGTATCGCGCGGATAGGTCAGCAACTGGGTGCGCAGAAGCTCGGTTATCGCCTGTATGCGCTGCCGCCGGGCATGCGCGGCAGTCCGTTCCACAGCCATCGGGTCAATGAGGAAATGTTCTACGTGGTGGCCGGGGAGGGCGAGGTGCGGTTGGGAGGCGAGCGTTTTCCGATCCGCGCCGGTGATGTGATCGCCTGCCCAGCGGGCGGGCCGGAGAACGCCCATCAGATCATCAATACCGGCGCGGGCGAACTGCGTTATCTGGCGGTGAGCACTCAGCAGCAGCCTGAGATTTGCGAGTATCCGGATTCGAACAAGTACGCGGTGATGGATAACTTCGCGGTGGATGCCGAGGGCAATGCCTCGGGGTTTGTCGCTGTCGCGCGGCAGGCGGATGGGTGGATTATTGGGATGGCGAATAAAATCTGAAATTTGCAGATGTCTCCTGTGGGAGCGAGCCTGCTCGCGAAGGCGGCGGGTCATTCAAGATCAGTGGTGACTGACACTACGCTTTCGCGAGCAGGCTCGCTCCTACAATGGCCCTGTGTTGGTTATTCGAGACGGGCCAGGCGTTCTTCCAGCGCTGCAATCCGCGCTTCCAGTTCTTCGATGCGCTCCAGCGAAACGCCACCGCTCGAACGCTCCCCGGGATTGTGCCGCGCCGCCAATATCGCCTCGATATCCGCCGGATCGCCCAGCGCATGGGTGTAGCGATCCTCGCGCTGCCCGGACTGACGCGGAATCAACACCGCCAGTCCACGAGCGATCAATCGCTCAAGCTGATGCACGACCTGTTCGCTATCTTCGAACTCATGCATGCGCCCGCTGCGGGTCAGCAGTTCATTGACGGTCTGCGGACCGCGCAGAAACATCAAACCCGTCAGAATCACCTGTGCCGGCACCAGTTCCAGCGCCTTGTCGACCTTGTGCTCCCAGCGGTCGGCGCGGCTGCCCATGACCAGTCTGGTGAAGCCGCGACCTTCCAGCGCCCGCAGGCTCTGACCAACCTGACCCTGATTGAGGTTCATTACCGGTTCGCGGCTGGTTTTCTGATTGCAGGCCAGCACCAGGGCGTTGAGGGTCAGCGGATAGGTTTCCGGGCTGGTGGCCTGCTTTTCGATCAGCGCACCGAGGATGCGGATTTCCGTGGCATTGAGCCGTGGCTGTTCGGCGGTGGATTCTTGTTCGTTGCTCATCGCGCGTTCCCTCTGCAGTCGAAGCCGCCTAGCCTAATCCTTGCCAAACAAAAGGCAAGCCGTGCGGTCATCAAGCATGGCTATAATCGCCACCACGTATTACCCAGCCATCACATGAGATTGCCATGACCATTTCACTGTACGCCGCATCCGTCCCGGTTTTTCAACAAATGCTCAACGCCCTGAGCGATGTGCTGAAAAAGGCTGAAGCCCACGCCAGCGCGAAAAACATCGACCAGAGCGTCTTCCTGCAAGCGCGGTTGTACCCGGACATGTTCCCGCTGGTGCGTCAGGTGCAGATCGCTGTGGATTTCGCCAAAGGCGTGTCGGCGCGTCTGGCTGAGGTCGAATTGCCGAAGTACGACGACACCGAAACCACCTTCGCCGAGCTGCAAGCGCTGATTGCCAAGGTTCTGGCCTTCATCGGCGAGATCAAGCCAGAGCAGATCGACGGCAAGGAAGGCATCGAAATCGTGACCCGTCCGGGCACGCCGAAAGAGAAGCGCTTCAGTGGTCAGGCGTATTTGCTGACTTACGGCTTGCCGCAGTTCTTCTTCCACGTCACCACCACTTATGCGCTGCTGCGTCATAACGGCGTTGAAGTGGGCAAGCGTGACTACATGGGCGCGTTCTAAGCCTGCAAGAGCCCCTCACCCTAACCCTCTCCCGGAGGGAGAGGGGACTGACCGTGGTGTTTGCCCGAGATAAGCTGACGTGAGCTATCAAGCCGAACTCAGGTATGAAAACGACACAGATCGGCTCCCTTTCCCCCTCGCCCCCTTGGGGGAGAGGGTTGGGGTGAGGGGGTAGATTCCAGCCACAAAAAAGCCCGCCAAGGTTCACACCAAGGCGGGCTTTTCGTTGCGCGAGAAATTACGCCGTGCGCTGAGCCTTCTCTTCCTCACCGAGGCAAGCCGCTGCGGTAAACAGCACATCGGTCGACGAGTTGAGCGCGGTTTCCGCCGAATCCTGCAGCACGCCAATAATGAAGCCTACCGCCACGACCTGCATGGCGATCTCGCTCGGGATGCCGAACAGGCTGCACGCCAGCGGAATCAGCAGCAGCGAACCACCGGCCACACCCGAAGCGCCACAGGCGCAGATTGCTGCGACGACGCTGAGCAGGATCGCGGTCGGGATGTCCACGGCGATGCCCAAGGTGTGCACGGCCGCCAGGGTCAGCACGGTGATGGTGATTGCCGCGCCCGCCATGTTGATGGTGGCGCCAAGCGGGATCGATACCGAGTAGGTGTCTTCGTGCAGGCCCAGGCGCTTGCTCAACTCCAGATTGACCGGAATGTTCGCCGCCGAGCTGCGGGTGAAAAATGCGGTGATGCCGCTTTCGCGCAGGCACATCAGGGTCAGTGGGTACGGGTTGCGGCGCAGCTTCCAGAACACGATCAGCGGGTTCATCACCAGCGCAACGAACAGCATGCAGCCCAGCAGCACGGCCAGCAGATGCGCATAGCCGAGCAGCGCGCCGAAACCGGAAGTGGCCAGCGTCGACGCCACCAGGCCAAAGATGCCCAGCGGCGCGAAGCGAATCACTACGCGCACGATCAGGGTCACGCCGTTGGACAGATCATCGAGCACTTCGCGGGTGGTATCGCCGGCGTGGCGAATGGCGATGCCCATGCCGATCGCCCAGGCGAGAATGCCGATGAAGTTGGCATTCATCAGCGCGCTGACCGGGTTGTCGACAACACTCAGCAACAGGCTTTGCAGGACCTCGGTGATGCCGCCAGGCGCGGTGACCGTAACGTTGTCCGTGGACAGTACCAGGGTCGACGGGAAGCTCATGCTGACAACCACGGCCACCACCGCCGCGGCGAACGTGCCCAGCAGGTAGAGGAACAGGATCGGCCGGATGTGTGTTTCCTGGCCATGCTTGTGGTTGGCGATCGAAGCCATCACCAGCACGAACACCAGAATCGGCGCCACGGCTTTCAACGCCGAGACAAACACTTTGCCAATGAACGTGGTGGACTTCGCCGCTTCCGGGGCGAACAGAGCCAGGGCGATGCCGGCGATCAGGCCGATGACAATCTGGCTGACCAGACTGAGGTTTTTCAGGCGTTGCAAAAGAGAAGGGGATGAAGCGGTCATGACGGCATCTCTGTTTTTTATAGGGTGCGAAGCGTCGTGGGCAGTCACGAAACGCCTGTCGAAGTGACATCAACGCCGCCAAACGGCACGTTGATCAGCTGTACGATTTTCAGGGCGCGGACTTTATCACAGCGCAGGCGCCAACCTTCAGCCTGTGACGATCTGCCACCGCATCAACCGGGCAGATCGGCAGTTTTGGGCAACTCAGTGCAGACACAGTCTGTTAAGATTCGCCATCCTCATTTTCTAGTTCTGCCAGCGGGCCTCCGGGTCATCGCTGGCGTCGTCGTTTTGCTGGAGTTGCGCATGCTGTTGCCTATTCTTCTGTTGTCCGCCGCCGGGTTCACGGTGCTGACCACGGAATTCGTCATTGTCGGCCTGCTGCCGGCGATAGCCCGAGACCTCGAAGTCACCATCCCGCAAGCCGGGCTGTTGGTGACGTTGTTCGCCTTTACCGTGGCGCTGTTCGGCCCGTTCCTGACCGCTTATTTCGCCCGTTTCGAACGGCGCAGACTGTTCATCAGCATCCTGATCATGTTCGGCCTGGCCAACACAGTTGCAGCTTTGGCGCCGAACATCTGGGTGATGGCCATCGCGCGCTTGATTCCGGCGCTGGGCTTGCCGGTGTTCTGGGCGCTGGCCAGCGAGACGGCGGTGGACATCGTCGGCCCGGATTTCGCCGGTCGGGCGATTGCCAAGATCGGCTTCGGTATTGTCTGCGCCACGGTGTTCGGCATTCCGGTCGGCACGCTGATTTCCGACGCGTTCGGCTGGCGCAGCGCATTCGGCATTCTCGCGCTGATCGCGTTTGCCAAAGCCTTGCTGCTGTTTGTCTACCTGCCGAAAACCAGTCTGCACCAGCATCAGGTCAGCTTCCGTTCGCAATTCAAGATCCTGCGCAGTCCGTTGATGATCGGCCATATCGTGTTGTCGATTCTGGTGTTCAGCGGCATGTTTACCGCCTACACCTACCTCGCCGACATCCTCGAGCGCCTTGCCGGGTTCAACGGCACCGTAGTCGGCTGGTGCCTGATGGCCTTTGGCGCGGTGGGGCTGATTGGTAACTCGCTCGGTGGACGTGCGGTGGATCGGCATCCGCTGGGAGCGTCGGTGTTGTTCTGCGCGTTCATGATCGCTGGCATGGTCTCGCTGGTGCCGAACATTCATTCGCCCGTTGGCCTGGCAGTGGCGATGGGCATCTGGGGCGTAACCCAGGCGGCGCTGTTCCTGGTCAGCCATGTGCGCCTGATGAAAGCCGCGCCGCAAGCGCCTGCGTTTGCCGCATCGCTGAACATCGCCGGGGCCAATCTCGGTATCGGCCTGGGCGCGATGGTCGGCGGTCGGGTGATCGACAGTGCCGGTCTGGGCTTTCTCGGCTTTGCCGCTGCCGGCTTCATCCTGCTGTCGGTGTTCCTCGCCATGGTGCTGATGACGCTGAAGCCGCGTGAAGCCTGCGCTTCATAATCCGGTAAACAGCTCGCGTCGGGCACCCTCGGTAATCGCAACGATGCCAGGGTGCTTGACCTTGCGCTCCACCGAAATGGCGTAGAACGACTCGCTCACCGCATCGGTCTGGCCAATCAGTTCGACGCCGTACTGACGCTTCACTTCCTCGGCAATAACGCTCGGGCCGATAAAGATCCCGCTGCCGGATTGGCCGAAGGCCTGCATCAAAGCACTGTCATCGAACTCGCCGACTATCTGCGGCTGGATCTGCTGTTCGGCGAACCAGCGCTGCAAGCGGCTGCGCACCACGGTTTCGGCTCCGGGAATCAACAGCGGCGCGCCGTGCAGGCTGCGCGGGAAGTCCTGGCCATACTGTGCGGCGAGTTCGGCGGTGGCGAAAAAACTGATACCGCATTCACCGAGCTTCTGGCTGTAGCCCTTGATGTCCAGATGCGAGGGCATCGGGCTGTCGGAAATCACCAGATCCAGACGTTGAATGGCCAGATCCGCGAGCAGGCGTTCGAGTTTGTCCTCGCGACAGGTGATGCGCAGCGGCTCGCTCAGCTCCATGGTCGGTGCGATCAGGCGATAGACAATGGATTTTGGCACCACATCGGCGACGCCAACCCGGAACAGGATCTGCTGCTCGTTGGGTTGCGCGCGCAGCATCAGCTCCAGCTCGCCGCCCAACTGAAACATCTGCTCGGCGTAGGGCAGGGCCTGGCGCCCGGCTTCGGTGAGCTCCAGCTGCCGGCCAACGCGACGAAACAGTTCCACGTTATAGGTTTGTTCGAGCAGGGAAATCTGCCCGCTGATGGTCTGCGGCGTCAGATTGAGCTGCTCGCAGGCGCGGACGATGCTGCCGGTTTTAGCCACGACCCAGAAGTAATGCAGTTGTCGGTAGTTGAGCATATCGATCGCCACTTCGTGAAAACCGAAGTATAGCCGCTAAAAATACGAATTTTCCTGAACTGTTCATCTCCCTAGAATGCCCAGCCATCGACGGCCGGTGTGTGCGCCTGTCTGTTCATTCGAAGGAAACCTTATGAAATACACATTTCCCGCAGTGATGTTTGCGTCTTTACTGGTTCTGGCCGGTTGTGATCAGGCGGAAAAAAGCGCGCAGCAATTGATGGGCGCTGCGGCCGAGACCGCCAAGCAAGCGATCGACGATACCCACAAGGCCGCCGAGCAAGCGCTCAGCGATGCCACCGGTGGCTTGATCCAGAAAAAAGAAACGCCGGAAAAACAAACGGAAGAATCCGAATCTTCCTCCAAGACCATCTGAACCGTCTTACACAGAGTCAGGACTGACCCATGGAATATCTGTTAGAACTCGCCGCCAGCCCGACCGCCTGGGTTGCTTTGGCCACATTGGTGGTGATGGAAATCGTGCTCGGCATCGATAACCTGATCTTTATCTCGATCCTCACCAACAAATTGCCCGAGCAGCACCGGCAAAAGGCGCGCCGTATCGGTATCGGCATGGCCCTGATCCTGCGTCTGGCACTGTTGAGCACCATCGCCTTCATCGTTCAGTTGACCGAGCCGGTGATCGAAATCCTCGGCCATGCGTTCTCCTGGAAGGACATGATCCTCATCGCCGGTGGCCTGTTCCTGGTCTGGAAAGCCACGACCGAGATCCATCACAGCATGGACCCGGCGCCGGAAGATCCAAAGACCGCGACGTCGACCGTGACCCTGGGCTTCGCCGCGGCCATCGGCCAGATCCTCATGCTGGATATGGTGTTCTCGATCGACAGCATCATTACCGCTGTCGGCATGACCGAACACTTGCCGATCATGATCATCGCGGTGGTGGTGTCGGTACTGGTGATGCTGCTCGCGGCTGATCCGCTGGCCAAGTTCATCAACGACAACCCGACCGTGGTCATGCTGGCGCTGGGCTTCCTGATCATGATCGGCATGACGCTGATCGCTGAAGGCTTCGGCGCCCATGTACCGAAAGGTTATGTGTATGCGGCCATGGCGTTCTCGGCCGGTATCGAGGTGTTGAACATGATGTCGCGCCGGGCGAAGCAGAAGAAGGTTGCTCAGCAGGCGTAATGGCTGACAACAAAAAAACCGCTTGGGCTGGTTGAGTCCAGGCGGTTTTTTTTCGCTTTGATATTGGCGTTGTGTTTGAGAGCGAGCCCCCTCACCCCAGCCCTCTCCCGAGGGAGAGGGCTGGGGTGAGGGGCTCTTCAAATCCTGTGTTCGGCTCGATGATTGACGTCGGCGTAATTCAAAAGAACAACCCGGTCAGTTCCCTCTCCCTCCGGGAGAGGGCTAGGGTGAGGGGCTCTTGATCTTCAGTGCGCGGCAACGTGCCGTACGGAATGCTTCTCTGTCTTCTCAACCGTTGGCGTCTGCACCGGGTGATGATGCCGCCGGGAAATCCGCAACACGCCCCACAACGTGGCAGTCGCCACGGCCAGCCAGCCGGCTATCAACATCACGATGGTCATGGTCAGGCTCATTGGTGCCTCCTCTTCGCCCTGCGTCGGGCGCTCGCTTTTCGCAATTCGCTCTATTTCAGTGACAGTCTAGTCAATGGGGTGTTTCAAGCTATTGACCAAAGGTCGTTAGTGACCAATCACTTTGCTCTATGTAATCGCGGGGTCTGCGGTTTAAGGCTATACCGCGAGCAGGTGCGGCTCTATGATCGCTGGCGTTGCCGGAACACGATGTCCGGCGTCTGTGAAGAGAGTGAAGATGGTGCAGGTATTTTCTCGAATGCGTGGGGGGTTGCTTATCGGCGCTTGCCTAGCGGCGCTGAGCGGATGCGCAGGCAATGTGGTGCCGGAAGTCAAACGCTTGCCGGAGCGGGTTGAACTCAGTGGCACTTTTTATCGCGGCGAAGCCAATCAGAGCGGGCCACAGGTGCTGGCCAGTCTGCTGTCGCAACAAGGCATCGTGATCACTCCGGGACTTCTGGAAAAACCGCTGAACTTGCCGGGCGCTGAAGACAAGCTGCAGCAAAACATGCAGAACCTCGCCCGCGAATATGGCTTGGTGGTCTATCCGCTCGACAGCAAGCTGCCAGCCTTGTTGACTCAGGTTGCGGCAGGTTATCCGGTGATGGTGCGCTTCAGCGAGGGTTCGGCCTTTTGGGCTGAACCGCGTTACGCGATCCTCTCCGGCTACGACCGCAATAAGCAGAAGGTGCTGCTGCGCGCCGGCATGAATCGTCGGCAATTGATGGATTTTGGCAGCTTCGAGTCGGCGTTCGACAAGTCCGGTGGCTGGGCGATCCTGATCCAGAAACCGTCGCAGATCCCCGCCGCTGTAGACCGTGCCCGTTGGTTGAAGGCCGCCGATGAGCTGGCGCAGGCTGGTGAAGAAAACGCCGCGGCGCAAGCGAGAAAAGCTCTGGCGGCGCAGTAAGGCTCCGTTCGTCATCTGCCGGGCACGACTGCGGCCGGCAGGCCTCTGAAGATCAGTACCCGTGCTTCGCGGGTGAATCAAGGAGGCAACATGGCAGATTCCTCAACCCCGAAAGGCCCGCATTCGTCCGATCACTCCTCGGGTGATGATCTGGGATTCGATCCGGATTCGCCGGACCTTGACGATCCGCAAGTCGATCCGGTCGGTCCGGCCAAGGCGCCGCTGGATGTCGAGCCTGGTGAAGATCCGAAGAAACCGGCCAAGCCCTACGATCCGATGGCCGATCTGAAACCTTGATGCGAGGTGCGTATGAGTACCGATTCAAGCTTCGACGATCACAAACCTGACAGCGTCCCGACCACGCCAGAGCCAGACGTTGATCCGGTGCTGGATCCGGGCAGTCCGATGCGCGATCCACTGGCGCGGCCCAATGTGCTGACGCCCGACGTTTCGCCAGAGCCGAGCTCGGGCGATGGCATCCCCGATGACGACAAGATGCCGCTGCCCAACGACTGAAAAAGCAGCAGGCGAAAAAAAGCCCCGAAGACTCGGGGCTTTTTCATGTTCGCGGGATCTACTTTGCCGCTTCGACCACGCCACTCTGACGACTCTTGAGGTTTTTGTCGGCCTTGTATTGCTGGGCTACCGCAGGAACATTCGCGCTGCGCCCGGTCTCCACCCAGCTGCGGATACGGCTGGCATCGGCAAAATGCGTGTACTTGCCAAACGCATCGAGAATTACCAGGGCGACCGGGCGATTGCCCATCTTCGTCACCAGCACCAGGCAATGGCCGGCCGGATTGGTGAAGCCGGTCTTGGTGATCTTGATGTCCCAATCGGCCTTGTTGACCAGATGATCGGTATTGCGAAAGCCCAGGGTGTAGTTGGGCTTGCGGAACGCCACGGTTTTTTCCTTGGTGGTGGTCAACTGCACGAGTAACGGCTGCTTGTGCGCAGCCACCAGCAATTTGCTCAGGTCGCGGGCAGTGGAAACGTTGCGTTCCGACAGGCCGGTCGGCTCGACGAAGTGTGTGCTGGTCATGCCCAGCGCCTTGGCCTTGGCGTTCATCGCCGCAATAAAAGCTGCATAGCCGCCCGGGTAGTGATGCGCAAGGCTGGCGGCAGCACGGTTTTCCGAAGACATCAAAGCGATCAGCAGCATCTCGCGGCGCGGCAGCTCACTCTTGAGTTTGACCCGGGAGAACACACCCTTCATTTCCGGCGTGTTCCTGATATCGACATCGATCCATTCGTCCATGTTCTGTCGAGCTTCTACCACCACCAGGCCAGTCATCAGCTTGCTGACAGAGGCGATCGGCACGATCACGTCAGGGTTGCTGGAATAAATGACTTTATTGGTCTGCATATCCATGAGCAGGGCGCTGCCGGACGCGATCTTCAGGGTCGAGGCGTCGCGCGGGACAGCGGTGGTTTCCGCAGCGTTGATCGTTGGCGTGATGAATGTGCCTGTGAAAGCAAAAAACAGGCTCAGAATCGAGAGACGAATTTTCACGCGGGCGAACTCATAAGGGTTGGATATTCCGTTAGTTTGTAACGGGTTATTTCTTAAAACCGGCGCATTTTAGGAGTATGGCTGAAGAACTGTCGATGGTTGTTTGAGAGACCTGAAAATCTCGTGAAAAGGCCTGTAAAAAGAGCGGTTTCCGGCGAACGGTTGAAGTTTTTTCTCAGGCATGAAAAACCCCGCACAAGGCGGGGTTCCGATACGGTGGAAAAAAACCGGTCAGGCGTGCAGGGTTTCTGCCGCGTACAGGGTGTTTTCCAGCAGGCAGGCGCGAGTCATCGGGCCGACGCCACCCGGTACCGGGGTGATCCAGCCGGCGCGGGGCAGGGCGGTTTCGTAGACGACGTCACCGACCAGCTTGCCGTCGTCCTGACGGTTGATGCCGACGTCGATGACGATCGCGCCTTCCTTGATCCACTCGCCCTTGACCAGGCCCGGCTTGCCGGCGGCAACGACCACCAGATCGGCTCGGCCGACGTGACCGGCCAGATCCTTGGTGAAGCGATGGGTCACGGTGACGGTGCAGCCGGCCAGCAGCAGTTCCATGGCCATCGGGCGACCGACAATATTGGAGGCGCCGACGACCACGGCGTCCATCCCATAAAGGTCAGCACCGGTGCTTTCGAGCAGGGTCATGATGCCTTTCGGGGTGCACGGGCGCAGCAGCGGAATGCGCTGGGCCAGACGACCGACGTTGTAGGGGTGGAAACCGTCGACGTCTTTGTCCGGGCGGATGCGCTCCAGCAATTTGGACGCATCGAGGTGCTCGGGCAGAGGCAGTTGCAAGAGAACGCCGTCGATGGCCGGGTCGTCATTGAGACGATCGATCAGATCGGTCAGGGCGTCCTGAGTGGTGTCGGAGGGCAGGTCGTAGGCTTGAGAGAGGAAGCCAACCTCTTCACAGTCTTTACGCTTGTGCGAGACATAAACCTGAGAGGCAGGATCGCTGCCGACCAGGATCACCGCGAGGCCGGGGGTGCGCAGGCCTTGCTGGCGACGCTCGGCAACTCGTTGGGCGATCTGCTGGCGCAGGCTGGCGGCGATCGATTTGCCGTCGATTAGTTGTGCAGTCATTGCGCGTGATTAACCATCGAGAGGGGAAAAAATGAGAACGCATTCTCGCATGTCGAGCGGTGAGGGCAAAGGCGCTTGGTCAGCAAATTCCGCTAACTCCTTTAATTAAATGAATTTTTTTCAAAAAGGATTTGACGACCTTTGGAGCCCTCTATACTATTCGTCGCACTTGTCGGGCACAGCCTAGCACTGGTTAAGAAGGTGAAGCGGAATCAAGGTTCTGCGACACTGGAAAGCACTTAGTTTGTAGTCCTTTAAGAGTACAGATTAACAAGGCGCCCGTAGCTCAGCTGGATAGAGCATCCGCCTTCTAAGCGGATGGTCGCAGGTTCGAGTCCTGCCGGGTGCGCCATTAGGCAGCTTTGGCACAAGTAACGCGATATGGTGGGCGTAGCTCAGTTGGTAGAGCACGGGATTGTGACTCCCGTTGTCGTGGGTTCGATCCCCATCGTCCACCCCATATTTCGAAAGGCGCCAGATTTAACGGTCTGGCGCCTTTGCTTTAAAAGCTTCATCCGCGGATGTGGTGGAATTGGTAGACACACTGGATTTAGGTTCCAGCGCCGCGAGGCGTAAGAGTTCGAGTCTCTTCATCCGCACCAAATAAAGCTTCATTTGTGCTTCGGGCCTGATGAGGTTTCGACAAAGAAGTTGTTTGGCTTTTTTGTTACGCAATATGGTGGGCGTAGCTCAGTTGGTAGAGCACGGGATTGTGACTCCCGTTGTCGTGGGTTCGATCCCCATCGTCCACCCCATATTTCGAAAGGCGCCAGATTTAACAGTCTGGCGCCTTTTTTGTTTTAGTGGTTCTGAAATCCGGTTATGGCCGGATTCAGGTCGCAGGGCAGGGCACTTCATCGAATTTACAGGTTCCGATGGGGCTGAGCTGCTCGCTGTTCCGGTCATTGCCGGTATAGCTGTCAGGGCCAATTGATTGTCCTTCTATATATAGAAGGGTTGATGCGGAGCCCTGAAGTGATCGCTTGTATTCGCCTGTGGAGTGCGCGGCATTCGTGCGGCGCTCCCTATAAATTGCCTGCTGTTTTTTTACCCGTTTCCAGTAGGGTGACTTCTTGAGTTTGACCCACTAGAATGCATGCCCTTGATTCTGGGGTCGGAAACGGCCGGCTAACGTCTGTGCAACGAGGAATATCCATGCAAGTTTCTGTTGAAAATACTACTGCTCTCGAGCGCCGCATGAGCGTCACCGTGCCGGCAGAGCGCATCGAGACTCAGGTCAACAAGCGTCTGCAGCAGACTGCCCAAAAGGCCAAAATTGCTGGCTTCCGTCCAGGCAAAGTGCCAATGAGCGAAATCAAGCGCCGTTTCGGTGCTGACGCGCGCCAGGAAGCGGTAGGCGACGTGATCCAGTCTTCGTTCTACGAAGCTGTGGTCGAGCAGAAGCTGAACCCAGCCGGTTCGCCTTCGATCGAGCCAAAATCCCTCGAAGCGGGCAAGGACCTGGAATACGTGGCCGTATTCGAAGTGTTCCCTGAGTTCACCGTTGCCGGTTTCGAAGGCATCACCGTTGAGCGTCTGAGCGCTGAAGTGGCTGACGCTGACCTGGACAAGATGCTGGACATCCTGCGCAAGCAGAACACCCGTTTTGAAGTGGCCGATCGTGCCGCCCAGAACGAAGACCAGTTGAACATCGATTTCGTTGGCAAGGTCGACGGCGAAGTGTTCGCTGGCGGTTCCGCCAAGGGCACTCAGCTGGTACTGGGTTCCGGCCGCATGATCCCGGGCTTCGAAGAAGGCCTGGTCGGCGCTAAAGCTGGTGAAGAGCGCGTTCTGAACCTGACCTTCCCTGAGGACTATCAGAACCTCGACCTCGCTGGCAAAGCGGCCGAGTTCACCGTGACCGTCAACACTGTGTCCGAGCCTAAGCTGCCTGAGCTGAACGAAGAGTTCTTCGCTCAATTCGGCATCAAGGAAAGCGGCATCGACGGTTTCCGCACCGAAGTTCGCAAGAACATGGAGCGTGAACTGCGTCAGGCGATCAAGTCCAAGGTCAAGAATCAGGTCATGGACGGTCTGCTGGCCACCAACCCGATCGAAGTGCCAAAGGCCCTGCTGTCCAACGAAGTTGACCGTCTGCGCGTGCAGGCTGTTCAGCAGTTCGGTGGCAACATCAAGCCAGACCAACTGCCGGCCGAGCTGTTCGAAGAGCAAGCCAAGCGTCGCGTCGTGCTGGGCCTGATCGTCGCTGAAGTGGTCAAGCAGTTCGATCTGAAGCCTGACGAAGCTCGCGTTCGCGAAATGATTCAGGAAATGGCTTCCGCTTACCAGGAGCCAGAGCAGGTCGTGTCGTGGTACTACAAAAACGAGCAGCAACTGAACGAAGTGCGTTCGGTTGTGCTGGAAGAACAAGTTGTGGATACTGTTCTGCAGAAAGCTAGTGTGACCGACAAATCGGTCTCCTACGAAGAAGCAGTCAAGCCGGTAGAAGCTCCAGCAGCCGACTGATTGATTTTGCGTTAGAAGTGCACACCATAAGCCAGCTCTCGAGCTGGCTTATGCGTATTCAAGACATAACTATTTGGGAGCGACTGCAGAGCATGTTCCGTAATTCTTATATTCAGCAGAACTCTGATATCCAGGCCGCCGGCGGCCTGGTCCCGATGGTTGTCGAGCAGTCCGCTCGTGGCGAACGCGCCTACGACATCTACTCGCGCCTGCTCAAGGAGCGAGTGATCTTTCTGGTGGGCCCGGTAGAGGACTACATGGCCAACCTGATCTGTGCGCAACTGCTGTTCCTTGAAGCGGAAAACCCGGACAAGGACATCCATCTGTACATCAACTCGCCGGGCGGTTCGGTGACTGCAGGCATGTCGATCTACGACACCATGCAGTTCATCAAGCCGAACGTATCGACCACCTGCATCGGTCAGGCCTGCAGCATGGGCGCATTCCTGCTCACCGCAGGTGCTCCGGGCAAGCGTTTCTGCCTGCCGAACTCGCGCGTGATGATTCACCAGCCACTGGGTGGTTTCCAGGGCCAGGCGTCGGACATCGAAATCCACGCCAAGGAAATCCTCTTCATCCGCGAGCGTCTGAACATGCTGATGGCCAAGCACAGCGGCCGTACTCTGGAAGAAATCGAGCGCGACACCAATCGCGACAACTTCATGAGTGCCGAAGCTGCGAAGGAATACGGCCTGATCGATGAAGTGATCAACCAGCGTCCAGCTTAATATAAGCAGCGCAAAACAGGCCTGATCGGCATGTCCGATCAGCGGCGGGCTTGAAAAAGCCCGCAATAGCCTTCATCTTGTGTTGCAAGCCTATCGGATTTGGATCGAACGAATGACTGACACCCGCAACGGCGAGGACAACGGCAAGCTGCTCTATTGCTCCTTCTGTGGCAAAAGCCAGCATGAAGTGCGCAAATTGATTGCCGGCCCCTCGGTCTTTATCTGCGACGAGTGCGTCGACCTGTGCAATGACATCATCCGCGAGGAGGTGCAGGAAGCACAGGCCGAAAGCAGCGCGCATAAATTGCCTTCGCCTAAAGAAATCAGCGGCATCCTTGACCAGTACGTCATTGGTCAGGAGCGTGCGAAAAAGGTTTTGGCCGTAGCGGTGTACAACCACTACAAGCGCCTGAACCAGCGTGACAAAAAGGCTGACGACGTCGAACTCGGCAAGAGCAACATCCTGCTGATCGGCCCGACAGGCTCTGGTAAAACCCTGCTGGCCGAAACGCTGGCCCGCTTGCTGAACGTTCCGTTCACCATCGCCGACGCAACCACCCTCACCGAGGCCGGTTACGTGGGTGAAGATGTCGAGAACATCATTCAGAAGCTGCTGCAGAAGTGCGATTACGACGTAGAGAAAGCCCAGATGGGTATTGTCTACATCGACGAAATCGACAAGATTTCCCGCAAGTCCGACAACCCGTCGATCACCCGTGATGTTTCCGGTGAAGGCGTGCAGCAGGCCTTGCTCAAGTTGATCGAAGGCACGGTCGCCTCGGTACCGCCGCAAGGTGGCCGCAAGCATCCGCAGCAGGAGTTCCTGCAGGTCGACACCCGTAACATCCTGTTCATCTGCGGTGGTGCGTTCTCAGGCCTGGAAAAGGTCATTCAGAACCGTTCCACCAAAGGCGGCATCGGCTTTAACGCCGAAGTGCGCAGCAAGGAAGAAGGCAAGAAAGTCGGTGAATCCCTGCGTGAAGTCGAGCCTGACGATCTGGTCAAGTTCGGTCTGATCCCGGAATTCGTCGGTCGTCTGCCTGTCCTGGCGACACTGGACGAGCTCGACGAGGCTGCGCTGATGCAGATCCTCACCGAGCCGAAAAATGCTCTGACCAAACAGTATGCCAAGCTGTTCGAGATGGAAGGCGTGGACCTGGAATTCCGTTCCGACGCGCTGAAATCGGTCGCCAAGCGTGCCCTGGAACGTAAAACCGGTGCTCGTGGCCTGCGTTCGATTCTCGAAGGTGTGCTGCTCGACACGATGTATGAGATCCCCTCGCAGTCCGAGGTGAGCAAGGTCGTGATCGATGAAAGCGTGATCGAAGGCAAGTCCAAGCCACTGTATATCTACGAAAACAGTGAGCCGGCGGCCAAGGCAGCGCCGGACGCGTAAGCGTCCACCGCGCCGCAACAAAGAAGGGGCCTTCGGGCCTCTTTTTTTTTAAGTCGTTTTTTACCTCCGCTTTACGCTTGTTTTTTTTCGAGGCAGCCCCCATCTTGGTTTCAAGCTCAATTCCATCTGATTACGGCCATATGGCCGCCGTAGAGGCGAAATCATGAAGACAACCATCGAATTGCCTCTCCTGCCATTGCGTGATGTCGTGGTTTATCCGCACATGGTTATCCCGCTGTTCGTGGGGCGCGAGAAATCCATCGAAGCCCTCGAGGCCGCGATGACGGGTGACAAGCAGATTCTGCTGCTGGCCCAGCGAAACCCGGCTGACGATGATCCCGGTGAAGACGCTCTCTATCGCGTAGGTACGATTGCTACCGTTCTGCAGCTGCTGAAGCTGCCTGATGGCACGGTCAAGGTTCTGGTCGAAGGCGAGCAGCGTGGTACCGTCGAACGCTTCAGCGAAGTCGATGGCCACTGCCGCGCCGAAGTCTCTTTGATCGAAGAAGTCGATGCCGCCGAGCGCGAGTCGGAAGTCTTCGTGCGCACGTTGCTGTCGCAGTTCGAACAATATGTGCAGCTGGGCAAGAAGGTCCCGGCTGAAGTCCTGTCATCCCTCAACAGCATCGATGAGCCGGGTCGCCTGGTCGACACCATGGCCGCGCACATGGCGCTGAAAATCGAGCAGAAGCAGGAAATCCTCGAGATCATCGATCTGTCGGCCCGTGTCGAGCACGTGCTGGCGCTGCTGGACGCCGAAATCGACCTGCTGCAGGTTGAGAAACGCATTCGCGGTCGCGTCAAAAAGCAAATGGAGCGCAGCCAGCGCGAGTACTACCTGAATGAGCAGATGAAGGCCATTCAGAAAGAGCTCGGCGATGGTGACGAAGGCCACAACGAAATCGAAGAGCTGAAAAAGCGCATCGATGCTGCCGGCCTGCCGAAAGACGCACTGGCCAAAGCCAACGCCGAGCTGAACAAGCTCAAGCAAATGTCGCCGATGTCGGCTGAAGCCACCGTGGTGCGCTCGTACATCGACTGGCTGGTGCAGGTGCCGTGGAAGGCGCAGAGCAAGGTACGCCTCGATCTGGCCCGTGCTGAAGACATTCTCGACGCCGATCACTACGGTCTTGAAGAGGTCAAGGAACGCATCCTTGAATACCTCGCCGTGCAAAAGCGCGTGAAGAAAATCCGTGGCCCGGTGTTGTGCCTGGTCGGTCCTCCAGGTGTGGGTAAAACCTCGCTGGCGGAGTCGATTGCCCACGCCACCAATCGCAAATTCGTGCGCATGGCCCTGGGCGGTGTGCGCGATGAAGCGGAAATTCGTGGCCATCGCCGCACCTACATCGGTTCGATGCCTGGAAGATTGATTCAAAAAATGACAAAAGTGGGCGTTCGTAACCCGCTGTTCCTGCTCGATGAAATCGACAAGATGGGCAGCGACATGCGTGGCGACCCGGCGTCTGCGTTGCTGGAAGTGCTTGATCCCGAGCAAAACCACAACTTCAACGATCACTATCTGGAAGTCGACTACGACCTGTCCGATGTGATGTTCCTGTGCACCTCGAACTCGATGAACATCCCGCCAGCGCTGCTGGACCGGATGGAAGTCATCCGTCTGCCGGGTTACACCGAAGACGAGAAGATCAACATTGCCGTGAAATACCTGTCGCCAAAACAGATCGCCGCCAATGGTCTGAAGAAGGGCGAGCTGGAGTTCGACGAGGAAGCGATCCGCGACATCATCCGTTATTACACTCGTGAAGCGGGTGTGCGTGGCCTTGAGCGGCAGATTGCCAAGGTCTGCCGCAAGGCGGTCAAAGAGCATGCGCTGGAAAAACGTTTCTCGGTAAAAGTGACAGCTGATCTGCTTGAGCACTTCCTGGGCGTGCGTAAATTCCGCTACGGTTTGGCCGAGCAACAGGATCAGGTGGGGCAGGTGACTGGCCTGGCATGGACTCAGGTTGGCGGCGAATTGCTGACGATCGAAGCCGCTGTGATTCCGGGCAAAGGCCAGCTGATCAAGACCGGTTCGCTCGGTGATGTAATGGTCGAATCGATCACTGCCGCGCAGACCGTGGTCCGCAGCCGCGCCAAGAGCTTGGGGATTCCACTGGACTTCCACGAGAAGCGCGACACCCACATTCACATGCCGGAAGGGGCGACGCCGAAAGACGGTCCTAGCGCTGGCGTCGGTATGTGCACGGCGCTGGTCTCGGCATTGACCGGTATTCCGGTGCGCGCCGACGTCGCCATGACCGGTGAGATCACCTTGCGTGGGCAGGTGCTGGCGATTGGCGGTCTGAAAGAAAAACTGCTGGCGGCGCATCGCGGCGGAATCAAGATTGTGATTATTCCGGAAGAAAACGTCCGCGATCTGAAGGAGATTCCTGACAATATCAAGCAGGATCTGCAGATCAAACCGGTTAAATGGATTGACGAGGTCCTGCAAATTGCGCTGCAATACGCGCCGGAGCCCTTGCCGGATGTGGCTCCAGAGATAGTTGCCAAGGACGAAAAACGCGAGTCTGATGCCAAGGAAAGAATTAGCACGCATTAATACGTTTTAGCCTGGGGGGCTTTCCTTGACAGCTTTTTAGAGCCCTTGTTATAAAGCGGCTCTTAAGTGTCTGTAGGCCATTCAGCACTCGTTTTTGCTTTCACCAAAAAACTTAGAAACATCTCAAAATAGATATAAGGGGACTTAGAGTGAACAAGTCGGAACTGATTGATGCTATCGCTGCATCCGCTGATATCCCGAAAGCTGCTGCTGGCCGTGCGCTGGACGCTGTAATCGAATCCGTCACTGGCGCTCTGAAGGCTGGCGACTCCGTTGTTCTGGTTGGTTTCGGTACTTTCTCCGTGACTGACCGTCCGGCTCGTACCGGTCGCAACCCGCAAACCGGCAAGACTCTGGAAATCCCGGCTGCCAAGAAGCCAGGTTTCAAAGCCGGTAAAGCACTGAAAGAAGCTGTTAACTGAGTTTTCAGGTTTTTACCCATCCGGGTCGGGGTCAAGCCTGACTTGGCAGCGGAGCGGTAGAGCAGGTGGCTGGAACAGGCACCTGTAACGCCGGGATCGAGGGTTCGAGCCCTGTCCGCTCCGCCAGTTACGAGAAGGCGCATCCTCGGATGCGCCTTTCTTCTATCCGGATTCTACCCACGCTCCACGGTTGCCTAAATTGAAGTTCAACCGTTTCTGGGGGACGCATGCTGCAGAATATCAGGGACAATTCACAAGGCTGGATTGCCAAGACCATTATCGGGGTCATCGTTGCACTGATGGCCCTGACCGGTTTCGACGCCATTTTCCAGGCCACGACTCACAAGAACGAGGCGGCCAAGGTCAACGGTGACGAAATCAGCCAGAACGAGCTGAGCCAGGCCGTTGACATGCAACGCCGTCAGCTGATGCAACAGCTGGGCAAGGATTTCGATGCTTCCTTGCTCGACGAAAAAATGCTGCGCGAATCGGCTCTCAAAGGCCTGATCGACCGCAAGCTGCTGCTGCAAGGCGCCGAACAGGCGAAGTTCTCTTTCTCCGAAGCCGCGCTGGATCAGGTGATCCTGCAGACGCCTGAATTCCAGGTCGATGGCAAGTTCAGCTCCGAGCGTTTTGACCAGGTAATCCGCCAACTGGGTTACAGCCGCATGCAGTTCCGCCAGATGCTGGCTCAGGAAATGCTGATCGGCCAGTTGCGCGCAGGCGTTGCCGGCAGCGGTTTCGTCACCGACGCCGAAGTGCTGGCATTCGCCCGTCTGGAAAAACAGACCCGCGATTTCGCTACTCTGAACGTCAAGGCCGACCCGGCTGCGGTCAAGCTGACCGACGACGAGGTCAAGGCTTACTACGACGAGCACGCCAAGGAATTCATGACGCCGGATCAGGTGATCATCGATTACGTCGAGCTGAAGAAGTCGTCGTTCTTCGATCAGGTCGCGGTCAATGATGAAGACCTTGAGGCGGCGTATCAGAAAGAAATCGCCAACCTTTCGGAACAGCGTCGTGCCGCTCACATCCTCATTGAAGTGAACGACAAGACCACCGAAGCGCAGGCCAAAGCGAAGATCGAGGAAGTCCAGGCGCGTCTGGCCAAGGGCGAGAAGTTCGAAGCACTGGCCAAGGAGTTCTCGCAGGATCCGGGTTCTGCCAACAATGGTGGTGACCTCGGTTATGCCGGTCCTGGCGTTTACGACCCGGCTTTCGAAAAAGCCCTGTACTCCTTGTCGAAAGACCAGGTGTCGGAGCCGATCCGTACTGATTTCGGTTTCCACCTGATCAAGCTGCTGGGCGTGGAAGCGCCTGAAGTGCCGACCCTCGCTAGCTTGAAAGACAAGCTGACCCGCGAGCTGAAAGCCGCTCAGGTCGAGCAGCGTTTCGTTGAGGCGACCAAGCAGCTGGAAGACTCGGCGTTCGAAGCCTCTGACCTGGCCCAGCCAGCAGCGGACCTGAAACTGACCGTACACACCTCCAAGCCGTTTGGCCGTGAAGGTGGCGAAGGTGTTGCGGCCAACCGTGCCGTGGTCACTGCCGCGTTCAGCCCCGAAGTGATTGATGAAGGTGCCAACAGCACCGCCATCGAACTGGACCCGGAAACGGTGATCGTGCTGCGTGCCAAGGAACACCTGAAGCCTGCGCAATTGCCCCTGGAAAGCGTGAGCGCGGCGATCCGCACTCAGTTGACCAAGGAGCACGCCAGTGCCGAGGCCAAGACCCGTGCCGAGAAGCTGATTGCTGATCTGCGTGACGGCAAGGCGCCGCTGGACAAGGCGGTTGACGGTCAGAACTGGAAAACCACTGAAGCGGCCACCCGTGGTCAGGAAGGGGTCGATCCGGCTGTGCTGCAGGCGTTGTTCCGGATGCCGAAGCCGGCTGCCAAGGACAAGCCGACGTTCACCAGCGTTACGTTGCCGGACGGTAGTCTGATGATCGTGCGTCTGAATGGCGTCAATGAAGCGGCTGCGCCGACGGATGAGGAGAAGGCGCAATATCGTCGCTTCCTCGCTTCCCGCGAGGGGCAGCAGGACTTTGCGGCTTATCGCAAGCAGTTGGAAGCTGAGGCGAAGATCGAGCGGTTCTGATCTTTTGCCTGAGGTGGATTGAGGAAGCCCCGGCCTGGTTGGTCGGGGCTTTTTCGTTTTTGGGCCTGGCGGGTTTTGGGCCGGTCGTGCGCTCGGGGGGTTGGTTCTGTGGGAGCGAGCCTGCTCGCGAAGGCGGCTTGGCGGCCGACCTGTTTCTTCAGATGTACACTGTCCCCGGCATGCGCGACAGTTCTGGGTAGTGTGGCCGTCGAGTCGCCGGGCCACGGCGGATTGCGCGCGCTGGCAGATCATTTGTCGTCGCGGCTTTTTCCTTGCGGCCATGACCGGTAGAGTTGTAACCGATTCTTGACACTATTCCATGCGCCATGGGGCGGCGATCTGTTGCACAATACGCCCCGGACTGTTTTCCCTCAGGATGTTCAATGTTGATTTCCACTCCCATGCGTGTTGTCGGGCTGGCGCTTTTGTTGACTGCGGTGGCCGGTTGTTCGAAGGACAAGCCGATCTATGAGCATGAGAACTTCGATGACTCCGGCACCTTTTCGCGCAATTACCCGGTGACCGATACCGCCAGTTGCGAAGCGGCGCGGCGTGCGTTGCTCAGTCAGGGCTACATCATTACCAGCAGTGATCCGAAGCTGGTCAGCGGTCACAAGAGTTTCCAGCAGACCGGCGAGACGCACCTGGAGATCAGCTTCAACGTGGTCTGTGCCGAAGACGGCAGCGCCGGGCATCACGCTACGGTGTTCGCCAACGCCCTGCAGGACCGTTACGCGCTGAAGAAGACCAACAACTCGGCCAGCCTCGGTGTTGGCGTGTTGGGCTCGGTATCGATGCCGATCGGTTCTTCAGACGACTCGATGGTCAAGGTCGCCAGCGAGACGGTCACTGCGCAGAAGTTCTACGAGCGTTTCTTCCCCCTGGTGGAGCAGTCCCTCCCCGCCGATGCGAAGAAGGCTGCGCACATCGAAGAAAAACCGAAAACCGATCTCGGCGTGCCAGAGCCCAAGGCGACGCCTGCACCCGCTGCTGCGCCATTGGTGCCAGCACCTGCAGCGGAACCGGCGCCTGCGCCTGCGCCAGCTGCGGAACCGGCTCCGGCCCCGGTTGAAACCGCGCCAGTGAGCTCCGAGCCAATGGTGCCGCCAGCTGAGTCGACGCCGATCACGCCTGCACCGGCGCCCGCGCAAGAGCCTGCGCCGGCCAGCGAAACCATCACGCCACCGACCAACCCGGATATTCCACCGCCGTCCGAGCCGATCCCGGCGATGCCTGCGTCGGGCCAATAACCCCGCGTTTCAAACTGTAGGAGTGAGCCTGCTCGCGATGACGGTTTATCAGTCACTTCATCAATGACTGATACACCGCTATCGCGAGCAGGCTCACTCCTACATTGTTTTGGGTTGGCTTAAGATCTCGTTACATAGCTGCCACACCATCGCCGCGATAAATCTCCAACCACCTGCTACGTTTTATTCATGAAGGTCGCGTTTCACTTTTCCTTCACACGGGCACTTTATGCTCGGGGCACAGGTCGATTGATCAGCCATTTCACAGCGAGCGGTTTGGGGGATTTATACGATGGATGAGTATCAGGAAGAACTGCTCGAATACCAGGCCTTTGAACTGGATCAACCAGAGCCGGCTGACGATGCAACGGAGCTCTGAGCTTCAAGCTCCCGAGCGATAATTGCGTCGGGATTCGCCGGGCGTGTGGCCGCTCCAGCGTTTGAATGCGCGCTGGAAAGCTTCGGCTGAGGCGAAGCCCAGCAGGTAGGCGATTTCACCGAACGCCAGTTCGGTGTCGCGGATATAGGTCATCGCCAGGTCGCGGCGTGTGTCGTTGAGGATTGCGCGGAACTGCGTGCCTTCTTCGGCAAGCTTGCGGCGCAGTGTCCAGGTGGGCAGTTTCAAGCGTGCGGCGACTTCTTCAAGGTCCGGTTCGCGGCCGCCATTGAGCAGCGGGCCGAGCAATTGGGTGATGCGCTCGCGCAGGCTGCGGGTGCGGGTCAATTGCTCCAGTTCCCGCTCACACAGTTGCAGTAGATGTCGCCAGGTGCTCGGACAATGCTCGGGGTTGCGCAGGGCGAGGCTGCTCAAGCTCAGGCGCAATTGATTGCGTTCGGCGCTGAACTGGATCGGGCAGTCGCCGAGCACGGTGTACGCGTCGCGGTAGTCCGGCGCTTCGAACTCGATTTCGATCCTTTCGGCGCGCAACGATTGGCCGCAAAGCCCCGACAATTGGTGCAGCCAGCCGGCGAGGATCGAATCGACCACGAAGCGGTTATAGGCGTTGTACGGGCTGATCGAGTAGAAACGCAGCCAGGCGCCATTGGCGTCTTCATGGAAACTGGATTGCCCGCGGTAATTGGAACCGTAAAGCGGTTCAAAGCGGGTCAGGCAGCGGGCCGCTTCGCGTACGGTGGGCGCCTGCGCGGCGGTGATGCCGGCCAGACCTGCCTGATTCAAGCGAATCATCCGGCCCATGCGCAGGCCCAGGGCCGGGTCGCCCGTCAGCTGGATGGCGGCATGGCCAAGGCGCATGTAGCGCGGAATTGATAAACGCGCTCCTGCCTCGGCCAGTCGCGCGGCATCGAGACCGTATTGCTCCAATAACGGCAGCGGGTCGGCGTCGTGGCTGCGCACGGCATCAGCCAGGCTGTGCACGAAGCCTACCGATAGATCCCCGAGACGCATCGGCTGCGGCTTCATGATTTACAGCCAGACGTTCAGCAAACGCGCGCCACGGGTTTCGCCATCGGCGAACTGCTGGCCGTTGCTGCTGAGAAAGCTCCTGCCGGTGCTCGGCTTGTCCCAGAACTGCCCGCGCATGAACACACTGACGCCGGCAATCGCGCGGCTGCTCGGCGGTTGTGCGGTGAGGGTCAGTCGATGCCAGGCCTGGCCTTCACTGAGGTCGCCGGGCTTGAGGCTGACCGACCCTGGCGTGCTCGAACCTTTGTAGCCCCGCCATGGTTTGTCCCAGGCACCCTGGCCAATGACCTGCGCTGGTACGGCCACCAGTTGCGCGCCTTGTTCATCGAGGGTGCGGTAGTTGGCGGGATACCAGCTGTCACTGCCGATCAGGATGCCCAAGCGTCCGGCCGGTGTGTCGACGACCTGGATGGCGTGTTTGTCCTCGGCCTTGATCACGCCTTGCTGATCGAAGATCGGGTGCATCTGCCGTTGCGGCTGGCCCAGCGGCACGCCGTCGCGGCCGAAGACCACGCTGCTGTTGAACAGGGCGCCGCTACCGGGCTTGAGCTGACCGTCGCGAATGCTTGGCTCCGGCAGCACGATGGAGCCGGCCACCAGTGTGACCTGAAACTCCTTGGCCAGGCCCCCGAACAGCGCCTGATAATCCTTGGCCATGGCCTTCGATTTCATCCGCAGGTGCGCGTCGTCCAGACGTTGCTCGCCCTTTGCACTCAGCCAGGCGCGGGCGAACAGCAACGGATTGCTCGCCGCCAGCCAGTTCATCGCCTCAGCCAGGGTCGGCGCCTGGTACAGCTCGTCTTTCTCGCCGCTGATCATCAGCCAGGTGCCGACATGCTCGGGCAAGACCACCACGGTTTTCTCATTGAGCAAGCCTTGATCGCGGGCTTGCTGAAGATAAGCCGCGAGCTTGCGGTGCAGGCGTGCGGAGCTTTGATAATCGGTGGGAAACAGTTCGGGCTGAATGCCCAGGAGGTTGCCGCGATCGGCGGGTGTGCCCTGATCGACAGCAAGCTTGATGCGCAGATCCGACAGGTAATGGCCCGCCGGCCGGTCCGCCGCCCACATGGCGTAGGTGGTCAAAGCGGCAACGAGGGCCATGGAGAAAAACAGATACAGAAGTTTGCGCATGAAAACCAACAACAGCCGGGTACAGAGTGTGGCGCCTAGGGTAGGGCCCATGGCCCGGATTGCCAAGGGGCCCTGCGCATTTGGATCAATAACTTGTCAGTTACGGTCATTGAGTGACAGCGGTGCGCCTCTTAGTCTGTCGAACATGACTGACGGGGGACGCAGAGCTCCCGCAACTTTCCGTGATCGCTCGTTGTGGAGTTACCGATGACCGCCGCTCATTACCCGCATCTGCTGGCCCCGCTGGACCTGGGATTCACCACGCTGCGCAACCGCACCCTGATGGGCTCGATGCACACTGGCCTGGAAGAAAAACCGGGTGGCTTCGAACGCATGGCGGCGTACTTCGCTGAACGTGCCCGGGGCGGCGTAGGCCTGATGGTCACGGGCGGCATCGGCCCGAATGATGAAGGCGGCGTGTACTCTGGCGCGGCGAAACTGACCAGCGAAGAAGAGGCGCTCAAGCACCGCATCGTCACCCGCGCTGTGCATGAGGCCGGCGGCAAGATCTGCATGCAGATTCTCCACGCCGGCCGTTATGCCTACAGCCCGAAGCAGGTAGCGCCGAGCGCGATCCAGGCGCCGATCAACCCGTTCAAGCCCAAAGAGCTGGACGAGGAGGGCATCGAGAAGCAGATCAGCGATTTCGTCACCTGTTCGGTGCTGGCGCAGTCCGCCGAATACGACGGCGTCGAGATAATGGGGTCGGAAGGTTATTTCATTAACCAGTTCCTCGCCGCCCACACCAACCACCGCACCGACCGCTGGGGTGGCAGCTACGAAAACCGCATGCGCCTGCCGGTGGAAATCGTCCGCCGTGTGCGCGAAGCGGTGGGACCGAACTTCATCATTATTTTCCGTCTGTCGATGCTCGATCTGGTCGAGGGCGGCAGCACCTGGGACGAGATCGTCACCCTGGCCAAAGCCATCGAGCAGGCCGGTGCGACCATCATCAACACTGGCATCGGCTGGCACGAAGCGCGGATTCCGACCATCGCCACCAAAGTCCCGCGCGCGGCATTCAGCAAAGTCACGGCCAAGTTGCGCGGCTCGGTGAGCATTCCGCTGATCACCACCAACCGCATCAATACCCCGGAAATCGCCGAGCAGATTCTTGCCGAAGGCGATGCCGATATGGTCTCGATGGCGCGGCCGTTCCTCGCCGACCCGGAGTTCGTCAACAAGGCTGCCGAAGGCCGCGCCGACGAAATCAACACCTGCATCGGCTGCAACCAGGCGTGCCTGGACCACACCTTTGGCGGCAAGCTCACCAGTTGCCTGGTCAACCCGCGCGCCTGCCACGAGACCGAACTCAATTACCTGCCGGTGCAGCAGATCAAGAAAATCGCCGTGGTCGGTGCCGGCCCTGCCGGGTTGTCCGCCGCCACCGTGGCCGCCGAGCGCGGTCATCAGGTAACGCTGTTCGATTCGGCCAGTGAGATCGGTGGCCAGTTCAACATCGCCAAGCGCGTGCCGGGCAAGGAAGAGTTTTTCGAGACCCTGCGCTATTTCAAGCGCAAGTTGCAGACGACAAATGTCGAGGTGTGCCTGAACACCCGCGTCGACGTGACGAAACTGGTTGAAGGTGGCTACGACGAAATCATTCTCGCCACCGGTATTGCCCCGCGCGTGCCAGCGATTCCGGGTGTCGAGAATCCCAAGGTACTGAGTTATCTGGACGTAATCCTCGAGCGCAAGCCGGTCGGCAAGCGGGTCGCGGTGATCGGTGCGGGCGGAATCGGTTTTGACGTGTCGGAATTCCTCGTCCATCAAGGCGTGGCCACCAGTCTGGATCGCGCGGCGTTCTGGAAAGAGTGGGGCATCGACACGCAACTGCAAGCCCGTGGTGGTGTGGCGGGGATTAAAGCGGCACCCCATGCGCCGGCCCGTGAGGTGTTCCTGTTGCAGCGCAAGAAAACCAAGGTCGGCGACGGTCTGGGCAAAACCACTGGCTGGATTCATCGCACCGGTCTGAAGAACAAACAGGTACAGATGCTCAACAGCGTTGAGTACCTGAGCATCGATGACCAGGGCTTGCATATCCGCATCGGCGAAACCGGCGAGCCGCAATTGCTGGCGGTGGACAACATCGTGATCTGCGCCGGGCAGGATCCGTTGCGTGAGTTGCACGATGGCCTGGTCGAAGCCGGACAGAATGTGCACTTGATCGGTGGCGCGGATGTGGCGGCGGAGCTGGATGCCAAGCGGGCGATCAATCAGGGGTCGCGCCTGGCCGCTGAGCTGTAAACACATTTTGTAGGAGCTGCCGCAGGCTGCGATCTGTTGATCTTGTGTTCGAAAGCAAGATCAAGAGATCGCAGCCTGCGGCAGCTCCTACTAATATGTCGTCTTTTCCAGATTGTGCTGTGCCCATGCTTCTGCCTCCCGCCAATTGGCTACCCCAAGCTCCCCTCGAACCCCTCCATCTGGACTGGCTGGCAAGCGCCGACATCGAAGTCGCGATCCTGCGCCTCGATCAGATCGACCCGCTGATCAGTGGCAACAAGTGGTTCAAACTCGCCGAACACCTCAAAGCCGCCGAGCGCGCCGGTGCCGACGGCATCATCAGCCTCGGCGGTGCGCATTCCAATCACCTGCACGCGCTGGCGGCGGCGGGCAGGCGGCTGGGATTCAAAACTGTAGGGCTGCTGCGTGGGCACCCGCAGGACACGCCGACGGTGGAGGATCTGCAAGCGTTCGGCATGCAGTTGCACTGGCTGGGTTACGCCGGCTACCGCGCCCGGCACGAGCCGGGATTCTGGACGCCCTGGCAGACTCAGTATCCAACGTTGCAGGCGGTGCCCGAGGGCGGTGGCGGACTGGCCGGTGCCTTGGGGTGCGCGGCGATCAGGCAGCAGGTCGATGAACAATTGCCCAGGCTGGGATGGAATGATTTCGACGCCTGGTGGCTGGCCTGTGGCACGGGCACGACACTGGCCGGGCTGGCAATCGCCGAGAAAGGCAAGCGCTCAGTGTATGGCGCGCTGGCGGTGCCGGATGATCACGGCGTGGCGCCGAATATCGAATCGATTCTTGCGCACGCCAACGGGCCTGCGGCGGACTATCGGCTGATCGATGCCAGCCGTGGCGGCTTCGCCAAGGTTGATGAGGCGTTGCTGAACTTCATCGAACAGACCGAGCAGGCCACCGGCATTCCTTTGGAACCGCTGTACACCGGCAAGGCCGTGCTGGCGCTCAAGCGGCATGTCGAGTCGGGCGGATTCGCCGCCGGTACTCGTCTGATTTTCGTCCACACCGGTGGCCTGCAAGGGCGGCGCGGGATTGCCGCGACGCCGTGAAGCTCAGCCGCGCTTGGGCATTCTTTGCAGCAAGGTGTTATTGCGCACCATCTCATCGAACACCGTCCTTACGCTACTCAGTTAACTGTGAATTCGCCGGAATATTTATGCCTGCAAGGTGAGATGTTTTGCAGTCAGGATAACTGCGTGCTACCCGGTTTTAATTTGCCAGTTAGTTGGAAGTAACCTGTTATGTGTTTTTATATCTGGCGTAACTTTATGTTGTTTATATCTTGTGTTTTGTTTTGGTTTGAATAGTTGGTTTTGGTTGATTATTGTCTGGTCGAGTCTTTAGTTGATTGTTAAAGATTTAATGTCTATTTTTTAATTTGAGTATGAATATGAAAAGTCCGACCCCGAAGCCTCGCCCCTCTACCACTGCGCCAAAACCAGTCGTACCGACCAGGCCGGTTGTGCCAGCCAAACCACCGGCACCGGCACCGAGCAAACCTGCGCCAACCAAACCGGTAGCACCGGGCAAGCCTGCACCAACCAAACCGGTTGCACCGAGCAAGCCTGTGCCAACCAAACCGGTTGCACCGAGCAAACCTGTAGCGCCACCCAAACCTGCGCCAACTAAACCGGTTGCACCGACCAGGCCCGTAGCGCCACCCAAGCCAGTGGCAACCAAGCCAGTAGCGCCGACCACGCCCGTCGACAACAAGCGGCCGCCAATGCCATGGCCGACCATCAATGTTAATGTTGATCCGGTGGCCCTGATAACGCTGATTCAAACTATCGGCGCGACCGTCAATGCTGATGGTTCCACCACACTATCGGATGGTAGCGTGGTGGATGTCGATAACACATCCATCAAACGTCCCGACGGCATCATTCAATATGAGGACGGCCGTGTAGAGTATCCGGACGGGCGTATCGTCTGGCCGGATAACACTGTTGAATATCCTGATGGCCGTATTGTCTGGGAAGATGGAACTGAACAGTTGCCGGACGGTAGTGTTAAACATCCCGACGGCCTTGCATACGACGCAGAGAGCAATCTGGTGTCGGCGTAAGTAATTACCTGGCACTGGCCTGATTCCAGGACCGCGCAAAAAAAAACACCGCTGATCGTTATTGATCAGCGGTGTTCTGGTTTTTCAGCGTCAGGCGTTTTGCGGCATCTCACCATTGGCCAGACGCTTGTTGATGTCGGCAATCACTTGCGGCAAATCACTGATGGTGTCGATCATGTAATGCGGGCGCGAGCTTTCGAACAGTGCATGAATGCGCGTGCGTTCGCTGGTCAGTTCGTCGCTACCCAGCGCGCGGAAAGCCTCGTAGTCCAGACCCAGCGCGTTGCCCGAGCAAATCAGCGCAACCGTCCACATGCCGGCCCGGCGACCTTCGAGAATGCCCGGCACGGTGTCGTCGATCTTCACGCAGGCTGCCACATCGTCGATGCCCAGGGCGATCACGTTGGCCAACGCTTGCGCCGGCCATGGGCGACCGTTTGGTACTTCGTCGGTGGCGACGACGTGGTCGGCGACATAGCCGTTGCTGGCGGCCAGTTCGACGACTTTATCCATGACCGCTTTCGGGTAGCCGGAGCAGGAACCGATCCTGATCCCTTGCTCGCGCAGTTGGGCGATGGTGTCCAGCGCGCCGGGAATCAGTGCCGAGTGCTCGGCGATCTTCTCGATCTGCAGCGGCATGAAGCGGTTGTAGATGGCGGTGACGTCGTCATCGGTCGGCGTGCGGCCGAACACCTTGCGATAACGCTCGGCCACCTGCGGCTGGTCGCACAGGGTGCGGATGTGGTCCCACTTGCCCATGCCCATTGGCCCGCGGGCTTCTTCGATCGACACCCGCACGTCGAACTCGGCGAAGGCTTCGACGAAAATCTGCGTCGGCGCAAACGAGCCGAAATCGACCACGGTGCCGGCCCAGTCGAGAATCGCGGCTTGCAGGCTGGTTGGATTGGTGTAGTTCATGGCAATCAATTCCTGATTTGGCAATACGATTCAAATGCAGGAGGGAGCCTGCTCGCGATAGCGGTTGATCATTCAACATCTTCGTCGACTGACAGGGCCTCATCGCGAGCAGGCTCACTCCTACAGGGGATTTGTGGTGGGATTTATGTCGAGCACTTCCATCTCCCGCAGCACTTCAGCCACGGCTGCCACCGCTTGGCGCATGTCGTCCGGGGTGACGTGGCCGATGCAGCCGACGCGGAAGGTGTCGACCTGGGTCAGCTTGCCGGGGTAGAGGATGTAACCCTTGGCCTTGACCCGTTCGTAGAAGTCCTTGAAGCGATAACGCGGGTCCTTCGGCGCATGGAAAGTGACGATGATCGGCGCCTGAACTGCCGCTGGCAGAAAGCTGCGCAAACCGATTTTGTTCATCTCTGCCATCAGCGCCTGACAGTTGGCTGCATAGCGCGCATGCCGCGCCGGCAGGCCGCCTTCTTCGCTGTATTGCAACAAGGCTTCGTGCAGCGCGGCGACCACGTGGGTCGGCGGGGTGAAGCGCCATTGGCCGGTTTTCATCATGTAGACGTGCTGGTCGGACAGGTCCATCGCCAGCGAGTGGGAGTTGCCAGCGGCGGCGGCCAGAGATTCCTTGCGGGCAATGACAAAGCCCATCCCCGGTACGCCTTCCAGGCATTTGCCAGAGGCGGCGATCAGTGCATCGAACGGCACTTTCTGCGCATCCACGGGCAACGCGCCGAAGGAACTCATGGCGTCGATGATCAGACGTTTGCCGTGTCGCGCAACGACCTCAGCGATTTCCGCCAGCGGATTGAGAATGCCGGTACTGGTTTCGCAGTGAATCAGCGCTACGTGAGTGATGTTGGCGTCGGCGCGCAGCAGTCGGTCGACGTCGGCGGCGGTGGTCGGTTCGTCTTCGGCGGTTTCGAAGGTGCTGAACGAGCGGCCGAGCACTTCGCAGATCTTCGCCAGACGCTTGCCGTAGGCGCCGTTGATCAGCACCAGTACTTGTCCATCGCGCGGCACCAGCGTGCCGATCGCCGCTTCGACGGCAAACGTGCCGCTGCCCTGTAACGGCACGCAATGATGACTGGCGGCGCCGCTGAGTATGCCCAGCAATTGCTCGCAGAGGCTGGCGGTCAACTGGTTGAAGCGATCATCCCACGAACCCCAGTCGACCATCATGGCCTGACGGGTGCGGGCCGAAGTGGTCAACGGCCCGGGAGTGAGAAGAATCGGTGCGGCGGTGCTCATTCGTGTGTCCTCGGGAAAACGCTGGGATGAAGTTATGGGGCGTACGTTGCAATTCGCCGCTTCATCAATCAAATTGTTTGTTGTTATGCCAGCCATCAGTGAGAGTTATTCATGAACCTGTTTCAGCTGCGCGCTTTCGATGCAGTGGCCCGCGAAGGCAGCTTCACCCGCGCTGCTGCGCGGTTGTTCATCAGCCAGCCGGCAGTCACCGGGCACATCAAGGCGCTGGAGGAGCACTACCAGATCACCTTGTTGCGGCGCACCGCGCGACGGGTGGAGCTGACCGAGGAGGGCACCAGACTGGCAGCGATCACCCGGGCCATGTTTGGCCTGGCAGAAGAAGCGCAGACACTGCTCGAAGCCAATCGGCAGCTGCTGACGGGGCGTCTGGAGGTGGCGGCGGACGGGCCGCACCTGGTCATGCCGATGTTGGCGAGCCTGCGCGCGCGCTACCCGGGGATCACCGTGAACCTGCGTCTGGGCAATGCCCAGGAAACCCTGGCGGCGCTGTTGTCGGAGCACGCCGACGTTGCGGTGCTGACCGAGGTCGAGCCGCGCAAAGGCCTGCATCTGCAAGCACTGAGCGAGTCACGGATCTGCGCGCTGGTGCCGGCAGCGCATCAATGGGCAGCGCGCGCGGGGGAAGTGAAACTCAAGGAGCTGGATCAGGTGATCATGGTATTGCGCGAGCCGAGTTCGATAACCCGCCGCACTTTCGATCAGGCGTGTGCGCAGGCGTCGATCAATCCCCGAGTGTTGCTGGAATTGGACAGTCGCGAGGCGGTGACCGAAGCGGTCGCGGCGCAGTTGGGTATCGGTGTGGTGTCATCGGTGGAGGTCAGCCACGACCCGCGCGTGGTGGCGATCCCCATTGCCGGGGAAGGGCTGGTCAATCGACACCTGCTTGGCTGCATGGAGCGACGACGCGCGTTGCGCTTGATCCAGGCCTTTTTTGATCTGGCGCCCGACTGAAACCGAGGTGACTTCTTCGCGAGCAGGCTTGCTCCCACATGAGTGCTGCGCTTGGCGCAATGAATGTGGGAGCTGCCGAAGACCGCGATCTTTGACTTTGCTCTAGTGTTCGGCGCGGTTGATCAGCCAGTCGAGCAGCAGGCTGTCACGCGCGGGCTCTGACTCCCGGGCCGGTGGCTGGCGGGCGTGACCGAGGCACAGGATCGGTCGGTCCGGATCGCTGTCGAGAAAGCTGACCCACACTTCGCTGCCGGCACCTGGCAGTTCATCGACGGCGACGGGTCCGTTCAGCCGGCTCATGGCGATCGGCAGCCAGAGGGCGGCACTGTCATTGCCGGGCTGATGGTCTGCGGGCCACAAGGTCACGGCGAGACAGCCGTTTTCGTCCACTTGCGCAGGCTGCCCCGGCGCACCCGCCACCCGCGCCACGTGATAACCGGCCACATTCGGACGCGGCTGTTTGAGTGGCGGACGAAAATCGTTCGACCAGGGCTGAGCGGTAAAGTCGTTGTGATAGCGATGAGCGTTTGGCGCCGGATCAAGGATCGATGGGTGTTGCCCATGGTGGCGTACGGCACTGATCAGCCACTGTTCATTGAAATGACTGATCGGGTGATCTGCGACCAGCAGCAAACGGCCACTGAGCAGAGAGCAGCAATCACTGCGCCCGTGAATGGAGCGCAGTTGGCAGCGTTGTCGCTGCAGATGACGACGACTGCGTTGTTCGGCGTGCAGGCGCTCCAGTGAGCGCGCTGGCACCGGCAGCGGCGGGGAAACTTCGTTCGCCGCTTCGCCGTTGCAGGCTGGCTGGCCGCGATTGCGCACCGCATGCAGCATTGGCACCGGTGCCGCACGATGCTGTTGGTAGAGAACGCTTACGCAGGGCGATGGCGGTTGGTCTTCGGCATTGAAGGGGATTTCGACCGGTTCCTGCGGCAGGCTCAGGCTGTCGTCGGCGAACACCACGACGTGTCCGTCCGGCCCGTGTTCGAAGTGATAGTGGATGCCTTCTTCTTCGCAGAGCCGTTGCAGCAGCGCCAGATCAGTTTCTTCGTACTGAATGCAAAACGCCCGGGCCGGGTAGTGGCCCACGGTCATTTCCATGCGGTAGCTGTGCGCTGGCAGGGCGTGTTCTTCGAGTAGTTGTTGAATGATCTGCGGCGCGCTGAGGTGGGTGAACACGCGTCGTTGCTGCGCTTGCGCCAGTTGTTGCAGATACGGCACCAGAATCAGCCGATAGCCGACCCGATGCGTGCCGCGATGCTCGCAACTGGCACTGGAGATTGTGCCGTGGAAGCCCTGCTGTTCACTCAGCCGCAAAAAGGCTGGCCTGTGCAGGAAGGATCCCGGAGCGATGGCCGGGGCCAGGCCGAGCAGTTCGATGTCGAAACGGTAGGGCTGGTTCAGCGCTTCCTCGCCGCGAAAACGCACCACCGGCAGGCGCAATCCACTGTCGGTCAGGGTAAGGGTGAACGGACTTTCCTTGTCATTGAGCATTCGAGCAAGCCCTGTCAGGCGATACGGGGAATCAAGGGTACGAAACCGTCGGGCTGAATGGTCATGTCAAAGGCGCTTTTCAGAATTCCCCTACACGCTTTGGTGAAGATGTCGATTCCGTCAGCGGTTTTTTTGGTCGATTGCCGACTTTAGGCCGTATAAACTTGCCGCCACGCGTCGGCCAATAGATGTCTCGGCGCCACAGATCAAGAGAGTGAGTAATGGGCGCACAGTGGAAGGTTAAACACAAAGAAGCGGCAGCCAACGCCAAAGGAAAAATCTTCGGCAAACTGGTGAAGGAAATCACCATTGCTGCGCGCAACGGCGCCGATACCGCCACCAACGCACACCTGCGTCTGGTGGTCGAACAGGCGAAGAAAGCCTCGATGCCAAAAGAAACCCTCGATCGCGCGATCAAGAAAGGCGCCGGTCTGCTGGGTGAAACCGTGCAATACCATCGCGTCACCTACGAAGGCTTTGCCCCGCATCAGGTGCCGCTGATCGTCGAATGCGTGACCGACAACATCAACCGCACCGTCGCGGAAATCCGCGTGGCGTTCCGCAAGGGCCAGTTGGGCGCTTCCGGTTCGGTGGCATGGATGTTCAACCACGTCGGCATGATCGAAGCCGCGCCGGACAGCCCCGACGCCGATCCGGAAATGGCCGCGATCGAAGCCGGCGCCCAGGATTTCGAGCCGGGCGAAGAGGGCGCGACGCTGTTCCTCACCGACCCGACTGATCTTGATGCCGTGCAGAAAGCCCTGCCGGAACAAGGCTTCACTGTGCTGTCGGCCAAGCTCGGCTACCAGCCGAAGAACCCGGTCGGCGGGTTGAGCGACGAGCAGATGGCTGAAGTCGAAGCGTTCCTTGAAGGCCTCGACAACCATGATGATGTGCAGGACATGTTTGTCGGCCTGGCTGGCTGATCTGCTGCTGTATTGACCTGTGGCGAGGGAGCTTGCTCCCGCTCGGCTGCGCTGCAGTCGTCGCTTTTTCGGGACGGCTTCGCCATCCAGCGCGAGCAAGCTCCCTCGCCACAGTGTTCGTCTCCGTCAGTGATCTTGCAGAAGTTCTATCACTTCGCTGAATGCCGGGCGTCCCAAGACATCCGCCTGACAGCAGCGCCGCTCCAGCGCTTCCAATGCCAAGCGCCGCTCTGTACTCAACCCCGAGTCGACACGCGCAAGCAACTCCCCGAGCAACACGCCGAACGCGCGCACTTCCAGCCGTTGCAACGCCCGCGTCTGCGCATCATCGGTGGTGGCATGAAACGACGCCGCGCCAAAATCCCCTAGCAGACAATCGCCCTGAGTGTTCAACAGAATGTTGTGACCGTAGAGGTCGCCGTGGGTGATGCCTTGTCGATGCAGATGCTCCGCCGCCGAAGCGATGCCCTTGGCGATGCGCAGGGCCACGTCGGCCGAGAACCGGCAATCTTCGGCATAGACGTCCCGAGAGCATGAGGCCAGGCTCGGCAAACCCGCCAGATTGCGGAAGCTCGGATCAACCAGCTGCATCACCAATCCCTGCTGCTGATCGGGATGACCGCTGATGCGCCCTTCGACGCGGATCAGGTTCGGGTGCAAGCCTGCGGTGATGCAGGCATTCATCTCGTGCAACGGTGAGCCGTCGCTGGTCATCTCGCCTTTGTACAACTTCACCGCAACCGCCTGCGTCGTGCCATCGTCGCGCTGCCAGATCGACCGGGAAATCACCCCGGAAGCGCCTTCGCCCAGTTGTTGCTCAAGGCGCAGCGCCGACCAGTCGATCAGCGGCGTGGCCTCAAGGGCAGCGGCATCGGCTTCGGTTTCCAGCGGATTGCCGGCGTAGGCCAGCCAGGTCAGGCTCGGCAAGGTCAGCAGCCACTGTGGCAGCTCGTCGAGTTGGTTGGCGGCAATGCGGATCAATTCCAGCCGATGGCAGTGACGCAGGGATTCCGGCAGCGATTGCAGGCGATTGCCAGCGAGCATCAGTTTCTGCAGGGCGGGCCGTTCACCGAGTTCGCTCGGCAGGCTTGCGATGCGGTTATCGGTGAGGATCAGCCAGCGCAGCTGCGGCGGCAGGGCGGCACCGGGGACATCGACGATGCGATTGGCCTTGAAGCCGACCATCGTCAGCGCCGCGCACTGGCCGAGGCAGGCCGGCAGTTCGCTGAACTGGTTGTCGGAGCAGAACAGCACGCGCAGGCGTGTCAGGCGGTGCAGGTCGTCGGGCAGGGTGCTCAAGGCATTGCCGCTGAGGTTGAGCACTTCCAGCGTGTCGGCCAGTTGGAAAATTTCCCGGGGGAATTCGGTGAGTCCGCAAGACAGATCGAGGCGGCTAATGCCAGACAGCTCGCCGGCGCGCAGTTGAGCAAGAGTATGCATGTTTGGTTTCGCTATTGATCGGTGGAGCGACGCGGGGGCGCTGAGGATGGGCGACATGATAGCGGTAAAGCGGATGTTGAACGGGGCAGGATGCTGGAATCACACCCGGTCATTGTAGGAGTGAGCCTGCTCGCGAAGACGGGTTATCAGTCACATCATCAGCATCTGAAAGAGCGCTATCGCGAGCAGGCTCACTCCTACAGGGGGCCGGGTGTCAGCCAGATTCGTGGATTTCCTGTAATTGCCCCAATCGGCTGCGCGTGCGCGCCAGGTCGATGGCGTGGCCTTCCAGGCTCTGGCCCAGCGGCAGTTGGCCGAGCAGGGTCAGGTGTTTGTCCTGATCGTAAAGCACGTCGATCAGATTGATGAAGCGCTGTTGCACGGCGATCGGACAGTCCCCGAGCAGTGGCAGGTCATCGATGATCCACTGGTCGAAACGCTGGCAGAGCTGCAGATAATCCATGACTGCCGTCGGTTGTTCGCACAGGTCATTGAAGGTGAAAGCGACGCGCCGGCCCTCGCACAATCGCGCCTGAAGCTGGCGCTTGCCGACCTCGAGCGCTATGGCAGGCGCATCGGCTGGCGGCAGGCTCAAGGCATGGCGCTGCTCTGACGTCGCCGGCCACACGTAATGCCCTTGGGTAAACACCTGATGCGTGTGCTGGCGGTTGAGCGTGCGGTAATCGTGGGCGCCGCCGACTTCCATGACCTGCATGCGCGTGTTGATCAGCTCGATCACCGGTTTGAAGCGTGCGTGATACAGCGGATTGGGCAGCAGGCCCTCCGGCGCATAGTTGGACGTGACCAACAGCATGATCCGCCGTTTGAACAGCGCCTTGAACAGGCGCGTGATGAGCATCGCGTCGCCGATGTCATGCACGTGAAACTCGTCGAAACACAGCGCCTGACAATCTTCCAGCAGCTCGTCCAGGGTGATTTCCAGCGCGTCTTCCTGCTGGCGATGACGGAACATGCCGTCATGCAGTCGGGCGAAGAACTGATGGAAATGCAGGCGACGTTTACGGGTGATCGGCAGTGCCTGGAAGAAGCCGTCGAGCAGCCAGCTCTTGCCGCGCCCGACCGCGCCGTACAGATACAGACTGGGTGGTGTGAGTCCGCTGTCGCCCAACAGCACGCTGGCCTGTTGCGCCATGCAATCAATGACGTGCTGCTGACTGCGGCTGAGGGTGTAGCCCTGACTGTGGGCCTTGTCGCGAAAGTAATCGCGGATGATCGCGGCATTGGCATCGTGCCCGGCGCTGGCGGGCAGGCCTTTGCCGAACAGGCGGCGCAGCAACGGCCAGCGTTGGCTCAGTCGTGATCGTTTCGGCGTTCGGGCGGGCACGCGGCACAGGCTCCTGATGGATTGGCCGGCTCCAGCAGGAGCGCGGTGGTCCAAGTGTAACCAGACCTCCAGCGTTGGCTCCATGAAATATGCACGGTTCCGAATGTAGGAGCTGACGAGTGCAACGAGGCTGCGATCTTTTGATCTTGGGTTGCCGCCAACAGATCGCAGCCTCGTTGCACTCGTCAGCTCCTACAATGGGCGTATTTCAGAGCGGTGGTGATTGCTTGAGCAATTGCGCCGCCGGCGAGTCCGTCGGGCTGACCACTGCATAGTTGTAGCCGGGCCCGGACCAGTAATCGGCCTGCAGATCGCCATCGCTGCGCGAACCGCGCGGCAGCAGAGTGTTTTTCGGCCCCGGCGGACGCAGGTAGAAACTCACCTTGTGGCCGCTGCCATCCTCATACATCACCATCGCCGCCGGGCCCTCATCGGTGCTGAGCAAGCGCCCGCTGACCGGCTCGAACCCGGCCGCCCTGAGATCGGGCAAGCGCCCGGCGCCGCTGAAGTAACGGTCGAGCCAACGCTGCATGTCGCCGCCGCTGTCGACCTTGTAATCGGCGGGCAGCACGCCTTGCTGGGCAATCAGGCGGTAGGCTTGCAACGCGTCGGTCATCGGCAATTGCGCAGGACGCACCAGGGTCATTTCCCGTGCCTGCCAGCCACTGAAACCGCCAATGCTCACGGCAATCAGCAACACCGCTGCGCGGGCCAGATGACCACGTGACTGCTCGCGGCGACGCTGGCGAATCATCGTCGGATCCAGCGCCGGATTACTCGGCTGCTGCAACGCACCACTGAGCGCCGCGCGCAACTGCTGGGCATCGCGTTGCCAGGCACGAACCTGCGCCGCTTCTTCAGGGTGGCTGGCCAACCAGGTCTCGAGCATGCGCCGGTCGGCGTCGCTGAGCTGGTGATCGACGTAGGCGTGCAAGTCACGCTCATTGGGAGGGAGGCTGATCATTTGAGTATCCGCAGGGAAGGGCTGCTGATTTCGCCGTCGCTGAGTTGGCGCAAGGCCTGGCGGGCGCGGGACAGGCGCGACATCACGGTGCCGATCGGGGCGCCGAGGATCTCGGCGACCTCTTTATAGGACAGGCCCTCCACCGACACCATCAGCAGCAGGGCGCGTTGTTCGGTGGGCAGGCGTTCGAAGGCTTGCAGGGTCGATTGGGCGATCACTGTGCGTTCCACCGACGGCTCGGCATCGTCGCGACCGGTGAAAAATTCGAGCATGCGCGCATAGCGCCGCGAGCGACGGTGGGCATCGAGAAATTGCCGATAGAGGATCGCAAACAGCCAGGCGCGCAAGTCGCCTTCGGCGCGTTTTTCGCCCCACGCCGACAGCGCCCGCTCGAGGCTGGCCTGGACCAGATCGTCAGCGCTGCTGCTGTTGCGCGTCAACGACACGGCGAAGCGGCGCAATCTGGGAATGATTTCTCTCAACTGTTCGTCGAATTCGCTCATGAATTTCTGCTGGTCGCTACGCTGTGGACTAGGAAGACGCCCGTCAGCGCAGGTTATTCCCCGTGCGCAAAAATAAATACGGCGCCGTGGAATAAACCCTGACGGGGTGCGTCTTGCTGACTCTTTCCACTTGTGGCCGATGGCCTGGAGATATTCATGGTTGATCGCTCATCCCCCAACGCTGCACCGCCCGGCAGGCCGCCGCGCCAGCCACTGAGCGCTGCGAGCCTGGTTTTCCGTCTGGGCGGCATTGCCGTGATTGTCGCCGCCGTGGCCGGGACGTTTGCCTACGTGCACGGCAACCTCGACCCACAACGCCTGACGCCAAAGGCGTTGGTCGATGTGCTGGAAAAGAACAACGGCGTGCATCCCGGTTTTCGTCGCAACCACGCCAAAGGTGTCTGCGTGATTGGCCATTTCGAGAGCAGCGGTGAGGCGCGGGCGTATTCCACTGCGCAGGTGTTCAACCTGCCGCAGACGCCGGTGGTCGGGCGCTTTGCCTTGCCCGCCGGCAATCCCTATGCGCCGGACAGCGCCGTGCCGATCCGCAGCCTGGCGCTGCGTTTCACTCAGGCGGACGGCCAGCAGTGGCGCACCGGCATGAACAGCATGCCGGTGTTCCCGATCGGCAACCCCGAGGCGTTCTATCAATTGCAGCAAGCGCAGTCGCCGGATCCGGCCACCGGCAAGCCCGACCCGACCAAGGTACCGGCGTTCTTCGCCGCACATCCGGAAGCCGTGCCGTTTTTGACTTGGGTGAAGACCGCCAAGCCCTCGGCCAGCTACGCCACCGAAACCTATAACAGCATCAATGCGTTCTATCTGGTCGATGGCAACGGCAAGAAACAGGCGGTGCGCTGGAGCATGACGCCGCTCGCGCAGGACGCGGCGGGGGCCACGGCCCCTGAAGGCGCGGATTTTCTCGAGAAGGATCTGGTGCAACGCCTGGCAGCAGCACCCTTGCGCTTCCAGCTGAACATCACCCTGGCCAACGCTGACGACCCGGTCAACGATGCCAGCAAGTCCTGGCCCACAGATCGCAAAGTGCTGAACGCCGGGACTTTGGTGCTGGAGAAAACCCAGCCGCAGCTGAGTGGCGAGTGCCGCGATATCAACTACGACCCGCTGGTGCTGCCAGCCGGGATTCAAGGCTCGGAAGACCCATTGCTCGCCGCGCGCTCGGCCGGTTACGCCGATTCCTACCTGCGTCGCACCAGCGAAGTCAGCCAATTGCCCGCCGCCAGACAGGAGGCTCGCCCATGAGCAAGCACCCGACTCATTTCGTATTGCTGGCGCGTTTGCTCCATTGGCTGATGGCGCTGATGATCATCGCCATGCTGTTTATCGGCGCGGGCATGGTCACTTCGGTGTCGTCTCGCCATGAATGGCTGATTCATCTGCACAAGCCGCTGGGCATCGCGATTCTGGCGCTGGTGATTGTGCGCCTGGTGGTGCGCTTCACCACACGTCAACCGCCGTTGCCGGATGATCTGCCGGGCTGGCAGGTGCTGGCAGCCAGGGCTTCCCACGTCTTGCTGTACGCGTTGATGCTGGTGTTGCCGCTGCTCGGGTGGGCGATGATCAGTGCATCGGGCGAGCCAGTGATGCTCACAGCGTCGCTGCATCTGCCGTCGATTGTGCCGGCGGATGCGCAACTGTTCGCGCTGTTGCGCAAGTCCCATGGCTATCTGGCGTATCTGCTGTTTCTGACGGTGCTGCTGCACTTGGCGGCGGCGCTGTTTCATGGCTGGGTGCGTCGTGACGAAGTGCTCGACAGCATGTTGCACGGGCGCGATCGCGGCTGAGTCGGCAAAGCAAAAGATCGCAGGCGGGCTGCGATCTTTTGTTCCTGACGCCGGGGATCAGCGCAGGATATCGACCATGTCGGCGAGAGTGGTCAGCACGTCCTTGCCCAATTGCTTCGAACGCTTGCCCGACCAGCCGGTGATCTTGTCCGGGTGGTCGTCATGGTCCTTGAACGGCATCTCCAGAGTCTGCGACAGGCAGTCATATTTCTGTCCGACGCTGTTGCAGGCCAATGTCATGTTGGCCTGGCCCGGTTCGTCGCGGGTGTAGCCGTAGGTGGTCTGGAAGTCTTTGGTGGTGTGCTTCAAATGGTTGCGGAAATGCTCTTCCAGCTTTTCGATGCGCGGCGTAAAGCCAGGGTTGCCTTCGCAGCCGGCGGTGAAGACGTGGGGGATGGTTTCGTCGCCGTGTACGTCGATAAACGCATCGACGCCGTACTTTTCCATCTGCTGCTGAACGAATAGCACTTCCGGGCTGATGTCCTGACTGGCGTTCTGCCAGGCGCGGTTCAAATCCTGACCCATCGCGTTGGTGCGCAGGTGCCCGTGGAAGGCGCCGTCCGGATTCATGTTCGGCACCAGATACAGATCGGCGCCGGCCAGCAGTTTGTTCAGTACCGGATCGTCCTGTCGTTCCAGACGCTCGATCACGCCTTCCATGAACCATTCAGCCATGTGTTCGCCCGGATGCTGCTGGGCGATGATCCAGATCTTGCGCTGGCCTTCGGCGCCGCTGCCCTTGCGCAGCAGCTGAATATCGCGGCCTTCGACGCTTTTGCCGGTCGCCAGCAATTCGGTGCCAGCCTTGCTCTGCGCCTGCTCGATCAACCAATCGTGGCGGCCGCGGCTGTAGGGTTCGAAGTAGGCGAACCAGGCGTGGGTCTGTTCGGCTTCGAGGCAGAAGCGCAGGCTGTCGCCTTCGAAGCTGGTGGGAATGCGGAACCAGTTGACGTGATCATACGACGCCACCGCTTGATAGCCCGGCCAGCCTTTGCTGTAGGTCGATTGGCTGGCGTTGACCAGGCGAAACCAGTGTTCCTGATGAACGTGCAGGCCGCTGGCCTTGAAGTGGAACCACTGGAAATGAGGGCTGCGGGTGTCCGGGCGGATCGCCAGAACCGGATTGAGAGGGTTGCTGATGTCGATGACTTGGATGTTGCCGCTGTCAAAATTGGCGCTGATGTCGAACGAAGATTTGGCCACGGTCATAGTCGCTTCCTGAGCAGGATTTTTATGACCGGTACTTTACACGCAGGCTGGGGTGAAACCGAGAGGAATTGCAGGGTGCTGGCGGGGGGCGTCCTCCGTGACGCGCCAGCAGCTTAGAGGCTATGCGATTGATTCTCAAGTGCTGATTGCCGTTAGTTTTGGCCAATGTGGCCGGGCTCGGCTTGCCAATCAATATTCTTTTGATATTATCCGCGCCATCGAATTTGCAACACTCAAAGACTTCATTAGCCTGAAGACACAAGCCCGAAAAACGGGCAAAAAAAGACCCGGCAAAAAGCCGGGTCAAAAACCGTGATTAGCCTGATGAGGAGATAGTCCAGAAGACCGACCTAAGGTCTCTGGTCTATCGACTGATCTCGCGACCAGCTGCTTGCAATAATAATCATTATCATTTGCAAGTCAAATGTTTTTATCTGCGCGATGGGGAAATTCTTTCCTGTCCGTCCGTACCTTGTTTGCTATGACTTCATCGTTGTCGATCGAGTGATCGACCATCGCCCGCGCCATATCCACCATGTGCACCACCGAGAAGGCCAGGTCGCGATTCGTGCCCTGCAGGTTTTCTGCGGCCTTGAAGGCCGTGGCGGCTGCGCATCGCAACAGGTCCGAGGCATGCACCAGCGCTTCCTCGCCGCTGAGATGGCCTTTGACATCGAAGAACCGTTCTTCCGTCTCAGGTTCTGAAATTGCCGGTTTCAAGTAGTAGTCCAGCGCGCGTTGTGCGGCGGCGGTGCCTTGGGGCGAAGTGAAGCTGGTGTCGATTTGCAGATCGGGCAGGTCTTTGCTGCTGATGTTCATCATGAGAAGGCACTCCATGTTCGATTGAAAGTCCGTTTACCTAGGATAGTACCGCCTGTATTTGTGACCAGAATTTAAATACTACAATATGTGTTTTGCCGGTCGAAGACGTCCGCGTAAGGTGCGGCACATGGATAAATGGATTGAGTTGGTCAAGGCCAAGATGAGTGAACTCAAAGTCACTCAAACAGAGCTCGGAGAGCGCGTCGGCATGTCCCAGGGCGGGATCGGTCATTGGCTGAACAAGCGTCGCGAACCCGGTGTTACCGAAATGAACCGTGTGCTCAAAGCGCTGGGAATGGATTTCCTCGAAGTCGTTCTGGTGATCCGCGAACCGCAGCCGACGCCGGAGGATGAAATGCCGCTGGCGCAGAAGTACAACCCGTACTTCCGCTACCCGGTTCGTGACTGGCACGCGCCCTGTGAGGTGCGCGACGATTCGGCGAGCTACGCCGGCGCATCGGCGAAGCAGCGCTTTGAACTTACGGATTACCACGCTCGCGGTGCGGCGTTCTGGCTGACCGTGACGGGGGATTCGATGACCGCGCCCAGCGGCCAGAGCATTGCCGAGGGCATGCTGATTCTGGTCGACCCGGAGTTGGAGGCGGTGCCTGGAAAACTGGTGATTGCCCAGTGGCCGGACAGCGAAGAAGCGATTTTCCGCAAACTCGACGAACAGGGCGGCCAGCGTTACCTGGTGCCGCTCAATCCGACTTGGCCGAAAGCGCTGTTCACCGATGAATGCCGGATTGTCGGCGTGGTGGTTCAGGCGACGGCGCGTTTCTGACCGGATCGATCCTCGCTCAAGGCCCGGATCGATCCTGCAATTTCACACTTGTTCCAGTTCAACCAAAGCGCTGCCTTCGCTGACCATATCGCCTTCCTGGCAATACAGCGCTTTGACCACGCCCGCCTGTGGCGCACGAATGCTGTGTTCCATCTTCATGGCTTCGAGCACCACCAGTTGCGCCCCGGCCTCGACCGCTTGCCCGACCTCGACCAGCACGCGCACGATGCTGCCGTTCATTGGTGCGGTCAGACCGCCCTGATGGCTGTGGCTGGCCTCAACGGCACTGATCGGATCATGGGCCTCGATGCGTCGCAGCTCTCCCTCCCACTGCAGATACAACGAATCGCCCTGACGAATTGCCCGCAACGTGCGGCGCACGCCGTCATGCTCGACCGCCAGCGCTTCGCCCAACAGTCTGACGTGGGCCGCAGCTGCCAATGTCAGCGCACGATCCTGTCCCTCGCAACTTAAATGCAAAGTGATTTCCGCCGGCAAGCCTGCCCGCAAACCACTGCCGCAAGACCACGGCGAGGCGGGATCATCCGTCCGCTTACGTGCTGGCAGACTCTGCGCGAAAGCCTGCGCCGCCGCTTGCCAGAACTCATCGCTCAACGTACCTGGCGCTGGCAGCAACTGCTCCTGATAACGCGGAATGAACCCGGTATCCAGTTCTGCCGCGGCAAACGCCGGATGCGCGATGATCCGGCGCAGGAAGTTGATGTTGGTCTTCAGTCCGCCAATCGCAAACTCATCGAGCATGCTCAGCAGACGCAGGCGCGCCTGTTCGCGATCTTCACCCCAGGCAATCAGTTTGCCGAGCATCGGGTCGTAGAACGGCGAAATCTCGTCACCTTCCTCGACCCCGCTGTCCACTCGCCGCCCCGGACCCTGTGCCGATTCGCGGTACAGATCCAGACGCCCGGTGGCCGGCAGAAAATCATTCGCCGGATCCTCGGCATACAAGCGCACTTCAATCGCATGACCGTTGAGCGGCACCAGCGCCTGGGTCATCGGCAGCGCTTCACCCCGGGCGACGCGAATCTGCCAGGCGACCAGATCGAGCCCGGTAATCGCTTCGGTCACCGGGTGCTCGACCTGCAGGCGCGTGTTCATTTCCATGAAGAAAAACTCGCCGCGCGCATCCAGCAGAAACTCCACGGTGCCAGCGCCGACATAACCGATTGCCTGTGCCGAACGCACCGCCGCTTCGCCCATGGCCCGGCGCAATTCCGGCGTCAGGCCCGGCGCCGGGGCTTCTTCGACGACTTTCTGATGCCGCCGCTGGATCGAGCAATCGCGCTCATTGAGATACAGGCAGTTGCCGTGCTGATCGGCGAACACCTGAATCTCCACATGACGCGGCTTCAGCAGATATTTCTCGACCAGCATTCGCGAGTCGCCGAACGAGGACTGCGCTTCCCGCTGAGCCGAGGCGAGGGCTTCGGCCAATTGGCTGACGTCCTCCACGACTTTCATGCCTTTACCGCCGCCACCGGCCGTGGCCTTGAGCAGCACCGGATAACCGATGCGTTCGCAGGCTTCACGGAAGGTGTCGAGGTCCTGCGCCTCGCCGTGATAGCCCGGCACCAAAGGCACGCCGGCCTTTTCCATCAGCGCTTTGGCGGCGGATTTACTGCCCATCGCATCGATGGCAGAGGCAGGCGGGCCGAGAAAGATCAGGCCGGCAGCTTCGATGGCGCGGGCGAATCCGGCGTTTTCCGAGAGAAAGCCGTAGCCGGGATGAATCGCCTCGGCGCCGCTGGCCTTGGCAGCAGCGATCAATTTGTCGATTTGCAGATAACTGTCAGCGGCCTTGCTGCCGCCCAGATCGACGCGGATATCGGCTTCACGGCTGTGCCGCGCATCGCGGTCGGTGGCGCTGTGCACAGCGACCGTAGTCAGGCCGAGGGCCTTGGCGGTGCGCATGACCCGGCAGGCGATTTCGCCGCGGTTGGCCACCAATAGGGTGGTAATCACAGGTGCGCTCATCAACGCGACTCCTTGGTGGATGCGGCTTGCCAGCTCGGCGGGCGTTTTTGCAGAAAGGCGCGCAAGCCTTCCTGGCCTTCGGCGCTGACGCGAATCCGCGCGATGGCATTTTCCGTGTAGCGGCGCAGGGCCGGGGTCAGCGCGCCGTTGCCGACTTCACGCAGCAAGTCCTTGCTGGCACGCATGGCGGCGGGGCTGTTGAGCAACAGATTGTCGATCCACTGCTCGATCTGCTGCTCCAGTTCAGCGGCAGGACAGCTTTCAGACAACAAGCCGATCTCCCGCGCCCGCTGTCCGCCGAAGCGCTCGGCGGTCAGCGCGTAACGCCGCGCCGCTCGCTCACCGATCGCCTGCACTACAAACGGGCTGATCACCGCCGGCGCCAGGCCGATGCGCACTTCCGACAGGCAGAACTGCGCATCATCGGCGCCAATCGCCATGTCGCAGCAACTGATCAGGCCCAGCGCGCCACCGAACGCCGCGCCCTGAACCACGGCGAGGGTGGGGATTTTCAGTTTGGCGAGGTTGTACATCAGCTCGGCCAGTTCGCGGGCGTCGTCGAGGTTGGTGTGGTAATCGAGCTCCGCCGACTGCTGCATCCAGGCCAGGTCGGCGCCGGCACTGAAGTGCTTGCCGCGCCCGCGCAGCAGCAGAAAACGCAGGCTCGAATCGCTGGCCACCTTGTCGAGGGCGAGGATCAGTTCGCGGATCATCTCGGCGTTGAAGGCGTTGTTTTTCTCGGCGCGGTTGAGCCACAGCGTCGCGAAGCCGCGCGGGTCGGTTTGCAGTTCGAGGGTATTGAAGTCGCTCATCAGGTTCTCCCCATCACATCCGGAACACGCCGAAGCGGCTCGGTTCGATTGGCGCGTTCAGCGACGCGGACAAGGCCAGGGCCAGCACATCGCGGGTCTGCGCCGGGTCGATGACGCCGTCGTCCCACAACCGCGCGCTGGAGTAGTAGGGGTGACCCTGCTCTTCGTACTGGTCGAGAATCGGCTGCTTGATCTCGGCCTCCTGCTCGGCGCTGAACGCCTGACCGCTGCGTTCGGCCTGTTCGCGTTTGACCTGCACCAGCACGCCGGCAGCCTGTTCGGCGCCCATCACGCCGATCCGCGCGTTCGGCCACATCCACAAAAAGCGCGGATCGTAGGCGCGACCGCACATGCCGTAGTTGCCGGCCCCGAAGCTGCCGCCGATGATCACGGTGAATTTCGGCACCTTGGCGCAGGCCACTGCGGTAACCAGCTTCGCGCCGTGCTTGGCAATGCCGCCGGCTTCGTATTTCTGCCCGACCATGAAGCCGGTGATGTTCTGCAGAAACAGCAGTGGAATACCGCGTTGGCAGGCCAGTTCGATGAAGTGCGCGCCTTTTTGCGCGGCTTCGGCGAAGAGAATGCCGTTGTTCGCCAGGATTGCGATCGGGTAGCCGTGCAAGTGAGCGAAGCCGCAAACCAGCGTGGTGCCAAACAGCGCTTTGAATTCATCGAACACCGAGCCATCGACCAGTCGCGCGATCACTTCGCGCACATCGAATGGCTGCTTGGCGTCAGCCGGAACCACGCCGTACAACTCGTCGCTGGCGTACAGCGGCGCAATCGGCGTGCGTTGCTGCACCTCGCCGAGCTTGCGCCAGTTGAGGTTGGCGACGCTGCGGCGGGCGAGGGCGAGGGCGTGTTCGTCGTTCTCGGCGTAATGGTCGGCCACGCCGGAAGTCTTGCAATGCACATCGGCACCGCCCAGATCCTCGGCGCTGACCACTTCACCGGTTGCAGCTTTCACCAGCGGCGGGCCGGCGAGAAAGATCGTCGCCTGGTTGCGCACCATGATCGCTTCGTCCGCCATCGCTGGCACATACGCGCCGCCAGCGGTGCACGAGCCCATCACCACGGCGATCTGCGGGATGCCCATGGCGCTCATGTTGGCCTGATTGAAAAAGATCCGCCCGAAGTGCTCGCGATCCGGAAACACTTCGTCCTGACGCGGCAGGTTGGCGCCGCCCGAGTCCACCAGATAAATGCACGGCAGGCGATTCTGCTGGGCGATGGTCTGTGCACGCAGGTGTTTCTTCACTGTGAGCGGGTAGTACGAACCGCCTTTCACCGTCGCATCGTTGGCGACGATCATGCATTCCACGCCTTCGACGCGACCGATCCCGGCAATCACCCCGGCGGCGGGGACGTCTTCGCCATACACGGCGTGAGCGGCCAGTTGGCTGATTTCCAGAAACGGCGAGCCCGGATCGAGCAGGCGATTGATGCGCTCACGCGGCAGCAATTTACCGCGCGAGGTGTGGCGTTCCTGGGCTTTGGCACCGCCACCCTGGGCTACTTGAGCGAGCAGGGTGTGCAGCGCGTCGACCTGTTTGAGCATCGCCGCGCTGTTGACGGCGAACTCCGCGGAGCGCGGGTTGAGCTGAGTGTGCAGGATCATGGGGCTTACTCCGTAAGCAGCTTCTAGCTACAAGCGGCAAGCTGCAGGTTGGGGCAAGAGCGCGGTTCTCTTGCAGCTTGTAACTTGCGGCTTGCAACTGACGAAATTCATTTCGTCTCGTTGAACAGTTCGCGACCGATCAGCATGCGGCGGATTTCGCTGGTGCCGGCGCCGATTTCGTAGAGCTTGGCGTCGCGCAGCAGGCGGCCGGCGGGGAATTCGTTGATGTAGCCGTTGCCGCCAAGAATCTGGATCGCGTCGAGGGCCATTTGTGTGGCGCGTTCGGCGGTGTAGAGAATCACTCCAGCGGCATCCTTGCGCGTGGTTTCGCCGCGCTCGCAGGCCTGCGCAACCGCGTACAGATAGGCGCGGCTGGCGTTGAGTTGGGTGTACATATCGGCGACTTTGCCCTGGATCAGCTGGAATTCGCCGATGCTCTGACCGAACTGCTTGCGGTCGTGGATGTACGGCACGATCAGGTCCATGCACGACTGCATGATCCCGGTCGGGCCGCCCGACAGCACCACGCGCTCATAATCGAGGCCGCTCATCAGCACCTTCACGCCGCCGTTGAGCACGCCGAGGATGTTCTCTTCCGGCACTTCGACGTCATCGAAAAACAGCTCGCAGGTATTGGAGCCGCGCATGCCCAGCTTGTCGAACTTGTTGCTGCGGCTGAAGCCTTTCCAGTCACGCTCGACGATGAACGCAGTAATGCCGTGCGGGCCTTTTTCCAGATCGGTCTTGGCGTAGATCACGTAGGTGTTGGCGTCAGGGCCGTTGGTGATCCAGGTCTTGCTGCCGTTGAGGACGAAGCGGTCGCCGCGTTTGTCGGCACGCAGCTTCATCGAGACCACATCGGAACCGGCATTGGGCTCGCTCATGGCGAGGGCGCCGACGTGCTCGCCGCTGATCAGTTTCGGCAGGTATTTGCTCTTCTGTTCGTGGTTGCCGTTGCGGTTGATCTGGTTGACGCAGAGGTTGGAGTGCGCGCCGTAGGACAACGCCACCGACGCCGAGCCACGGCTGATTTCTTCCATCGCCACCACGTGCGCCAGATAACCCAGGCCCGCGCCGCCGTACTCTTCCGGCACGGTGATGCCGAGCAGACCCATGTCACCGAATTTGCGCCACATATCGGCCGGGAACAGGTTGTCGTGATCGATCTGCGCGGCACGCGGGGCGATCTGATCGGCGACGAAGGACTGCACCTGATCGCGCAGCATGTCGATGGTTTCACCGAGGGCGAAATTCAGGGATGGATAGCTCATGGGTCACCTTTTGGCTTTTTTATCGGGTGGAGTGCACGTCAGATCGGCGCTCAGCTTTACGTTAACGTAAAGCTTCCCGAGTTCGGCTGTCAATCAGCTTTACGTAAGCGTCAACTTGCGCGAGAGTAAGGACAGTTCAGGATAGAAAGCGCAGAGCTTTCTGTAGGAGTGAGCCTGCTCGCGATGGCAGTGTGTCAGTCAATATTTGCGTTTGCTGACACGACTCTATCGCGAGCAGGCTCACTCCTACAGGGTCGTCGTTACCCATAAATAAAGACAATAGGGCTCGTCATGGATCAACCCACTGCAAACCCGCCGCGCAGCTACACCCGTGGCTCTCAGCACCAGGCCCTGTTGGCGCTGACCATCGGTCAGCGCTTCGATCAAACGGTCGCGCAATACCCGGATGGCGAGGCGCTGGTGGTGCGCCACCAGCAGTTGCGTTACTCCTGGCGACAACTGGCCGACGCCGTGGATGAGCAGGCCAGAGCTTTGCTCGCATTGGGTTTGCAGACCGGTGATCGCCTCGGCATCTGGGCGCCGAACTGTGCGCAGTGGTGCGTCACCCAATTCGCCACGGCGAAGATCGGAGTGATCCTGGTCAACATCAATCCCGCCTATCGCAGCTCGGAACTCGAATACGTGCTCAAGCAATCCGGCTGTCAGTGGCTGGTCTGCGCGGGCGCGTTCAAAACCTCGAATTACCATGAGATGCTTCAAGGCCTGGCGACCGAGCTGGCCGAGCACGCCATCGGTCACCTGCGCAGGGAACGTCTGCCGGATTTGCGCGGCGTGATCAGCCTCGATGCAAACCCGCCAGCTGGCTTTCTGCCGTGGTCGCAGCTCAGCGAGCTGGCTGCCAGCGTCTCGCCTGATCAACTGGCCGAGCGCAGCGCCAGCCTGCATTTCGATCAACCGGTGAACATCCAGTACACGTCCGGCACCACCGGTTTCCCCAAGGGCGCAACCCTTAGTCACTACAACATTCTCAACAACGGCTACATGGTCGGCGAAAGCCTCGGGCTGACGTCTGCCGATCGTCTGGTGATCCCGGTGCCGCTGTATCACTGCTTCGGCATGGTCATGGGCAACCTCGGCTGCGTCACCCATGGCAGTACGATGATTTACCCCAGCGACGCTTTTGATCCGGCGGTGACTCTGCAAGCGGTGGCCGAAGAAAAAGCCACGGCGCTGTACGGTGTGCCGACCATGTTCATCGCCATGCTCGATCAGCCGCAGCGGCAGGCTTTCGACCTGACGAGCCTGCGCACGGGGATCATGGCCGGGGCGACCTGTCCGATCGAGGTCATGCGTCGAGTGATCAGCGAAATGCACATGAGCGAAGTGCAGATCGCCTACGGCATGACCGAAACCAGCCCGGTGTCGTTGCAGACCGGGCCGGCCGACGAGCTTGAGCTGCGCGTCACCACGGTCGGGCGCACTCAGCCACAGCTGGAAAGCAAGATCATCGACGACGCAGGCAACGTCGTGCCACGCGGCACCATCGGCGAATTGTGCACCCGCGGTTACAGCGTGATGCTCGGCTATTGGAATAACCCGCAGGCCACGGCGGAAGCCATCGATGAGGCGGGGTGGATGCACACCGGCGACCTGGCGAGCATGAACGAGGAGGGTTACGTCAACATCGCCGGGCGTAACAAAGACATGATCATTCGTGGCGGCGAGAACGTTTATCCCCGAGAGCTGGAAGAATTCTTCTTCACCCATCCGGCGGTAGCGGATGTGCAGGTGATCGGCATTCCGTGCCCGCGCTACGGTGAAGAGATCGTCGCCTGGATCAAATTCCACCCCGGCCACAGCGCCTCTGAACTGGAGCTGCAAACCTGGTGCAAAGCGCGGATTGCGCACTTCAAGACACCGCGTTACTTCAAGTTCGTCGACGCGTTTCCGATGACAGTGACGGGGAAGATCCAGAAATTCAGGATGCGTGAGATCAGTATCGAAGAGCTGCGCATCAATAACGCCTGACACAAATCCCTGTAGGAGTGAGCCTGCTCGCGATAGCGGTGTATCAGTCAATATTTGCATCGGCTGATATGACGCTATCGCGAGCAGGCTCACTCCTACAGGGGATCGGGTGAATTCAGGAATTGCAGAAAGCACAAAGGGGAGCCGAGGCTCCCCTTTAATTTGTCGTTGCGTGCTCTTTTTATTATTGAGGGTCGGTCTGTTGTTGTTTTTGGCAACCGTGGCCCTGTACAGCTTTTGGCGACCCCCATCCGGGGTCAAGAGCAAACGTATTTTTTTGAGCGCTGATCTGCTTTCTCGTCAAACGATCCAACCGATTCGGGAGCTACCTGAAGGTAGTTTTATTGTTCTCTGCCCGGTTGCGGGTCACTCCTGAGAGCACCCTGAAAAGCACACCTTCTCCAAAAAAATCTGTTAGCTGCGTCTCTGCCGTGTTGTTCTTGTTATGTCAGAGTCGTTTCGTCTTGTTTTTATTGGTTTGCGGCTTTTTATTCTTGTTATGCGATAGAGATAGCAGGTGTCGTGCCAACTTTTGAAAAGCTTTGTAGATCAAATGGTTACGACTTTCAGAGGTTTTCAGCCTTGGGCAAAGCCAGACAATTTGTTTCCGTGTTACTCGCTTTTGCCCACATCACTGACCCAGCGGTAACACCTCACTGGGCGCTGCGTGCCTTCGCCACTCGCGAACCGGTCGGGCGGCCGAGCACTGCGCTGATCTGCTGGCCCGCGGCGATCAAGGCGTCCAGGTCGATACCGGTCTCGATGCCCAAGCCGTTGAGCAGGTACACCACGTCTTCGGTGGCGACGTTACCGCTTGCGCCTTTGGCGTACGGGCAGCCGCCGAGGCCGGCGATAGAGCTGTCGAACACCGCAATGCCTTCGAGCAGGCTGGCGTAGATGTTGGCCATGGCCTGGCCGTAGGTGTCGTGGAAATGCCCGGCCAGTTTGTCCCGGGGCACCTGCGCCGAGACCACCTCGAACAGGCGCCGGGTCGCGCCCGCCGTACCGGTGCCGATGGTGTCGCCCAGCGACACTTCGTAGCAGCCCATCGCGTACAGCTCACGGGCGACCATCGCCACTTGCTCCGGCGCGACCGTGCCTTCATACGGACAACCCAGCACACAGGAAACGTAACCGCGCACAGTAACGCCGTGTTGTTTCGCCGCCTCCATGATCGGCGCAAAGCGCGCCAGGCTCTCGCTGATCGAACAATTGATATTGCGCTGCGAGAACGCCTCGGAGGCCGCAGCGAACACCGCGACTTCCTTGACCCCGGCGGCAATCGCGTCTTCAAAACCGCGCAGATTCGGCGCCAGCGCGCCATAAGTCACGCCGGGCTTGCGTTGAATCTGCGCGAACACCTCGGCGGAACCGGCCATCTGCGGCACCCACTTGGGCGAAACGAAACTGCCGACTTCGATATAGCCGAGCCCGGCGGCGCTCAGTGCATCGACCAGTTGCACCTTGTCAGCCACGCTGATCGGTTGGGCTTCGTTCTGCAGGCCATCGCGCGGGCCGACTTCAATCAGGCGTACTTGGGAGGGGAGGGACATGGGCGGGACCTGCCTGTTTTTTTTTGAGTTCACGAAGAACCCTTTGTAGGAGTGAGCCTGCTCGCGATAGCGGAGTGTCAGTCGCCATATTTTTTTCTGATACACCGCTATCGCGAGCAGGCTCACTCCTACAGGGGGGATGTAGTGTTTGCTAGACCGCCTGGCTTTTAAGCGTCTGCTCCAGCGCCTGCACGCAGCGTTCTTCGGCGGTATCAAGCTCGAGTTTCATCTGTTCGATATCCAGCAACTGCTGCTCGAGCTGTTCGCGGCGTTCGCTGATTTTCGCCAGCATGCTGTTGAGCTGTCGGGTGTTACCGCTGGACGGGTCGTAGAGCTCGATCAGCTCGCGGCATTCGGCGAGGGAAAAGCCGATGCGCTTGCCGCGCAGGATCAGCTTCAGCGTGACCTTGTCCCGTGGTGAGTAAATGCGTTCCTGGCCACGACGCTCGGGGCTGAGCAGGCCTTGCTCTTCATAAAAGCGGATCGCCCGGGTGGTGATGTCCAGCTCGCGGGCGAGGTCGGAAATGCTGTAGGTCTGACTGCTCATGAAAGCGCTCGGAAAAGGGGCATGGCGCTAAGCTAATCGGTGGTTTACGTTTACGTCAAGCAAGAAAAAGATCGCAGCCTTCGGCAGCTCCTACAGGGGAATGCATTCCAAATGTAGGAGCTGCCGAAGGCTGCGATCTTCTGATTTGCCTCAAACCGCCTGCTTATCCAGCTTCTTCTCCTGCGCCGTCACTTGCTGGCACAACTCGATCATCTGCTCACGCATCCAGCGGTTGGCCGGGTCCTGGTCGGTGCTTTCGTGCCAGTACAAATGCGTTTCCACCGACGGCACATCATTCACCGGCAAATTGAACGCCTGCAAGTCATGACGACGGGCGAAGCGTTCCGGCACGGTCATGACCATGTCGGTCTGCTGCATCACCTGCGAGGCCATCAGATAGTGCTGCGAGCGCAGGGCGATCTTGCGCTGGATGCCCATTTTGCCCAGCGCCAGATCGACATAACCCAGACCGCTGCGGCGGCTGGAGATATGGATGTGGGTCAGCGACAGATAATCATCAAGGCTGAGTTTTTCCTTCCCTGCCATCGGATGGCCCTTGCGCATGGCGCAGACGTAACGGTCGTCCATCAGCTTGACGTGGCGCACCTGCGGGTCGGTATTGAGCGGCGCATCCACGGCGAAATCCAGGCGCCCGGCCGCCAGTTCCTTGGTGGTTTCCCGGCGTTTCGACAGAAAGCTTTCGATGATCACCGTCGGCGCCAGGCGGCGCAGACGCTGGAACAACGGCGGCAAAATGATTGCTTCCGTGAGGTCGGTCATGCTGATGCGATAAGTCTTGACTGCCTGCGCCGGGTTGAAGATGCGGCTTTCCTGCACCGACACACGCAGCAGCGACAGGGCATTACGCACCGGGCCGATGATGTTCTGCGCCATCGGCGTTGGCACCATGCCTTGGGCAGTACGCACGAAGAGCGGGTCGTTGAAGGTCTCGCGCAGCCGGGCCAGGGCGTTGGACACCGCCGGTTGGGTGATGCCGACAATCTGCCCGGCGCGGGTCAGGTTGGCTTCGGTGTAGATCGCGTCGAAGACGATGAAAAGGTTGAGGTCGACCTTGCTCAGGTTCATAACGCGGCTTCTCTTGTTATTAAGTGCAAGTGTTTTGGGGCTCAGGATCAGCCGATCATATATCGGTGATGAATGTTTATACACGCCGAGAATAGGCTAGGTAAATTATCAGTGCTGTTCTAGCATCGATTGCATGACTTGAACAACCTCTGCCCGAGAAGGTAACTACCCATGGATTTCGCTTATTCGCCCAAGGTGCAAGAACTGCGTGAGCGCGTGACTGCGTTCATGGACACTTACGTTTACCCGGCCGAAGCGGTGTTCGAGCGCCAGGTCGCCGAGGGCGATCGCTGGCAGCCGACCGCGATCATGGAAGAGCTCAAGGCCAAGGCCAAGGCGGAAGGGCTGTGGAATCTGTTTCTGCCCGAGTCCGAACTGGGTGCCGGCCTGAGCAACCTCGAATACGCGCCGCTGGCGGAAATCATGGGCCGTTCCCTGCTGGGGCCGGAGCCGTTCAACTGCTCGGCCCCGGATACCGGCAACATGGAAGTGCTGGTGCGTTACGCCAATGAAGAACAGAAACAACGCTGGCTCGAACCGCTGCTGCGCGGCGAGATCCGTTCGGCGTTCGCCATGACCGAACCTGACGTGGCGTCCTCCGATGCGACCAACATGGCCGCCAGCGCCGTGCGCGATGGCGATCAGTGGGTAATCAACGGCAAGAAATGGTGGACCTCCGGCGCCTGCGATCCACGCTGCAAGATTCTGATCTTCATGGGCCTGAGCAACCCCGACGCGCCGCGTCACGCCCAGCACTCGATGATCCTCGTGCCGGTCGACACCCCTGGGGTGAAGATCGTCCGGCCGCTGCCGGTGTTCGGTTACGACGATGCGCCGCACGGCCACGCCGAAGTGCTGTTCGATAACGTGCGGGTGCCGTACGAAAACGTCCTGCTCGGTGAAGGACGCGGCTTCGAAATCGCCCAGGGCCGCCTTGGCCCAGGACGCATTCACCACTGCATGCGCTCGATCGGCATGGCTGAGCGGGCACTGGAACTGATGTGCAAACGCTCGGTAAGCCGCACCGCGTTCGGCAAACCGCTGGCGCGTCTGGGCGGCAATATCGACAAGATCGCCGACTCGCGGATGGAGATCGACATGGCCCGCCTGCTGACGTTGAAAGCGGCGTACATGATGGACACTGTCGGTAACAAGGTGGCGAAGAGCGAGATCGCGCAGATCAAGGTTGTGGCGCCGAACGTCGCCTTGCGGGTGATCGACCGGGCGATCCAGATGCACGGCGGCGCCGGGGTGTCGAACGATTTCCCGCTGGCTTATATGTACGCCATGCAACGCACCTTGCGCCTGGCCGACGGCCCCGACGAAGTGCACCGCGCGGCGATCGGCAAGTTCGAGATCGGCAAATATGTGCCGAAGGAAATGTTGCGTAGCGGTCAGTAACACCGCGTCGCCTAATTCGCGAGCAGGCTCGCTCCCACAGGATTTGTGACCGCCACAGATCCAATGTGGAAGCGAGCCTGCTCGCGAAAGGGCCTGAACATTCAGTACATCAACATCAGGGTCAATACACCCAAACCTCAACCCGCCGATTCTTGATCCTTCCTTCATCCGCACTGTTGGTCGCCACCGGCATCAGCGCGCCGAAGCCGCGCACTTCGCGCATGACCACGCCGTTCCTGACCAGCTCGCGGCGCACCGCCATCGCCCGCAGCTTCGACAGCAGATCGGCCCGGGCCGGGTCATCCTTGAGGTCACCAAAACCCACCAGAGTCACCGCGCGCTCGGTCTTGCCATTGCGCTTTATATAGTCGAGCACTCGCGCCAGATCCTGCCGCGCCTTGTTGTCCAGGCCGGCGCTGCCCTCGGCAAACCGGAAATTCACTGTCAGACGCTGGGCATGTCGGCTGAGGGATTGGTAGCCCTCGGGCATCAGCGCATTCGGCGCCACGCTCATGGCCTGCACGGTCTGGCTGACAAAACCGCTGGCGGCGACGATTGCCTGACCCTGTGGGCTCTGCGCGAACGTGGCCAGGGCCTGCGCCCAAGGATTGCGGGTGTCCGGCGGCAGATAAAAGAACAGGCGCCGCGACAGCGGATAATCTTCGGTGGCGATCAGACTGTTCAGCGGCAGCATCGCTTGCGAGGCGCCGTCGGCAATCGCCACGGCTTTGGCCTGACGCACGTAAGGCAAGCCGATGAAGCCGATGCCTTGCGGATCAGCGCTGACCGCATCGGACAACTGCTCGCTGGATTCGAAACGTTTCGCCGTGCTGCTGAGACTTTTCCCACGCCGACTCAGGACCAGTTCCTTGAATGTGTCGTAGGTCCCCGACTGATCATCCCGCGCATATAGATGTATGGCGCCGCCACGGCCACCGAGCTCTTCCCAGGTTTTCACTTCGCCGGCAAAAATCCGCGCCAGTTGGTCGGTATCCAGCTGCTGTAGCGGATTGGCCGGGTTGAGGATGATGGCCAAGCCGTCGATGGCAATGACTTGCTCGGCCGCCGGGCTTTTCAGATCGCCGAGGGTTTGCAGGGCGAGCAGCTCGCTGTCCTTGATCTCCCGGGAAGAAGCGGCGAGATCGGCGCTGGTGTTTTTCAGCGCAGCGAAACCGGTGCTGGAACCGTGGGCGGCGACTTCGATGACCACGCGTTGCCCCTGCGCAGTCTGGCCGACGATGCGCTGTTCGTTGGCGGTATCCGGGGTTTCACGATGGATTTTCAGCAGGCCTTGTTCCTGCAACAGGCCTTCGACCAACGCCGGGCCGAGCTCGGCGCCGATAGTGTTGGAACCCTGAATGCGCAGCGCCGGGCCGTTTTCGGGGATCGGCAGGACGGCGGCGTAGACCGACAGCCAGCCACTCAACAGGAAAACGCAGAGAACACGCAGGGTCATGCCGGCACCGAATCAAGCCAAGGGGATTGCCGGGGAGATTAAGTCAGGCGCGTGACCGAAATATGACAGATCAAAAGATCGCAGCCTTCGGCAGCTCCTACAGGGGAATGCATTCCAGATGTAGGAGCTGCCGAAGTCTGCGATCTTTTGCTTTTAGCTCAGTTCAAGCCAGATCGGCGCATGGTCCGAGGGCTTTTCCATACCGCGCAGTTCGTAGTCCACACCGGCATCCTTGACCCGTGGCAGCAAACCATGGGAAGCCAGAATCACGTCAATGCGCAGGCCGCGCTTGGGCTCGTCTTCAAAACCACGGCTGCGGTAATCGAACCAGCTGAACATGTCGGTTACGTCGGGGTTCAGGTGGCGATAGCTGTCAGTCAGGCCCCAGTTTTTCAGGCGCGCCATCCACTCGCGCTCTTCCGGCAGGAAGCTGCATTTGCCGGTTTTCAGCCAGCGTTTCATGTTGTCCGGGCCGATGCCGATGTCGCAGTCTTCCGGGGAAATATTCACATCGCCCATCACCACCAGTGGCTGCTCGTTGTGGAACTGGCTCTCCAGCAGCGCTTGCAAATCACTGTAGAAACGCTGCTTGGCAGGGAATTTGGTCGGGTGGTCGCGGCTTTCACCCTGTGGGAAATAGCCGTTCATGATTGTCACCGGCACGCCGTTGGCATCGGCGAAAGTGCCCCAGATAAAGCGCCGCTGCGCATCTTCTTCGTCGGTGGCGAAGCCTTTATGAATGGCGATCGGCTCGTTGCGCGAAAGCAGGGCGACACCGTAATGACCTTTCTGGCCATGAAAATGCACGTGATAGCCGAGGGCGCGGATCTCTTCGAGGGGGAACTGGTCGTCGTGAACCTTGGTTTCCTGCAGGCCGATCACGTCGGGCTGATGTTTTTCGATCAGCGCTGCCAGCTGATGCGGACGGGCACGCAGTCCGTTGATGTTGAAGGAAACGATCTTCATGGTCGGCAGTCCTGGCAAAAGGGCGATGCTAGCTGACATGGGGGAGATGGGCCAGTGTGGGAGAAATCATTTTGGCCTGTGGGATTTAAGTTGTTAGTGATGACGCTATCGCGAGCAGGCTCACTCCTGCATTTTGGAATGCGTTCCCCTGTAGGAGTGAGCCTGCTCGCGATAGCGCCCTCACATTCGATGAAGATCCAGGGCTGGTCTAACCTGTGAGGGAACCACGCCACCGTCAAAAGGTTCGTACCAACAAGCGCGCCAGCCTCCGAGCGCGCCCCGGGGAGAATCATTGCCATGCCTGAAACCCAGTTCGCCAGCGCCGCCATCCACATGCTCGACCGCGGCTATTCGCGCGAGGCCCGCTCTCTGCTGTATCAGGCCTATCGCCACGAGCCGACCTTCGGCTACCTGTTCGAAGCCGAGCGTCCCGGCTACGAACAACGGGTGCGGGCCACGGTGCGTGAGCTGGTCAAACAGCATTTCCTCCAGGACCTACCGGCGATCGGCCTGTTGGTCAACGATCGCCTGATCGGCATCGCCCTGATCGCGCCGCCGCAACGGCGTCTGGGGGTGACGGAAAGCTGGGCATGGCGCTTGCGCATGGTGCTCAGCACCGGGTTTCGCTGCACCCGGCGTTATCTGGAATATCACGATGCCGTCGCCGCGTGCGTGCCTGGCGACTCCGTGCACATGCTGCCGCTGCTCGGCGTGCATCCGCAGTTTCAGGGCAAGCACTACGGCGAACAGTTGCTCACTGCCGTGCACAACTGGTGCGCGGTCGATGAAACCTCGCAAGGTGTGGTGCTCGACACTGGCAACCCGCGCTACCTGGAATTCTATAAAAGGCAGGGTTATCAGGAGATCGGCGAGGTTGCCGTCGGACCAGTGCGTGAACACGTATTTTTCCACGCCAATCCGCAGGTGTTACAAACAGCCACGGGATAATGATCGAACTTCTTCACAAATTACCTGTTCTATCAGGCTCCCGAGCCCGTGATAGCATCCGCGCCTATGAAGTTTCCACGAAGATTTACCAGCGGCGTGCTGATGCTGTTATCCAGCTGCGCGGCGCTGGCGCAAAGTGAATTGGATGTACGGATCAAGCCGTCCAACGATGAACTCAAGGCCAATATAGAAGGCTATATCGGCAGCCTCGGCGATCGCGACGAAGAAGCCTTGCTGCGCTTCAGTCGCGGTGCCGAAGAGCAGGCGCGCAAAGCCGCTCAGGCGCTGGGCTACTACCAGCCGCAGATCGACAGCGACGTCAAGGGCGGGGAGAAACCGCGTCTGGTGCTGAACATCGATCCCGGCGAGCCGATTCGCCTGCGCAATGTCACCGTGCGCGTCGACGGCCCGGCGGCCTCGCTGAAATCCTTCCGCGTACCGAAAAGCGACCTGCTCAAATCCGGGGCAGTGCTCAATCATGGCCGCTACGAAGACGCCAAACGGGTCATCCAGAATCAGGCCTCGCGCTTCGGTTACTTCAGCGGCCATTTCACCCGCCAGAAGCTCATGGTCGATCCGCGCGCGGGTGTCGCCGATATCGAATTGATCTACGACAGCGGCCCGCGCTATGCGCTGGGCAAAGTCAGTTTTGAGGGCGACACGCCCTTCGACGAAGACCTGCTGCAACGCATGGTGCCGTTCAAGGCAGGCGAGCCCTACGACTCCGAACTGATCGCCGAACTCAATCGCGACCTGCAATCGAGCGGTTACTTCGAAGGCGTGCGCGTCGACGCCGCACCGACGGCGGCGAAGAATCAGGTGATTCCGGTCGAGGTCAAACTCGACACGCGCAAGCCGCGCACCATGGGCCTGGGTCTCGGTTACTCGACCGACGTCGGGCCACGCATCAAGGCCAACTGGACGCGTCACTGGGTCAATCCCCAGGGCGACAGTTATGGCTGGGAGGCCGAACTCTCGGCGCCCCGGCAGAACGTCGGGCTGTTCTATGACATCCCGCTCGACCCGCCATTGACCGACAAACTGCGCTGGGCCGGCGGCTATCAGTTCGAAGACATCGAAGGCTCCGACACCCTGAGCAAACTGCTGACTTTCGGCCCGGAATGGCACAGCAAGTTGCCCAGCGGCTGGCAGCGGGTGATCTCGCTGAAGTGGCAGCGCGAGGAATACGAACTCGGCGACGACTCCGGCCTGAGCACGTTGCTCATGCCCGGCATCAGTTATTCCTACCTCAAAAGCGACAACCGCATCGACCCGCGCAACGGCTACCGCCTGAGCTTCGAAAGCAAAGTGGCGAAGGAAGGCCTCGGTTCGGACAACAACCTCTTATATGGCACCGCGCAGGTCAAAGGCCTGACCACTGTTTTCGACAAGCACCGCTTGCTGGGCCGCGTGCAGGTTGGCGGCAGCGCCACCAATGGCTACAACTCGATCCCGCCGTCGCTGCGTTTCTTTGCCGGTGGCGATCAGAGCGTGCGCGGTTACGACTACCAGAGCCTGTCGCCGAAAAACTCCGACGGCGACCGCATCGGTGGCCGCTACATGATTGCCGGCAGCGTCGAATATCAATATTCGATCGCTGAGAAATGGCGGGTCGCGACCTTCGTCGACCAGGGCAACTCTTTCAACAAACTCGAACTGCCCGACCTCAAGACCGGGGTCGGCGTAGGTGTGCGCTGGGTCTCGCCGGTCGGGCCGATCCGCCTAGACCTCGCTCATGCGCTGGACGACGACGGCGGCATCCGGCTGCACTTTTCCATGGGGCCTGAGCTGTGAAGCGTGGTTTGAAAATTACGGCGCTGACGTTGTTGGCGCTGGTTTTATTGATCGTCTTGAGCCTCGCCGCGCTGCTCGGTACGCAGGCGGGCAGCCGCTGGGCGCTGGGCCTGGTGCCGGGTTTGAGCGTGGAGAATTTCCAGGGTCGCCTCGGTGGCCAATGGAGCGCCGATCATTTGGTGTGGCAGCAGGACACAAGCCGCGTCGAGCTGAACAGGGCGATCTTTGCCTGGTCGCCGCTGTGCCTGACGCGCATGACCTTGTGCATCGATCAGCTCAAGGCCGATCAGGTGATTCTGCAATTCCCGCCGAGCGAAGAAACCACCGAGAGCGGCCCGATCAAACTGCCCGATCTGCAATTGCCACTGGCCATTGAACTCGGCGATGTCGAGGTCGGCAGCCTGTTGTTCAACGGCAGCGAACAGCTCAAGGGCTTGCAACTGGCGGCGCACTGGACCACTCAGGGTCTGCAGATCGACAGCGTGAAATTGCAGCGTGACGAACTCAGCCTGAACCTGTCCGGCCTGCTGCAACCGAGCGGTAACTGGCCGTTGAACATTCAGGGCGATCTGACCTTGCCCGCGCCCGGCAGCGAACCGTGGACCCTGGCACTGAAAGTCGACGGCGATCTGCTGAAAACCCTCAACCTGCACGCCGACAGCCGTGGCTACCTCGACGGCCAATTGAGCGGCGAGCTGCAAGCGCTGGCGGAAAACCTCCCGGCCAGGTTGCGCATCACCAGCGACGCGTTCAAACCGAGCGCCGATCTGCCGGACACCCTGCAATTCAACCAGTTGGTATTGACCGGCGAAGGCGACCTGAAAAACGGTTATCAACTGCTCGGCAACGCCACGCTGCCCGCGGAAAAATCGCCGGTGGCGTTGCTGCTCAAAGGCAAGGTCGACGCCAGCGGCGCGCAAATCGCCGGGCTCGATCTCAACGCCAGCGACAAGCAAAGCCTCAAGCTCACCGGCAATGTCGACTGGAGCAAAGGCCTCAGCGCCCAGGCCAACATCAACTGGCAAGACTTCCCGTGGCATCGCCTCTATCCAGAAATCGACGAGCCACAAGTCGCCTTGCGTACCTTCACCGGCGAAGTGTCCTACACCGACGGTCAGTACCTCGGCAATTTCGCTGCCGCACTCGATGGCCCGGCCGGGGCGTTCACCCTGAGCAGTCCGTTCAGCGGCAGCCTCGAACAGATCGCCTTGCCGCAACTGGTCATGCAGGCCGGGCAGGGCAGGGCCGAAGGGCACGTCAATGTGCGCTTCGCCGACGGCATCGCCTGGGATACCGCGCTGGATCTGTCGGCGCTCAACCCGGCGTACTGGGTCGCGGAACTGCCGGGCACCCTGGCCGGGCCGTTGAAGAGCAAAGGCGAGATGAAGAATGAGCGACTGAGCCTCAGCGCCGACCTCGACCTCAAAGGCAAACTGCGCGGCCAACCGGCGATTCTGCAAGCCAAGGCTGACGGCGCGGGCGAGCGGTGGAACCTCAATGCCCTGCAAATCCGCCTCGGCGATAACAGCATCAGCGGCAAGGGCAGCCTGCAGGACAAGCTCGGCGGGCAGATCGATATCAAGCTGCCGCGTCTCGCGCAGCTATGGCCGCAATTGCGCGGGCAGGTCAACGGTCAGGTCAACGTCGCTGGAACGCTGAAGGCGCCACAGGGCAAGCTCGATCTGCAAGGTTCGCAACTGGCCTTTCAGGACAATCGCCTGCAAAGCCTCAACCTCGACGCCACCCTCGACAGTGCGCAACGAGCGAAAATCAATCTCAAAGGCAGCGGCATTCAGACCGGCGACACCTCCCTGGGCACCCTGACCGCCAGTGCTCAGGGCGACATCAAGAGTCAGAAACTCAGCCTCGATCTGCTCGGACCCAAGCTGAAACTGGCGCTGGGACTGGACGGCAATCTGGACAAGGGCAACTGGCGCGGTCGCTTGGCCAGCGGCGATATTCAGGCCGGTGGCCAGGACTGGAAACTGCAAAACCCGGCGAGACTGGAGCGCCTGGCGGACGGCCAGATCAATTTCGGCGCGCATTGCTGGCTGTCCGGCAATGCGAGCCTGTGTGGTGAAGACCAGCGCCTGATGCCCGAGCCGAAGCTGCGCTACCACCTCAAGCAATTCCCGATCGAAAGCCTCGCGCAATGGCTGCCCAAGGACTTCGCCTGGCAGGGCCGGCTCAATGCCGATCTGCAACTGGACCTGCCGGCCAGCGGCCCGAACGGCGTGGTCAGTGTCGATGCCAGCGGCGGCACCCTGCGCGTGCGCGACAAGGATCAGTGGCTGGATTTTCCGTACCAGACGCTCAAGCTCAGCAGCAAACTCACGCCCAAGCGCGTCGACACCGAGCTCAACTTCGTCGGCGGCAAACTTGGTGAGTTGATGGTGCAGGCGCAGCTCAATCCATTGCCGAAAAACAAACCGCTGAGTGGCTCGTTCCGCCTCTCCGGGCTCGATTTGTCGGTGGCGCGGCCGTTTGTGCCGATGGTGGAAAAACTCACCGGCCGGCTCAACGGCAGCGGCACGCTCTCCGGCGGCCTGCTCGCGCCGCTGGTCAATGGCACCGTGCAGCTCAGCGACGGCGAAGTGTCCGGCGCTGAACTGCCGATGGAGCTGCAGAACCTGCAACTGACCGCGGCGATTGCCGGCGAATCGGTGCGTCTGGACGGCGGCTGGAACAGCGGCAAGACCGGCCGGGGCAGCCTCAACGGCAACGTCGCCTGGGGCCAGGCGCTGGTGGTCGATCTGGCGCTCAAGGGCACGCAATTGCCCGTCAGCGTCGAACCCTACGCCAAACTCGAAATGGCCCCGGATCTGAAGATTTCCATGGCCGGCGATGAGCTGAAAGTTGCGGGCAAGGTGCTGGTGCCCAAAGGCGAAATCACCGTGCGCGAGCTGCCACCATCAACGGTGAAAGTCTCCGACGACACCATCATCGTTGGCGCGCAGACCGAGGAGGGCAAACCGCCGATCGCGATGAAAATGGACATCGATGTGATCGTCGGTCAGGAGAAGCTGAGCTTCGCCGGTTTCGGCCTGACCGCCAATCTGCAAGGCCAGGTGCACATCGGCGACAACATGGACACCCGTGGCGAACTCTGGCTCAACGACGGCCGCTATCGCGCCTATGGCCAGCGCCTCACGGTACGGCGTGCGCGTCTGTTGTTCGCCGGCCCCATCGACCAGCCGTATCTGGACATCGAAGCGATCCGCCAGACCGACGACGTCATCGCCGGCATTCGCCTGAGCGGCAGCGCCGAACAGCCGACCACGCAGATCTTTTCCGAACCGGCGATGAGCCAGGAACAGGCGCTGTCGTACCTGGTGCTGGGCCGTCCGCTGAGCACCAGCGGCGAAGACAACAACATGCTCGCCCAAGCCGCACTGGGCCTCGGTCTGATGGGCAGCGCCGGGGTCACCAGTGGGCTGGCCAAGGATCTGGGCATCGAGGATTTCCAGCTCGACACCCAGGGCAGCGGCAACGACACCAGCGTCGTCGCCAGCGGCAACATTTCCGAGAAACTCAGCCTGCGCTACGGCGTCGGCGTCTTCGAACCGGCCAGCACCATCGCCTTGCGCTACAAGCTGAGCAAGAAGGTGTACGTCGAAGCGGCAAGCGGCGTCGCGAGTTCGCTGGATATTTTCTACAAGCGGGATTTCTAGAGCGCATCTGCTCATTCAACCGAGTCGCACCCTTCGCGAGCAGGCTCGCTCCCACAGTTGGAATGCGTTCCCCCCTGCGGGAGTGAGCCTGCTCGCGATGAGGCCATCAGCCGCGCCATTGATGGTGGATGAAAGGACGCCATCGCGAGCAGGCTCACTCCTACAGGGGAATGCATTCCAGCGCCTCTGCATCGATAAAACGCAACTAATTACCAAGCCCCCTAACTATTGCGTTGACATTCGCTGCCTAAGCAGTAACATCTCGACATACATTCACTGCCTAGGCAGTTATCAGGTCGACACATGAAGCATTTCACTCCGGAAGAATTCAAACACTGCCACCTCGGCCTGTTGCTCGGGCGTGCCGCGTTGCTCAAGGACCGGATCATCGACACCCACATGGAACCCCACGGCATCACCGCCGCGCAGTTCAAGGTGCTTATCATCATGGCCCAGTTTGGCGTCGACACCCCGGCCGAGCTGTGCCGGCATCTGTCGCTGGACAGCGGGTCGATGACGCGCATGCTCGATCGTCTCGAACAGAAGGCTTTTCTGCTTCGTCAGCGCAGCGAAGGTGACCGGCGTCAGGTGCAACTGAAGCTGACCGAGCAGGGCCAGCAACTGGCCGATCGCCTGCCGCACATCGGTGCCGATGCGATGAATGAACTGGCCGGCGCGATCTCCCGCGACGAGCTGAAGACCCTCGAATACATCCTCAAGAAAATCCTCCTGGCCGCCGGTGACCCGATCACCGTCCAGCGTTTGGGTGAACACAATGAACGCTAAAATCATGCGCAGCAGCCTAACGCTGGTGCTGTCGGCGATGATCCTCGCCGGTTGCGCCAACTACAGCGGCCTCGACACCGAAGGCCAGCGCCTCGACGCGGCGCAGTTGAAGACAGCGCAGTCTCTGCAAGGCGTGACCCTGTCACCGGCGGCATGGCCGAAAAGCGACTGGTGGAGCAGCCTCGGCGATCCGCAGCTCGACGGTCTGATCCGCGAAGCCCTGCACGATAGCCCGGACATGCAGATCGCCGAAGCCCGCGCCCATCAGGCCAGTGCCGCCGCGTATGCCGCCGATGCCGAACGCTATCCGACCCTCGATGCCAGCGCCGGCGTCAGCCGTTCGCGTCTGGCCCGTGACCAGGATCCGTTGGGGCAGGGCGGCGCCTACGCGACGGTGCGCAATGTCAGTGCCGGCTTCAATTACAACTTCGACTTGTGGGGCGGCCAGCGCGATGCCTGGGAAGCCGCACTCGGTGAGGCCCGTGCTGCTGAAGTCGACCGTCAGGCCGCCCAGCTTACCCTCGCCGCTGACGTCGCCCGCGCGTACAGCGATCTCGGTCAGGCGCACATCGTTTACGACCTCGCCAGCGAGGACCTCAAGCGCACCCGGCAAATGCTCGACCTCAGTCAGCGCCGCTTGAGTTCGGGGATCGACAGCCAGTACCAGTTCCAGCAAACCCAGAGTCTGGAAGCCAGTTCCCAGGCCAGCCTGATCGACGCGGAAAAACGCCTGAACAGCGCGAAAATCGCCTTGGCGGTATTGCTCGGCAAAGGCCCTGATCGCGGCAACGAGATCGCCCGACCGAAAGTCCTGCAAGCCAGTGCCGTGGCGGTGCCGTCGGTGTTGCCGGCGGAACTGCTCGGCCGCCGCCCGGATCTGGTCGCGGCGCGCTGGCGTGTCGAAGCGGCGAGCAAAGATATCGCCGCGGCGAAAACCCGCTTCTACCCCAACCTCAACTTGTCGGCTTCGGCCGGGGCGGAGTCATTGCTGGGTGATGCGATGTTCGGTTCCGCCAGCCGCTTTTTCAGCATTGCGCCGACCGTGTCATTGCCGATCTTCGATGGCGGACGCCTGCGCGCCAGCCTCGATGCGCGCGACGCCGATTACGATCTGGCGGTGGCGCAATACAACAAGAGTCTGGTGAAAGCGCTCGGCGATGTCGGCGACACCATCAACCAGTTACGTGATATCGGCCGGCAGATCGGCGCGCAGCAACACGCCACCGACATCGCTCAGGATTCTTACAACACGGTCGTCCAGCGTTACGGTTCCGGCATCGGCAACTACCTGGACGTGCTCAGCATCGAGCAGCAATTGCTCCAGGCCCAGCGTCAGCTGGCGACCCTCAATGCCGAGCAGATCGACCTGTCGATTCAACTGATGCAAGCGCTGGGCGGCGGCTTTCAGGGTGAAAACCTGAACGCAGCCAACGCCAGCCCAGCCTCGTCGCACTACTAATTCAAGGTATTTGTCATGGCCACTGCCGAAAACACCCAAGCTCCAGACAACACCCCGGACACCGGCAACCCGCGCAAACGCAAGGTGATGCTGCTGGCCCTCGCCGTGGTCGTCCTGCTCGCCATTGCCGGCGTCTGGGCCTATCACGAATTCATTGGGCGCTTTAACGAAAGCACCGACGATGCCTACGTCAACGGCAACGTGGTGGAGATCACGCCGCTGGTCACCGGCACCGTGGTCAGCATCGGCGCCGACGACGGTGATCTGGTCCACGAAGGCCAGGTGCTGGTCAACTTCGACCCAAACGATGCCGAAGTCGGCCTGCAAAGTGCCAAGGCCAAACTGGCGCGCACCGTGCGTCAGGTGCGCGGTTTGTACAGCAACGTCGACGGCATGAAAGCCCAGGTCAACGCGCAGCAGGCCGAAGTGCAGAAAGCCCAGGACAACTACAACCGCCGCAAAAATCTCGCCCAGGGCGGGGCGATTTCCCAGGAAGAACTGTCCCACGCCCGCGACGACCTGACCTCGGCGCAGAACGCACTGGCCAACGCCAAACAGCAACTGAAAACCACTAGCGCACTGGTCGACGACACCGTGGTCTCGTCGCACCCGGACGTGATGTCGGCGGCTGCCGATCTGCGTCAGGCCTACCTGACCAATGCGCGCAGCACCCTGATCGCGCCGGTCACCGGTTATGTCGCCAAGCGCACCGTGCAACTCGGTCAGCGCGTGCAGCCGGGCACCGCGCTGATGGCGGTGATTCCGCTGGATCAGCTGTGGATCGACGCCAACTTCAAGGAAACCCAACTGCGTGACATGCGCATCGGCCAGCCAGTGGATATCGAGGCCGACATTTACGGCAGCGACGTGAAATACAGCGGCACCGTCGACAGCCTCGGCGCTGGTACCGGCAGCGCGTTTGCCTTGCTGCCGGCGCAGAACGCTACCGGCAACTGGATCAAGATCGTCCAGCGCGTGCCGGTGCGCATTCACATCAATGCCGAAGAGCTGGCCAAACACCCGCTGCGTGTAGGTCTGTCGACCAATGTCGAAGTGAATCTGCACGACCAGAGCGGCCCGGTGCTGGCCCAGCAACCGCCGCAAAAAGCCTCGTTCAGCACCAACGTCTACGAGCGCCAACTGGCTGAAGCGGACGCAATGATTGCGCAACTGATCCACGACAACAGCGCCGCAGCGGGCAAGACCGCACAGCGCTGATCTGCACGGACCTTGTAGGAGTGAGCCTGCTCGCGATAGCGGTGTGTCAGAGCCAAATATCTTGGCTGATACACCGCTATCGCGAGCAGGCTCACTCCTACAGGGGTGTGGTGTCCATCAGGTTTCATAGGATTCACAATGAGCAATAACGCTTCTTTCACGCCGCCCAGCCTGTTGCTCAGCACCATCGGCCTGTCGCTGGCGACGTTCATGCAAGTGCTCGACACGACCATCGCCAACGTGGCGTTGCCGACGATTTCCGGCAACCTCGGGGTGAGCTCGGAGCAGGGCACCTGGGTGATCACTTCGTTCGCCGTGAGCAACGCGATCGCGCTGCCGCTGACCGGTTGGCTGAGCCGCCGCTTCGGCGAGGTGAAGCTGTTTCTGTGGGCGACGATGCTGTTTGTGCTGGCGTCGTTTCTCTGCGGTATCTCGACTTCGATGCCCGAGCTGATCGGCTTTCGTGTGCTGCAAGGCCTGGTCGCCGGGCCGCTGTATCCGATGACGCAGACGCTGTTGATCGCGGTCTATCCGCCGGCAAAACGCGGGATGGCCCTGGCCTTGCTGGCGATGGTCACGGTGGTCGCGCCGATTGCCGGTCCGATTCTCGGTGGCTGGATCACCGACAGTTACAGCTGGCCGTGGATCTTCTTCATCAACGTGCCGATCGGCATCTTTGCGGTGATGGTGGTGCGTTCGCAACTGGCGAAACGGCCGGTGGTCACCAGCCGCCAACCGATGGATTACGTCGGCCTGATCACCTTGATCATTGGCGTCGGCGCATTGCAGGTGATCCTCGACAAAGGCAATGACCTGGACTGGTTCGAGTCGAACTTCATCATTGTCGGCGCGGCGATTTCCGTGGTGGCGCTGGCGGTGTTCGTGATCTGGGAAATGACCGACCGCCACCCGGTGGTCAACCTGCGCCTGTTTGCCTATCGCAACTTCCGCATCGGCACGCTGGTGCTGGTGCTGGGTTACGCCGGTTTCTTCGGGATCAATCTGATCCTGCCGCAGTGGCTGCAGACGCAAATGGGCTACACCGCGACCTGGGCCGGTCTGGCCGTGGCGCCGATCGGTATTCTGCCGGTGCTGTTGTCGCCGTTTGTCGGCAAGTACGCGAACAAGTTCGACCTGCGTTTGCTGGCCGGGCTCGCATTTCTGGCGATTGGCTTGAGCTGCTTTATGCGCGCAGGATTCACCAATGAGGTGGACTTCCAGCACATCGCGCTGGTGCAGTTGTTCATGGGCATCGGCGTGGCGCTGTTCTTCATGCCGACCCTGAGCATTCTGATGTCGGACTTGCCGCCGAGCCAGATTGCCGATGGCGCTGGGCTGGCGACGTTTTTGCGGACACTGGGCGGCAGCTTCGCGGCATCGCTGACCACCTGGATCTGGATTCGCCGCGCCGATCAGCATCATGCGTACATGAGCGAGAGCATCAGCACCTTCGAGCCGGCGACGCGCGAGACGTTGAACGCGCTGGGCGGGGCGAGTCAGTCGGCGTATGCGCAGATGGACCAGATCCTCACGAGTCAGGCGTACATGTTGTCGACCGTGGATTACTTCACGCTGCTGGGGTGGGGATTCATGGGGTTGATTCTGATCGTCTGGCTGGCGAAACCGCCGTTTGCCGCCAAAGCCGGGCCGGCCGCTTCGGGGCACTAAGATCAGGATCAAAAGCCCCTCACCCTAACCCTCTCCCGGAGGGAGAGGGGACTGACCGCGGTGGATGTTCGGTATACATCGACGTGCCAGACTTCAGTCGAACTCAGGTTTGAATAGCATGAAGATCGGCTCCCTTTCCCCCTCGCCCCCCTGGGGGAGAGGGCTGGGGTGAGGGGGTAGCGACCTTCAGCCGTGCGGCAAAGCCAGTGGCGGGGCGAAGTCGAACGGGGCCAATGCGTACCCGCTCTCATCCACCTGCAACGCCCAACCCTGACGATCCCAATCCCCCAGCACAATCCGCTTCGCCGCCTGTTCACCGAGCTGCAGCTTGTGAATCGCCGGACGGTGGGTGTGGCCGTGGATCAGGGTGTTCACGCCATATTCCTGCATGATCCGCGGAATTTCCTCAGGCGTGACATCGACAATGTCATTGGCCTTCATCCGCGTCTGCGCCTTACTCTCGCTACGCAGCTTGCGCGCCAGTTTATGGCGGCTGCTCAGCGGCAGATGACGGAGGATGAACAGGGTGATCGGGTTGCGCAGGTAGCGGCGCAGCTTCATGTAGCCGACGTCGCGGGTGCACAGGCTGTCGCCGTGCATCAGCAGCACCGGCTCGCCGTAGAACTGCACGACACTCGGATCCTTCAGCAATGTGCAGCCGGCCTGTTTGCAGAAGGCCTTGCCGAGCATGAAGTCGCGATTGCCGTGCATGAGAAAGATCGCCGTACCGCTGTCGCTCAAATCGCGCAGGGCCTGGCAGATGGAACGCTGAAAGGGCGTCATGGCGTCGTCGCCAATCCACGCCTCGAAGAAGTCGCCGAGGATGTACAACGCACTCGCGGTGCGGGCGCGTCCGGCGAGCAAATCCAGAAACGCCCGGGTAATGTCCGGGCGCTCCTCTTCCAGATGCAAGTCTGAAATCAGCAGTATCACGCTGCGATGATCTCGGCTTTCTCGATGATCACGTCTTCTGCGGGTACGTCCTGGTGGCCGGCCTTGGAAGTGGTCGACACGCCTTTGATCTTGTCGACAACGTCGGTGCCCTGGGTGACTTTACCGAATACCGCGTAGCCCCAGCCCTGCACGTTCTTGCCGCTGTGGTTGAGGAAGGTGTTGTCGGCGACGTTGATGAAGAACTGTGCCGAAGCCGAATGCGGCTCCATGGTGCGGGCCATGGCGACGGTGTATTTGTCGTTGGAAAGACCGTTGTCCGCTTCGTTCTGGATGCTTGGGCGCTTGTCTTTCTTTTCTTTCATGCCAGGCTCGAAACCGCCGCCCTGGATCATGAAGTTACCGATGACGCGGTGGAAAACAGTGTTTTCGTAGTGACCGGCCTTCACGTACTCGATGAAGTTGGCAACGGTGATCGGCGCCTTTTCAGCGTTCAGTTCGATGACGATCTCGCCATGGTTGGTGGTCAGTTTGACTTGAGTCATGGTCATTACTCTTCATAGGGAATTCGTGGTTCTGGGACCTTCAGCCCCACAACCGGTTCAGCCTGCTTCGGCCAAGGTGCGCAGTTTAGCGTGACAGGCGCGAATTTCGAGGCGGTTTTTCATTTCCCGGCGATTAAATGCATGCCTTTATCGGGCCTGCTCTGTCAGGCCCTTGACAGCATCGGCTATGATAGCGGCTTTGTTTTGTCTGGCCCCTCTTTGCGGCCGCGCACCTGTACGTCAAGGATCCTATGAGCAAGCCCACTGTCGACCCTACCTCGAATGCCAAGTCCGGCCCTGCCGTGCCGGTCAACTTCCTGCGGCCGATCATCCAGGCAGACCTGGACTCGGGCAAGCACACCCAGATCGTGACTCGCTTCCCACCGGAGCCCAACGGCTACCTGCACATCGGCCACGCCAAGTCGATCTGCGTCAACTTCGGTCTGGCCCAGGAGTTCGGTGGCGTCACGCACCTGCGTTTCGACGACACCAACCCGGCCAAGGAAGATCAGGAATACATCGGCGCGATCGAAAGCGACGTCAAATGGCTGGGCTTCGAATGGTCCGGTGAAGTGCGCTACGCCTCGCAGTATTTCGACCAGTTGCACGACTGGGCCGTCGAGCTGATCAAGGCCGGCAAGGCCTACGTCGACGACCTGACTCCGGAGCAGGCCAAGGAGTACCGTGGCAGCCTGACCGAGCCGGGCAAGAACAGCCCGTTCCGCGACCGCACCGTGGAAGAGAACCTCGACCTGTTCGCGCGCATGAAGGCCGGTGAGTTCGCCGACGGCGCCCGCGTGCTGCGCGCGAAGATCGACATGGCTTCGCCGAACATGAACCTGCGCGACCCGATCATGTATCGCATCCGCCACGCTCATCACCACCAGACCGGTGACAAGTGGTGCATCTACCCGAACTACGACTTCACCCACGGCCAGTCGGACGCCATCGAAGGCATCACCCATTCGATCTGCACCCTCGAGTTCGAAAGCCATCGTCCGCTGTACGAGTGGTTCCTGGACAACCTGCCGGTGCCGGCGAACCCGCGCCAGTACGAGTTCAGCCGCCTGAACCTTAACTACACGATCACCAGCAAGCGCAAGCTCAAGCAACTGGTTGACGAGAAGCACGTCAATGGCTGGGACGATCCGCGCATGTCCACGCTGTCGGGCTTCCGCCGCCGTGGCTACACGCCGAAATCGATCCGCAACTTCTGCGAAATGATCGGCACCAACCGTTCCGACGGCGTGGTCGACTTCGGCATGCTTGAATTCAGCATCCGCGACGACCTCGACCACAGCGCACCGCGCGCGATGTGCGTGCTGCGTCCGCTGAAAGTGGTCATCACCAACTACCCGGAAGGCCAGGTCGAAAACCTCGAACTGCCACGCCACCCGAAAGAAGACATGGGCGTGCGCGCGCTGCCGTTCGCCCGGGAAATCTACATCGACCGCGAAGACTTCATGGAAGAGCCGCCGAAGGGCTACAAGCGCCTGGAACCGGCCGGTGAAGTGCGTCTGCGCGGCAGCTACGTGATCCGTGCCGACGAAGCGATCAAGGACGCCGACGGCAATATCGTCGAACTGCGTTGCTCGTACGACCCGGACACCCTCGGCAAGAACCCGGAAGGGCGCAAGGTCAAGGGCGTGATTCACTGGGTGCCGGCCGCCGCCAGCGTCGAGTGCGAAGTACGTCTGTACGATCGCCTGTTCCGTTCGCCGAACCCGGAAAAGGCCGAAGACAGCGCCAGCTTCCTCGACAACATCAACCCTGACTCGCTGCAAGTGCTGACCGGTTGTCGCGCCGAGCCATCGCTCGGCAACGCACAGCCGGAAGACCGTTTCCAGTTCGAACGCGAAGGCTACTTCGTCGCGGATCTCAAGGACTCGAAACCCGGTCAGCCGGTATTCAACCGTACCGTGACCCTGCGTGATTCGTGGGGCCAGTGAGTGAGTCAAGGAACTAACGTGCTAACGATCTACAACACGCTCACCAAGAGCAAAGAAGTCTTCAAGCCGCTGGATGGCAACAAGGTGCGCATGTACGTCTGCGGGATGACCGTGTACGACTACTGCCACCTCGGCCACGGCCGCAGCATGGTCGCGTTCGACCTGGTGACGCGCTGGTTGCGCTTCAGCGGTTATGACCTGACCTACGTGCGCAACATCACCGACATCGACGACAAGATCATCAATCGCGCCCGCGAGAACGGTGAATCGTTCGAAGCGCTGACCGAGCGCATGATCGCCGCGATGCACGAAGACGAAGCGCGCCTGAATATCCAGAAGCCGGACATGGAACCGCGCGCCACCGATCACATCGCCGGCATGCACGCGATGATCCAGACCCTGATTGACAAGGGCTACGCTTACGCCCCGGGCAACGGCGACGTGTACTACCGCGTCGCCAAATTCATGGGCTACGGCAAGCTGTCGCGCAAGAAGATCGAAGACCTGCGCATCGGCGCACGCATCGAAGTCGACGAGTCGAAGCAAGACCCGCTCGATTTCGTCCTGTGGAAAGCTGCCAAGCCGGGCGAGCCGAGCTGGGAATCGCCATGGGGCGCCGGGCGTCCGGGCTGGCACATCGAGTGCTCGGTGATGTCGACCTGCTGCCTCGGTGAGACTTTCGACATTCATGGCGGCGGCAGCGATCTGGAGTTCCCGCACCACGAAAACGAAATCGCCCAGAGCGAAGCGGCCACCGGCAAGACCTACGCCAACGCGTGGATGCATTGCGGAATGATCCGTATCAATGGCGAGAAGATGTCCAAGTCCCTGAACAACTTCTTCACCATCCGCGACGTGCTCGACAAATACCACCCGGAAGTCGTGCGTTACCTGCTGGTGTCGAGCCACTACCGCAGCGCGATCAACTATTCGGAAGACAACCTCAAGGACGCCAAGGGCGCACTGGAGCGTTTCTACCACGCGCTGAAAGGCCTGCCGTCCGTGGCGCCGGCGGGCGGCGAAGCGTTCGTCGAGCGTTTCACCACGGTGATGAACGACGACTTCGGCACCCCCGAGGCCTGCGCCGTGCTGTTCGAAATGGTGCGCGAGATCAACCGTTTGCGTGAGAGCGATCTCGATGCGGCGGCGGGTCTGGCGGCACGTCTGAAAGAGCTGGCCAGCGTTTTGGGCGTGTTGCAGCTTGAGGCCGATGACTTCCTGCAGGCGGGCGCTGATGGGCGTGTCGATGCGGCTGAAGTGGACGCACTGATTGCCGCGCGTCTGGCAGCGCGGGCGGGTAAGGATTGGGCTGAGTCCGATCGTATCCGTGATCAGCTCACGGCGATGGGCGTTGTGCTGGAAGACGGCAAGGGCGGGACGACCTGGCGTCTGGCTGACTGAGCAAGAAGCCAAAAGCCAAAAGCCCCTCACCCTAACCCTCTCCCGGAGGGAGAGGGGACTGACCGACGTGTCTTTTGCTATACGCCGACCTGAACGATCGGGTCGATTATGGATTCGGTGAAGCCAGATCAGGTCGGCGTTTCTCTCGAATATCCCCAATCGGCCCCCTCTCCTCGGGGAGAGGAGTGAGGGGACACGCCGACCTGAACGATCGGGTCGATTATGGATTCGGTGAAGCCAGATCAGGTCGGCGTTTCTCTCGAATATCCCCCAATCGGCCCCCTCTCCTCGGGGAGAGGGCTGGGGTGAGGGGAAGGGGTGTACTCAGTTGCCAATCTGCCGCAACCGCTTGTAAAGCGTATTCCGACTCACCCCCAACCGCCGCGCCAGGTGCGAAATATTCCCCCCGGCCGCTTTCAACTCGCGATTCAACGCCTCGATATCATTCAAATCCAGCCCCAACGGCGCCGCGCTCTCCACCGGCTCCATCTCCAGATCGACAAAAAAATCATCCGGCAAATGCTCCGGCCGCACCGGTTGTTCCTCGGCCATGGCCAGCGCCACCTGCATCACACTGCTGACCTGACGCAGATTCCCCGGCCACGGATGCTTCTCGAAGAGCTCCAACACCTCCGGGCTCAACCCCGCCCATTGCGTCGGCTCGCGATGCTGCTCCCACAGCCGTTTGAACAGCGCCTGCTTGTCACTGCGCTCGCGTAACGGCGGCAGCTCCAGGGTCAGACCACCGATGCGGTAGTACAAATCCTCGCGGAAACGGCCCAGTTGCACCTGCTCGCGCAACGATCGGTTGGTCGCGGAGATAATTCGCAGATCAACCGCGAACAACTCGCTGCTGCCCACCGGTTGCACGCAACGTTCCTGCAACACCCGCAACAAGCGCGCCTGGGTCGGCAGCGGCATATCGCCGATCTCGTCGAGAAACAGCGTGCCTTTGTCTGCCTTGCGGATCAGGCCGATGCTGCCTTTCTGATTGGCGCCGGTGAAAGCGCCTTTCTCGTAGCCGAACAATTCCGACTCCACCAGTTCGGCGGGGATGGCTGCGCAGTTCACCGCGATGAACGCCTGTCTACTCCGCGAGCTGGCCTGATGCAGGGCTTTGACGAATACTTCCTTGCCGACGCCGGTTTCGCCATGGATCAGCAAAGGAATGTCTTTCTCAAGCAAGCGCTCGGCCTGACGCACGGCTTTTTCCACGCGGCTGTCGCCGAAATGCAGAGTATTGAGGCTGATTACACTGGCTGGCGCAGGCTGGTCCTCGGCGACAAACACCCGCGCTTGCACCGGCGCCTGTTTCGGCCGTTTCAACAAACATTGAAAACGGTTGCGCCCGGAAGTCTGCAAAGCAAACGGCATCCCTTCGGGCTGATTGATCAGCTCCAGCAGCGACACCTTGAACAGGCTCTCGACGCTGACCCGTGACAGACGCACACCAAGCAGATTGTCGGCGCGGCGATTGGCCGAGAGCACCTGGCCGCTCTCATCGAAAATCAGCAACCCGGCCCATTGGCTGTCGAGGTTGTTCAAGCCGGTGTTGAAGGTGAGCTGAAAGTGCTGGCCATGGAACAGGTTGAGGATCAGCCGGTTCTCCACCGTCTGGCTCATCATCTTGACCATGCCCAGGGTGTGCGAGGGCGGCAGGTAGCTGTCGCTGGACACATCGAGCACGGCGATGACCTTGCGCTCGGCGTCGAAAATCGGCGCAGCGGAGCCGGTCATGAAACGGTTGGCCTTGAGGAAGTGTTCATCGTGTTCGATGTGCACCGCCTGCTCACAGGCCAGTGCGGTGCCGATCGCATTGGTGCCGCTGCTGCGTTCCATCCAGCTCGCCCCGGCCTGAAAACCCCGGGCCAGAGTCGGTTCGATAAAGCGCTGCGTGCCCCACGAGGTCAGCACCTGGCCCTGGTTGTCGGCGAGCATGATCAGGCAGTTGGAATTGCTGAGGATGTTTTCGTAGTAGGGCAGGACTTCCTGGTGCGTGGTCTGCACCAGCGAATGATGACTGTCTAGCAACTGCGCAATGCCGGCGGCGGGCAACTGATCGAAGGCCGGGGTGCTCTGGTGGTCGAGGCCGAACGCGCGGCAACGTTGCCAGGAGGTCTGGACGATCGCGTCGTGGGACAGCGGCGAAGCAGGTGCGGCCATGGGGGCGAGCCTCTGAGTGCAGCGATTTTATTATTGTTATGAACCCGTTTCGAATCCGACGCAGATCCCCTGTAGGAGTGAGCCTGCTCGCGATAGCGGTCTTTCAGACATATTGTCATCGGCTGACACACCGCTATCGCGAGCAGGCTCACTCCTACAATTGACCGGCAGCGATCATCGAATGCGGGTGCATAGAGTGTTGTTCACTATTGTTCATTGTCAATCACCCCGACTGTTCAAAAGTGTTCAGCTGTGAACGCCACTTCCTCGGGTAATCAGCGATTTTCACGGCAAATCAGACACTTGCCATTTCTGGCACGAATGTCGCTCTGTTGCTCCGGTCGCTTGACTCCAAAAATAACAAAGGCCGAGCCATGTCACTCACCCTGGAGCACGTCAGCCGCACCGTCGAGGGCCAGATCTGGATCGACGATGCGTGCCTGAAATTCGAACCCGGATCCTTCAACGTTCTGCTCGGGCGCACCCTGTCCGGCAAGACCAGTCTCATGCGCCTGATGGCCGGCCTCGACAAGCCCGACAGCGGCCGCGTGTTGATGAACGGCGTCGACGTCACCCAGCGTCCGGTGCGTTTGCGCAACGTGTCGATGGTCTATCAGCAGTTCATCAATTACCCGACCATGACGGTGTTCGAGAACATCGCCTCGCCACTGCGTCAGGCCGGCATTTCCAAAGAAATCATCCACAGCAAGGTGCAGGAAACCGCACGCATGCTGCGCATCGAGAAGTTCCTGCAGCGCTACCCGCTGGAACTCTCCGGCGGACAGCAACAGCGCACGGCCATGGCCCGCGCACTGGTCAAGGATGCCGAACTGATCCTCTTCGACGAGCCGCTGGTCAACCTCGACTACAAGCTGCGCGAAGAGCTGCGTCAGGAAATGCGCGAGCTGTTCAAGGCCCGCCACACCATCGCCATCTACGCCACTACTGAGCCCAACGAAGCACTGGCCCTCGGCGGCACCACCACCATCCTGCACGAAGGCCGGGTGATCCAGAGCGGGCCGTCGACCGAGGTCTATCACCAGCCGCAATCGGTACTCGCCGCTGAATTGTTCTCCGAGCCGCCGATCAACCTGATGCCGGGGCGCATTGCCGGCAACGAAGTCAGTTTTGCCAACTTCGTCCATTTCCCGTTGAACGTCGATCTGCGGCCGGTGGGCGAGGGCGAATTCCGTTTTGGCGTGCGCCCCAGCCATATCTCGCTGGTGCCGAGCAACGATGACGATCTCGAACTGGCGGTGACCGTCGAGGTCGCCGAGATCAGCGGTTCGGAAACCTTCCTGCACGTGCGCAACGAGCATTTCCTGCTGGTGCTGCACTTGCCGGGCGTTCACGAATACGACGTCGATGCGCCGATCCGCATCTATATCCCGACCCACAAACTGTTCGTTTTCGATGCGCAGGGCCGTCTGGTGCAAGCACCGGGCCGGCGTGTCGCGAGGGTTGCCTGATGGCCGAAATCCGTTTGCAGCACCTCGCCCACAGCTACAGCAAAACCCCCAGCGGCGCTGAAGACTATGCGATCCGCGAGATGGATCACGTCTGGGAGCAGGGCGGCGCCTACGCCTTGCTCGGCCCGTCCGGTTGCGGCAAGTCGACCTTGCTCAACATCATTTCCGGCCTGCTCAGCCCGTCACAGGGCCATGTGTTGTTTGACGGCAAAGCGGTCAACGACCTGACCCCGGAGAAGCGCAACATCGCCCAGGTTTTCCAGTTCCCGGTGGTCTACGACACCATGACCGTGTTCGATAACCTTGCCTTCCCCCTGCGAAATCAGGGCATGGCCGAGGCGAAAGTGCACAGCAAGGTGCAGGAAATTGCCGAAGTGCTCGACCTGCAGAATCTGCTGAGCAAGAAAGCGCGCAACCTCACTGCCGACGAAAAGCAGAAAGTCTCCATGGGCCGTGGCCTTGTACGCGATGACGTTTCGGCAATCCTGTTCGACGAGCCGCTGACGGTGATCGACCCGCACCTGAAGTGGAAACTGCGGCGCAAGCTCAAACAGATCCACGAGCAGTTCAACATCACCATGGTCTACGTCACCCACGATCAACTGGAAGCCTCGACGTTCGCCGACAAGATCGCGGTGATGTACGGCGGCCAGATCGTCCAGTTCGGTACGCCACGGGAATTGTTCGAGCGGCCGAGCCACACCTTTGTCGGCTATTTCATCGGCAGCCCGGGGATGAATCTGATCGAGGTGCAGCCGCAGCCCGGTGGCGTCGGTTTCGCCTCGACGCACCTGCCGTTGTCCGACGCTTTGCAGCGCCATATCGAGCACGGCCAGTGGAAAAATCTCAAGGTCGGCATCCGTCCCGAGTTCATTCATGTGTGGGATGAGCCGTTTGACGACGCAATGCAGGCAAAAGTCGTACACGTCGAAGACCTGGGCACCTACAAGATCATGACCCTCAACCTCGACGGCGCACCGTTGAAGGTACGTCTGGCCGAAGACAAACCGGTGCCGCAGGGTACGGCGTACATCAGTTTCCCGGCGCAGTGGTTGATGGTCTATGCCGATGAATTTCTCCTGGAAGTCAGTGACGAGGAGGCGCAGCCATGAACAAGGTGCAGAACAATAAAGCCTGGTGGCTGGTGCTGCCGGTGTTCCTGCTGGTGGCGTTCAGTGCGGTGATCCCGATGATGACCGTGGTCAACTACTCCGTGCAGGACATCTTCGACCAGTCCAGCCGCTACTTCGTCGGCGCCGACTGGTACAAGCAAGTGCTGCTCGACCCGCGTCTGCATGATTCGCTGCTGCGCCAATTCATCTATTCGGCCTGCGTACTGTTGATCGAGATCCCGCTGGGCATCGCCGTCGCCCTGACCATGCCGACCAAGGGCCGCTGGTCCTCGGTGGTGCTGATCATTCTGGCGATTCCGCTACTGATTCCGTGGAACGTGGTCGGCACCATCTGGCAGATCTTCGGCCGCGCCGACATTGGCCTGCTCGGTTCCAGCCTCAATGCGCTGGGCATCAGCTACAACTACGCGGCCAACACCATGGACGCCTGGGTGACCGTGCTGGTGATGGACGTCTGGCACTGGACTTCGCTGGTCGCGCTGCTGTGTTTCTCCGGTTTGCGAGCAATTCCCGACGTCTATTACCAGGCCGCGCGCATCGATCGCGCCTCGGCCTGGGCGGTGTTCCGCCATATTCAGTTGCCCAAGCTGAAAAGCGTGCTGCTGATCGCGGTGATGCTGCGCTTCATGGACAGTTTCATGATCTACACCGAGCCGTTCGTGCTCACCGGCGGCGGGCCGGGTAATGCCACGACTTTCTTGAGTCAGACCTTGACGCAGATGGCCGTAGGGCAATTCGACCTCGGTCCGGCAGCGGCGTTTTCGCTGGTGTACTTCCTGATCATCCTGTTGGTGTCGTGGCTGTTCTATACCGCCATGACGCACTCCGACGCCAACCGCTGAGGCCCGGCCATGAGCAAGAAAAAGCTTATTCCGTTGCTGGTGTACATCCTGTTCCTGCTGGTGCCGATCTACTGGTTGCTGAACATGTCGTTCAAGAGCAACACCGAAATCCTCGGCGGCCTGACGCTTTTCCCACAGGATTTCACGCTAGCGAACTACAAGGTGATCTTCACCGATCCGAGCTGGTACACCGGCTATTTGAACTCGCTGTATTACGTCAGCCTCAACACCGTAATTTCGCTGAGTGTGGCGCTACCGGCGGCTTACGCGTTTTCGCGCTATCGTTTCCTCGGCGACAAGCATCTGTTCTTCTGGCTGCTGACCAATCGCATGGCGCCGCCGGCGGTGTTCTTGCTGCCGTTTTTCCAGTTGTATTCGTCGATCGGCCTGTTCGACACGCACATCGCCGTGGCCTTGGCGCATTGCTTGTTCAACGTGCCGCTGGCGGTGTGGATTCTTGAAGGCTTCATGTCCGGGGTGCCCAAGGAGATCGACGAAACGGCCTACATCGATGGCTACAGTTTCCCCAAGTTCTTCGTGAAGATTTTCATCCCGTTGATCGGTTCCGGCATCGGTGTCACGGCGTTTTTCTGCTTCATGTTTTCCTGGGTCGAGCTGCTGCTGGCGCGCACGCTGACCTCGGTCAACGCCAAGCCGATTGCCGCGGTGATGACGCGCACGGTGTCGGCGTCGGGGATCGATTGGGGCGTGCTGGCAGCGGCGGGGGTGTTGACCATCCTCCCGGGCATGCTGGTGATCTGGTTTGTGCGCAACCACGTGGCCAAGGGCTTTGCCCTCGGCCGAGTCTGAGGAACAGATGATGGAATGGATGAGCTGGACGACACCGACCGCCGCGTTCTTCATCGGCATCGGTCTGATTCTGGTGGGCATGACCACCTGGGAATTGCGCTCGCCGAGCATTCTGCGGCGCGGGTTTCTGCCGATTGCCACCACCCGTGGCGATCGCTTGTTTATCGGTCTTCTCGGCAGCGCCTACCTGCACTCGCTGGTAATCGGCGTCACCGACTGGAGCATCTGGGTGGCGTCCGCGTTGTCCCTGGTGTGGCTGTTGGCTGTGATGCGTTGGGGCTAGTCGAATCGTTCGGCAACGCGGCTCCACAACTTAAACAGGAGGTCTCTATGTTCGATAAAAACAATAAGCTGCGACATAGCATTTCATTGGCAGCCATGCTGGCACTCAGCGGTTTGAGCGCATCTGCCTGGGCAGACGCCTATGAGGATGCGGCGAAAAAATGGATCGGCAGCGAGTTCAAGCCCTCGACCCTGACGGCCGAACAGCAGCTCGAAGAATTGAAGTGGTTCATCAAGGCGGCCGAGCCGTTTCGCGGCATGGACATCAAGGTCGTTTCCGAGACCCTGACCACCCACGAATACGAGTCCAAGGTGCTGGCCAAGGCCTTCAGCGAAATCACCGGGATCAAGCTCACCCACGACCTGCTGCAGGAAGGCGACGTGGTCGAGAAAATGCAGACGGTGATGCAGTCGGACAAGAATATCTATGACGGCTGGGTCAACGACTCCGACCTGATCGGCACGCACTTTCGCTACGGCAAGACCGAATCGATCACCGACCTGATGGCCAACGAGGGCAAGAACTTCACCTCGCCGACCCTCGATATCAAGGACTTCATCGGCATCTCGTTCACCACCGCGCCGGACGGCAAGATCTACCAATTGCCCGACCAGCAATTCGCCAACCTGTACTGGTTCCGTGCCGACTGGTTCGAGCGCGCCGACCTGAAAGCCAAGTTCAAGGAAAAGTACGGCTACGAATTGGGTGTGCCGGTGAACTGGTCGGCCTATGAAGACATTGCCAAATTCTTCAGCGAAGACGTCAAGGAAATCGACGGCAAACGCGTCTACGGCCACATGGATTACGGCAAGAAAGATCCGTCGCTGGGCTGGCGCTTCACCGATGCCTGGTTCTCCATGGCCGGTGGCGGCGACAAGGGCATCCCCAATGGCTTGCCGGTGGACGAGTGGGGCATCCGCGTCGAAGACTGCCACCCGGTCGGCTCCAGCGTGACCCGTGGCGGCGACACCAACGGCCCGGCGGCAGTGTTCGCCACCACCAAATACGTCGACTGGCTGAAGAAATACGCGCCACCGGAAGCGGCCGGCATGACTTTCTCCGAGTCCGGTCCGGTGCCGTCGCAGGGCAACATCGCCCAGCAGATTTTCTGGTACACCGCGTTCACCGCCGACATGACCAAACCGGGCCTGCCGGTGGTCAACGCCGACGGCACGCCGAAATGGCGGATGGCGCCATCGCCACGCGGGCCGTATTGGGAGGAGGGCATGAAGCTCGGCTATCAGGACGTGGGCTCGTGGACATTCATGAAGTCCACGCCTGAGAAACAGAAACTGGCGGCCTGGCTGTACGCGCAGTTCGTCACCTCGAAAACCGTGTCGCTGAAGAAAACCATCGTCGGCCTGACGCCGATTCGCGAGTCGGACATCAATTCGCAAGCGATGACCGATCTGGCGCCGAAACTCGGTGGTCTGGTCGAGTTCTACCGCAGCCCGGCCCGCGTCCAATGGACCCCGACCGGCACCAACGTGCCGGACTATCCGCGTCTGGCGCAACTGTGGTGGAGCCACATCGCCGAAGCCGCCAGCGGCGAGAAGACCCCGCAACAGGCGCTTGATGGTTTGGCCAAGGATCAGGACGCGATCATGACCCGTCTCGAACGCTCCAAGGCCCAGGCCACTTGCGCGCCGAAGATGAACCCGGAGCGCGACGCGCAATACTGGTTCGACCAGCCGGGCGCACCGAAACCGAAACTGGCGAACGAGAAGCCGAAGGGCGAAACCGTGAGCTATAGCGAACTGCTGAAATCGTGGGCGGATGCGCGTAAGTGATAATGGAAGTGTGAAAGGCGAACGGCACCGGAAGGTGCCGTTTTTTTTGCTGCCTGATCTGCCGCTTTCGCGAGCAGGCTCGCTCCCACAGGGATTTTTGGTGCCACCGATCTTGAGTAGCACTGATCCAATGTGGGAGCGAGCCTGCTCGCGAAAGCGCTGGGTCAGACGGCGGATTTTCAACTGACATGACACCATCGCGAGCAGGCCCATTTCTACAAGGGTTTGCGATGCACCCGGGAACAAACAAAAAACGCACCCGAGGGGGCCGTTTTCATTTTCAGCCAGCCCAGCCAGGCAATCAGCCCGCCAGCCCCGCCTGTTGTACCAGCACCAGCAACGGCTGCGGATACACACCCAGGAAGAACGCGACCAGGGCGATGGCCAGCAGCATCACGCCACCTGCCTTCTGTTCCCAGTGCAGCTGGGCGTCGTGGCGACGCAGGTTTGGCTCGATCAGGTACAGGGTGACCATCACGCGCAGGTAGTAGAAGACGCCGATGGCGCTGCCCAGCACCAGTGCGCCGACCAGCCACCACTGACGCGTTTCGACGCCGCTGGCGATGATGTAGAACTTGCCGATGAAGCCAGCGGTCAGCGGAATACCGGCCAGGGACAGCATCATCACAGTCAGCACGGCGGTCAGGTACGGACGGCGCCAGAACAGGCCGCGGTACTCGTACAGCGCGTCAGCGTCGCGGCCGTTGTACGGCGAGGACATCAGGGTGATCACGCCGAACGCGCCGAGGCTGGTGATCACATAGGTGACCAGGTACACGCCGATGGCTTCCACCGCCAGACCCTTGCTCGCCACCAGTGCGATCAGCAGATAGCCGAAGTGCGCGATGGACGAATAACCGAGCAGACGCTTGAGGTTGCTCTGGGTCAGGGCCAGCAGGTTACCGAACAGGATCGAGGCAACTGCGATCACGCTGAGCACGTCGCTCAGTACACCACTGCTGGCGGCAGGGGAGAGCTGGAACAGACGCACCATCACCGCAAACACGGCAACCTTCGAAGCGGTCGCGAGGAACGCCGCCACCGGTGCCGGAGCACCTTCGTAAACGTCCGGCGTCCACAAGTGGAACGGAACCAGCGACAGCTTGAACGCCAGACCGATCAGCATCATGCCCAGGCCCAGTTGCGCCAGCGGGCTAGGCAGACCGGTCGCGGCCAGGGCCTGACCGATGCCGACGAAGCTCAGCGAACCGGCGTCGGCGTACAGCAGCGCCATACCGAACAGCAGGAACGCGGAACCGGCGGCCGACAGCACCATGTACTTGATGCCGGCTTCCAGCGAACGCTTGTTGAAGAAGGCGTAAGCCACCAGACCGTAGACCGGTACCGAGAGCAATTCCAGACCGATGAACAAACCGGCCAGATGTTGCGCGCTGACCAGGACCAGACCACCGGCGGCGGCCATCAGGATCAGCAGGTACAGTTCTTCGCGGTTGCCCGGGTAACCCGAACCGCCATCACCGAGGTAGGCGTGGGCGAGGGTGACGCAGGCGAGGGTGGCAACCAGGATCATCGCCATGTACAGGCAGGCGAAGGCATCGATCTGCAGCAATGGGGTCACGGCCAGAGGCGCGACTTTCAGGGCCGGCAGGATCGACAGCAGGGCCAGGTTCAGACCCGCCACCGAAATCAGGAAGGTCTGCGAGTGGTTGCGGCGCCAGGCGATTGCCAGCATCACCACGATAATGGTGAGGCTGGTGATCAACAGTGGCGCAAGCGCAATAAAGTGTTGAATCGTGAATTCCATAGCGCTCTTACCGGGCCGAAGCGAGTTGAGAGAAGGCGGTGCCGAGCCACTGCTGCACGCCATGCATGGTGGCGGCAGAGGTGTCGAGGAACGGTTGCGGGTAGACGCCGAGGTAAATCAGCAGCACCGCCAGACCGAGCACCATGATCAGTTCGCGCGCGTCCATGCCATGCAGCACCGCGTCGGATTTCGACGGGCCGAAGTAGGCACGGTGGATCATGATCAGCGAGTAGACCGAACCGAACACCAGACCGGACGTGGCAATCGCCGTGACCCATGGAGCGCTGGCGAAGGAACCGATCAGGATCAGGAACTCGCCGACGAAATTACCGGTACCCGGCAAGCCCAGCGACGCCGCAGCGAAGAACAGGCTGATGGCCGGCAGGTAGGCGATGCGCGACCACAGGCCACCCATCTCACGCATGTCGCGAGTGTGCAGACGCTCGTACAACTGACCGCTGAGGATAAACAGTGCCGCTGCCGACAGACCGTGCGCGAGCATCTGGATCACTGCACCTTGCAGCGCCAGTTGGCTGCCGGAGTAGATGCCGATCAACACGAAGCCCATGTGGGAAACGGAAGAGAAGGCGATCAGACGCTTGATGTCGGTCTGGGCGAACGCGAGGAACGCGCCGTAGAAGATCCCGATCAGACCCAGGGTCATGGCGATCGGCGCAAACTCGGCCGAAGCGTTCGGGAACAGCGGCAGGGCGAAACGCAGCAGGCCGTAGGCCGCGGTTTTCAGCAGGATACCGGCGAGGTCGACGGAACCGGCAGTCGGCGCCTGGGCGTGAGCGTCAGGCAGCCAGGAGTGGAACGGAACCACTGGCAGCTTGACCGCGAAGGCGATGAAGAAGCCGAGCATCAGGATGTACTCGGTGGTCATCGACATCTTGGTTTTCAACAGGTCGGCGTAGTTGAAGGTAATCACGCCAGTGTTGTTGAAGTTGACCAGCACCAGACCGAGGATCGCCACCAGCATGATCAGGCCGGAAGCCTGAGTGAAGATGAAGAACTTGGTCGCTGCGTAGATCCGGGTTTTCTTGCCGTCCGAAGAACTGTGACCCCAGAGCGCGATGAGGAAGTACATCGGCACCAGCATCATTTCCCAGAAGAAGAAGAACATGAACAGGTCGAGGGCGAGGAACACGCCGACCACACCGCCCAGGATCCACATCAGGTTCAGGTGGAAGAAACCAACGTGACGTTGAATCTCTTTCCACGAGCAGAGTACCGAGAGGATACCCAGCAGACCGGTCAGCAGGATCATCAACAGCGACAGGCCGTCGAGGGCCAGGTGCACGTTGATGCCGAAACGCTGGATCCAGACATGCTTGAACTCAAGCGCCCAGGTCGGATCGGCGCCCGGCGCCGGTGCGAATGAATAGTCACCGTGGGCCCACAGCCAGAGGCCGAGTGCGAGTTCCAGGGTCATGGTCAACAGCGCAATCCAGCGCGGGAGGGTGGCGCCGAAGCGCTCAGCCATCCAGCACAGCAGGCCGCCGATGAAGGGGATCAGGATTAGCCAAGGCAGAATCATGACGGGCTCGTTTCCTTTCGCAAATTCGCAAGGTTCATATCAGACCGCTACCAGCACGATGGCGCCGATCACCAGCACGGCACCCGCAGCCATCGAAGCAGCGTACCAACGCAGTTGACCGGTCTCGGTGCGGCTCAGGGCGGTGTGACCACCCTTGGCCATACGCGGGATCAGACCGATGGTCTGGTCGAGCGGGTCTTTGCGCAGTACATGGCTGATCGCAAGGTACGGCTTGACGAACAGTTTGTCGTAGATCCAGTCGAAGCCCCAGGCAGCGAACCACCAGGCCGAAAGGAAACGGCCGATGCCGCTGTTGGCGATCGCCGTGACGAAGCGACGCTTGCCGAGGAACAGCAGGGCCGCCAGCAGGATACCGGCCAGGGCGATGGCGCCCGAGGCGATTTCCAGACTGTGCTTGGCTTCGCCGCCGGCATGGCCAACGCTTTCTGGCAGAACGCCGTGCAGCGGCGGCACGATCATGGCACCGACGAAAGTCGACAACACGATCAGCACCGACAGCGGCAGCCAGTGAGCGATGCCGTGACCGGCGTGGGCTTCGGTCTTGGCTTCACCGTGGAACGTGATGAAGATCAGGCGGAAGGTGTACAGCGAAGTCATGAACGCACCGACCAGACCTGCGTAGAGCAGACCGTGGTTACCGCTGGCAAACGCTTCCCAGAGGATTTCGTCCTTGGAGTAGAAGCCCGCGGTGACCAGAGGCAGAGCGGCCAGCGCAGCACCACCGACGATGAAGCTGGCGTAGGCCAGTGGCAGTTTCTTCCACAGACCGCCCATCTTGAAGATGTTCTGCTCGTGGTGGCAGGCAACGATCACCGCACCGGAAGCAAGGAACAGCAGGGCCTTGAAGAAGGCGTGGGTCATCAGGTGGAAGATCGCGCCATCCCATGCACCCACGCCCAGCGCCAGGAACATGTAGCCGATCTGGCTCATGGTCGAATAGGCGAGGATACGTTTGATGTCGGTTTGTACCAGCGCGGCGAAGCCTGCGAGAACCAGAGTCACGCCACCGACGATGCCCACCAGGTGCAGGATTTCCGGCGCCAGGGTGAACAGGCCGTGAGTACGGGCGATCAGGTAGACACCGGCGGTGACCATGGTTGCGGCGTGGATCAGTGCCGACACCGGGGTCGGGCCGGCCATCGCGTCCGCGAGCCAGGTTTGCAGTGGCAGTTGCGCCGATTTACCGACTGCACCACCCAGCAGCATCAGGGTTGCCAGGGTGATCCAGAAGTCGCCGACCTGGAATTTCTGCGGTGCCAGCACCAGCAGTTCCTGGATGTTCAGCGTGCCCACTTGCTGGAACAGGATGAACAGGCCGATGGCCATAAACACGTCGCCGATGCGGGTGACGATGAAAGCCTTGAGTGCGGCGTTACCGTTGTTGCGATTGCTGTAGTAGAAACCGATCAACAGGTACGAGCACAGGCCCACGCCTTCCCAGCCGAAGTACAGGAACAATAGGTTATCGCCGAGCACCAGGAACAGCATGCTGGCGATAAACAGGTTGGTGTACGAGAAGAAGCGCGAGTAGCCCGCTTCACCGCGCATGTACCAGGACGCGAACAGGTGGATCAGGAAACCGACGCCCACCACCACGCCGAGCATGGTGATCGACAGGCCGTCGACGTAGAGGGCGAAGTCAGGCTTGAAGCCTTCGACCGCCATCCACTGCCACAGCACCAAGGTGTAGTGACCGCCTTCGGGAGGTGCGACGTTGAACTGCCAGATGACATAGGCAGCGACAATCGCCGACAAGCCAATGGAACCCACGCCGATCAGCGCCGAGAGGTTTTCCGACCAGCGTCCACGGGAGAACGACAGGAGCAGGAAACCGATCAGAGGGAATACGAAAGTCAGAAAGATCAGGTTCATCCGCGCATCTCACTGGCAGCGTCGATATCGAGCGTGTGGAAGCGGCGATACAGTTGCAGCAGGATCGCCAGGCCAATACTGGCCTCGGCCGCTGCAAGGCTGATCACCAGGATGAACATGATCTGTCCATCCGGCTGCGCCCAGCGGGCGCCCGCAACGATGAAGGCCAGGGCAGAGGCGTTCATCATCACTTCCAGACTCATCAACACGAACAAAATGTTGCGGCGGACCATCAGGCCGACCAGACCAAGGCAGAACAGGATGCCGGCAACCGCCAGTCCATGCTCGAGAGGGATAGCAGGCATGTCTTACTCCTTCGCCTCGTTACGGCCCAAATGGAACGCCGTGACGGCTGCGGCGAGCAGCAGCATCGAGGCGAGTTCGACCACCAGCAGGTACGGGCCGAACAGGCTGATGCCCACGGCTTTCGCGTCTACGGTGGTGTGGCCGATGGCCTGGCCGCTCTGGTGAGCGAACAGCACATACAGCAGTTCGGCCAGCAGCAGCGCGGCGAGAATCACCGGTCCTGCCCAGATGCCGGGCTTGAGCCAGGTGCGTTCCTGCTGCACCGAGGCCGGGCCGAGGTTGAGCATCATCACCACGAACACGAACAGCACCATGATGGCGCCGGCGTAGGCGATCACTTCCAGCACACCGGCGAACGGCGCACCGAGGGCGAAGAAGGTCATGGCCACGGCGATCAACGAGATGATCAGGTAGAGCAGGGCGTGCACGGGATTGGTGTTGGTGACCACACGCAGCGTGGACACCACAGCAATACCCGATGCGAAATAGAAAGCGAATTCCATCGTTCTTCCTTAAGGCAGCAAGCTCTTCACGTTGATCGGTTCGGCTTCGTTCTGCGCAGCGCCTTTCGGCTTGCCAGCGATTGCCATACCTGCAACACGATAGAAGTTGTAATCAGGGTTTTTGCCGGGGCCGGAGATCAGCAGATCTTCTTTCTCGTACACCAGGTCCTGACGTTTGAACTCGGCCATCTCGAAATCCGGGGTCAGCTGGATCGCGGTGGTCGGACAGGCTTCCTCGCAGAGACCGCAGAAAATGCAGCGCGAGAAGTTGATCCGGAAGAAGTCCGGGTACCAGCGACCGTCTTCGGTTTCAGCTTTCTGCAGCGAGATGCAACCCACCGGGCAGGCCACGGCGCACAGGTTGCAGGCTACGCAGCGTTCTTCGCCATCGGGGTCGCGGGTCAGGACGATGCGGCCACGGTAACGCGGCGGCAGGTAGACCTGCTCCTCGGGGTATTGCAGGGTGTCGCGCTTGCGAAAGCCATGGCCGAAGACCATGACCAGGCTGCGCAACTGGGTACCGGTACCCTTAACGATGTCGCCAATATATTTGAACATGGGTCAAATCCTCACTGAACCGCAACCGCAGGCGTGTTCAACAACACAACCGCAGCGGTCACCAGCAAATTGATCAGGGTCAGTGGCAGGCAGAATTTCCAGCTGAAATCCATCACCTGGTCATAACGCGGACGCGGGATGGAAGCGCGCAGCAGGATGAACAGCATGATGAAGAACGCGGTCTTCAGTGCGAACCAGACGAAGGACAGTTGCGGCAGGATGCCGAACGGACCGTGCCAGCCACCGAAGAACAGGGTGACCAGCAGCGCCGAGATCAGGATGATGCCGATGTATTCACCGACGAAGAACATGCCCCATTTCATACCGGCGTATTCAATGTGGTAACCGTCGGCCAGTTCCTGTTCTGCTTCCGGCTGGTCGAACGGGTGACGGTGAGTCACGGCGACGCCAGCGATGAAGAAGGTACAGAAGCCGAAGAACTGCGGAATGATGAACCACAGGTTCTGCGCCTGGTACTCGACGATGTCGCGCATGTTGAACGAGCCGACCTGGACCACGATGCCCATCAGGGCCAGGCCCATGAACACTTCGTAGGACACGGTCTGCGCCGAGGCACGCAAGCTGCCGAGCAGGGCGAACTTGTTGTTGCTCGACCAGCCGGCGAACAGCACGGCGTACACCGACAGACCGGCCATGGCGAAGAAGAACAGCAGGCCGATGTTCAGATCCGCCACGCCCCAGGTCGGGGTGATCGGGATGATCGCGAAGGCGATCAGCAGGGCGGACATCGCCACCACCGGTGCCAAAGTGAAGATCACCTTGTCGGCAAACGGCGGGGTCCAGTCTTCCTTGAAGAACATCTTCAGCATGTCGGCGGCGATCTGGAACATACCGAACGGGCCAACGCGGTTCGGACCGTAACGGTCCTGCCACCAGCCCAGCAGGCGACGTTCGACAAAGCTGAGCAAGGCGCCCGCGACCACCACGGCCAGCAGGATCACGATGGCTTTGATGACCGTCAGGATCACATCGATCACTTCAGGGGTGAACCAGGTCATTGCGCTGCCTCCTGCAGACCGTCGACGGACACGCCGGCGAATGCCGGTGGAATGCCAGCGATGCCCGCAGGCAATGCCACCAGACCGGCGCCCAGTTCTTCATTGATGCGCAGCGGCAGACGCAGGGTCTGGCCGGCCACGTTCAGGCTCAGCAGAGCACCGTCGTTGACACCGAGGCGGTCGGCTTCGGATTTCGCCAGAGCCACATATGGCGCCGGAATGCGTTCTTGCACCGGGGCGGCTTTCGAAGAGTTTTCTTCGCTACCAAACAGGTGGAAGAACGGCACGGCTTGCCAGGTACCCGGCGCCGGGTTGAACGCCCGCGGCGCAGCGGCGAACCAGTTCAGCGAGTCGCCAGTGCTTTCGATCAGGCGTGTGCCCGGATCGCCAGCGCGCAGGTGACCACCGACTTCGTCCTGGAACTTGTTCCACGCTTGTGGCGAATTCCAGCCCGGCGACCATGCGAATGGCACCTGTTGACGCGGTTCGGCGGAGCCAGAGTAACCTTCCATGGAGAAGGCGAACGCGGTGTCCTGGTCTTGCGGGGTACGCGGTTCGTGAACGCTGATGTCGGCGCGCATTGCGGTGCGACCGGAGTAACGCAGCGGCTCACGCGCCAGTTTCAGACCCTTGATGCGGAACGCAGCGGAAGGTGCAGCATCGACGATACGTGCCAGTTGCGCGGTGCTCGAGGCAACGGCGGCGGTGACGTGGTCGAGTTGCGTCCAGTCGATCGGCTGGTTCAGCAGGGTCGCGCGCAGGGCGTGCAGCCAGCGCCAGCCTTCGTGCACCAGAATGCTCGCGTCGAGGTATTGCGGATCGAAAACCTGGAAGAAGCGCTGGGCGCGACCTTCCTGGCTGACCAGCGTACCGTCGCCTTCGGCGAAGCTCGCCGCTGGCAGCACCAGGTGTGCGCGATCGGTGGTGGCGGTTTTCTGATGGTCGGCGACGATCACCACCTTAGCGGCGTTCAGCGCAGCATCGACCTTGGCTTTGGCGGTGCGGGTGTACAGATCGTTTTCCAGCACGACGATAGCGTCGGCCTTGCCATCGATGACCGCTTGCAGCGCGGCGTCGACCGATTCGCCACCGAGCATGGCCAGACCGAGGCTGTTGGCCTCCGGCACGATCAGGCTGATCGAACCGTTCTTCTCGCGCAGCTTCAGGGCCTTGGCGATGTTCGCGGCGGCTTCGATCAAGGCTTTGGAACCCAGCGAAGTACCGGCGATGATCAGCGGGCGCTTGGCGGCGAGCAGGGCGTCGGCGATGCGCTGCGCCAGTTCCAGGGCTTCAGCGTCCAGGCCTTCGACAGCCGGAGCGCTGGCATCGAGGGCGTGAGCCACGGCGAAACCGATGCGTGCCAGGTCATCCGGAGCTGCGTGTACGCATTCTTCAGCGACGTCGTCGAGCTTGGTTTCGGCGAGGCTGGCGATAAACAGCGGGTTCAGCGCGTGCTGACCGATGTTCTTCACCGCCGCGTCGAGCCAAGGCTGGACGCGCATGGCTTCGGCCATGTCTTCAGCCTTGCCCTTGACCGACTGACGCAGGGCCAGGGCCATGCGCGCGGCGGTCTGGGTCAGGTCTTCGCCGAGGACGAAGATCGCATCGTGGTCTTCGATGTCGCGCATGTTCGGCACAGGCAGCGGGCTGTCGTTCAGCACCTGCAGGACCAGACGGATGCGCTCCAGCTCGGAGGCTTCGATACCCGAGTAGAAGTGCTCGGCGCCGACCAGTTCGCGCAGCGCGTAGTTGCTTTCGAGGCTGGCACGTGGCGAACCGATACCGACGATGTTGCGCCCGCGCAGCAGATCGGCGGCTTTATCCAGCGCCGCGTCGAGGCTGAGCTTGGTGCCATCGGCCAGCAGCGGTTGACGTGGACGGTCGGTACGGTTGACGTAGCCGTAGCCGAAACGGCCACGGTCGCAGAGGAAGTACTGGTTCACCGAACCGTTGAAACGGTTTTCGATACGACGCAGTTCACCGTAACGCTCGCCCGGGGAGATGTTGCAACCGCTCGAGCAGCCGTGGCAGATGCTCGGCGCGAACTGCATGTCCCACTTGCGGTTGTAGCGCTCGGAGTGAGTCTTGTCGGTGAACACACCGGTCGGGCAGACCTCGGTGAGGTTGCCGGAGAACTCGCTCTCGAGGGTGCCGTCCTCAACGCGACCGAAGTACACGTTGTCGTGGGCGCCGAACACACCGAGGTCGGTGCCGCCGGCGTAGTCCTTGTAGAAACGCACGCAGCGGTAGCAAGCGATGCAGCGGTTCATTTCGTGGGAAATGAACGGGCCCAGTTGCTGGTTCTGGTGGGTGCGCTTGCTGAAGCGATAGCGGCGCTCGTTGTGGCCGGTCATCACTGTCATGTCTTGCAGGTGGCAGTGACCGCCTTCCTCGCACACCGGGCAGTCGTGCGGGTGGTTGGTCATCAGCCATTCGACAACGCTGGCGCGGAACGCCTTGGATTCTTCATCGTCGATGGAGATCCAGGTGTTGTCGGTGGCTGGGGTCATGCAGGACATGACGATGCGACCACGGGTGTCGTTCTCGTCGGTGTACTGCTTGACCGCGCACTGGCGGCAGGCCCCGACGCTACCAAGCGCGGGGTGCCAGCAGAAATATGGAATGTCGAGGCCCAGCGACAGACATGCCTGTAACAGGTTGTCTGCCCCGTCGACTTCGAGCGCTTTGCCGTCTACGTGGATAGTGGCCATGGTTCAAAGGTCTTCGTTGGCCCGGTGTCAGCGGGCGTGGCTAATGGAATCTTGTTATGCGTCCGAATCCAAACAGCCCCGAAGGGCGTCATCGGACGAAAGGCGAAGGGCACGGACCCTTCGCCTTCTTAAGCGTTTACGCGCCGACTACGATCGGCCTTGCCAGAGGCGGGACGGCGGCGCTGACAGGCGCGATACCGGCTTCGAACTCTGGACGGAAGTATTTGATGGCGCTGCCCAGCGGCTCCACGGCACCCGGTGCGTGAGCACAGAAGGTTTTGCCCGGGCCAAGGAAACCGACCAGACCCAGCAGGGTCTCGATGTCGCCTGGCTGGCCCTTGCCTTGTTCGATGGCCATCAGCAGCTTGACGCTCCATGGCAGACCATCGCGGCACGGGGTGCAGAAACCGCAGGACTCACGGGCGAAGAACTGCTCCATGTTGCGCAGCAGCGAGACCATGTTGACGCTGTCGTCCACCGCCATCGCCAGGCCGGTACCCATACGGGTGCCAACCTTGGCGATGCCGCCGGCGTACATTTGTGCGTCGAGGTGCTCCGGCAGGAGGAAACCGGTACCGGCGCCCCCCGGCTGCCAGGCCTTGAGCTTGAAGCCGTCGCGCATGCCGCCGGCGTAGTCTTCGAACAGCTCGCGACCGGTGACGCCGAATGGCAGTTCCCACAGGCCCGGATTCTTGACCTTGCCGGAGAATCCCATGAGCTTGGTGCCCATGTCTTCGGAGCCTTCGCGAGCCAGCGATTTGTACCAGTCAACGCCGTCGGCAATGATCGCCGGCACGTTGCACAGGGTTTCGACGTTGTTTACGCAGGTCGGCTTGCCCCACACGCCGACGGCGGCAGGGAAGGGCGGCTTGGAGCGCGGGTTGGCACGGCGGCCTTCGAGGGAGTTGATCAGTGCGGTTTCTTCACCGCAGATGTAACGCCCGGCGCCAGTGTGGACGAACAGTTCGAAATCGAAACCGCTGCCCAGAATGTTCTTGCCCAGCAGGCCGGCCGCCTTGGCTTCTTCCACGGCACGGTTGAGGTGCTTGGCAGCGGTGGTGTATTCGCCGCGCAGGAAGATGTAGCCACGGTAGGTTTTCAGTGCGCGGGCACTGATCAGCATGCCTTCGATCAGCAGATGGGGCAGTTGCTCCATCAGCATGCGGTCTTTCCAGGTGTTCGGCTCCATTTCATCCGCGTTGCACAGCAGGTAGCGGATGTTGATGGATTCGTCCTTGGGCATCAGGCCCCACTTCACGCCAGTGGGGAAGCCGGCACCGCCGCGACCCTTGAGGCCGGCGTCTTTCACGGTCTGGACGATGGCGTCCTGATCCATGTCGGCGAAGGCTTTGCGCGCGGCAGCGTAACCGTTCTTGGCCTGGTACTCGTCGAGCCACACGGCTTCGCCGTCATCGCGCAGACGCCAGGTCAGGGGATGCGTCTCGGCCGAACGCTGAATGCGGTTGGCAGGACCGAAAGATGTCAGGGTCATACGTAGCCCTCGAGCAGTTTGGCCACGCCAGCAGGCTGGACATCGCCAAAGGTGTCGTCGTCGATCATCAGCGCCGGTGCCTTGTCGCAGTTGCCGAGGCAGCAGACAGGCAGCAGGGTGAAACGACCGTCGGCGGTGGTCTGACCCAGGCCGATGCCCAGATTGTTCTGGATTTCGCTGACCACCGACTCGTGGCCGCCGATGTAGCAGACCATGCTGTCGCAGACGCGAATGATGTGGCGGCCGACCGGCTGACGGAAAATCTGGCTGTAGAACGTCGCCACGCCTTCAACGTCGCTGGCCGGGATGCCGAGGATCTCGCCAATCGCGTACAGGGCGCCGTCCGGCACCCAGCCGCGTTCCTTCTGAACGATCTTCAGGGCTTCGATCGACGCCGCGCGCGGGTCTTCGTAGTGATGCAGCTCGTGCTCGATGGCCGAGCGCTCGGTTTCACTCAAGGTGAAACGGTCTGTCTGGATAAGCGTGCTGTTCATGCTTAGCGGTCCACGTCGGCCATAACGAAGTCGATACTACCCAGGTACGCAATCAAGTCCGCGACCATGCTGCCTTTGATCACCGAAGGGATCTGCTGCAGGTGCGGGAAGCTCGGAGTACGGATCCGGGTACGGTAGCTCATGGTGCCGCCGTCGCTCGTCAGGTAATAACTGTTGATGCCCTTGGTCGCTTCGATCATCTGGAAGGATTCGTTGGCCGGCATGACCGGGCCCCACGAAACCTGGAGGAAGTGCGTGATCAGGGTTTCGATGTGCTGCAGCGTGCGCTCTTTCGGTGGCGGCGTGGTCAGCGGGTGATCCGCCTTGTACGGGCCTTCCGGCATGTTGCGCATGCATTGATCGATGATCTTGATGCTCTGGCGCATCTCTTCGACGCGAACCATGCAACGGTCGTAGGCATCGCCGTTGACGGCCAGCGGCACTTCGAATTCGAAGTTCTCGTAGCCCGAATACGGACGCGCCTTGCGCAGGTCGAAATCGCAACCGGTGGAACGCAGGCCGGCACCGGTGACGCCCCATTCCAGGGCCTCTTTGGTGTTGTAGGCAGCGACGCCGACGGTACGGCCCTTGAGGATGCTGTTCTGCAGGGCGGCCTTGGTGTATTCGTCCAGGCGCTTGGGCATCCACTCGACGAAATCCTTGACCAGTTTTTCCCAGCCGCGCGGCAGGTCGTGGGCGACACCACCGATGCGGTACCAGGCCGGGTGCAGACGGAAACCGGTGATCGCCTCGATCACCGTGTACGCCTTCTGGCGGTCGGTGAAAGTGAAGAACACCGGCGTCATGGCGCCGACGTCCTGGATGTAGGTGCCAAGGAACAGCAGGTGACTGGTGATACGGAAGAACTCGGCCATCATGATGCGGATGACGTCGACCTTCTGCGGCACCTTGATGCCGGCGAGCTTCTCGACCGAGAGCACGTACGGCAGGTTGTTCATCACGCCGCCGAGGTAGTCGATGCGGTCGGTGTACGGAATGTAGCTGTGCCAGGACTGACGTTCGCCCATCTTCTCGGCGCCACGATGGTGGTAACCGATGTCCGGGACGCAATCGACGATCTCTTCGCCGTCCAGCTGCAGAATGATGCGGAACGCACCGTGCGCGGAAGGGTGGTTCGGGCCGAGGTTGAGGAACATGTAGTCCTCGTTGGCCCCGGAACGCTTCATGCCCCAGTCTTCGGGACGGAAACGCGCGGCTTCCTCTTCAAGCTGCTGCTTGGCGAGGTTGAGGCTGTACGGATCGAATTCGGTGGCGCGCGCCGGGAAGTCCTTGCGCAGCGGGTGACCTTCCCAGGTCGGCGGCATCATGATGCGCGACAGGTGCGGGTGGCCTTTGAAGTCGATGCCGAACATGTCCCAGACTTCGCGCTCGTACCAGTTGGCGTTCGGCCAGATGCTGGTGACGGAAGGCATGCTGAGGTCGCCTTCGGACAAGGCCACCTTGATCATCACGTCACTATTACGCTCCAGCGACATGAGGTGATAGAACACGGTGAAATCGGCGCCGGTCGGCAGCCCTTGACGCTTGGTGCGCAGACGCTCGTCCACGCCGTGCAGGTCATAGAGCATGACGTACGGCTTGGGCAGGTTGCGCAGGAAAGTCAGGACTTCAACCAGTCTGGCGCGGGCCACCCACAGCACCGGCATGCCGGTGCGGGTTGCCTGCGCGGTGAACGCTTCGGCGCCAAAACGGTTGTTCAGTTCGACGACCACATCCTGGTCGTCTGCCTTGTAAGGCGGGATGTACAGAGCACTGCCTGTAGTCATGGTTATTTTTTCGCTTTCGGTCAACGTAAAGAATGAAGCCAGCTTCTCGTTACTTGGAACAGAACTGGATCAGACTTCGTCAGGGCTGCGCAGATTGGTGACTGCGATTCGCTGTTCGCGGCGCTGTTCCTTCTGCGATGGCATGTCGGCGCGATACACGCCTTGATCACCAACGACCCAGGAAAGCGGACGACGCTCCTGTCCAATCGATTCCTGCAACAGCATCAAGCCTTGCAGAAATGCTTCCGGACGGGGCGGGCAGCCAGGTACGTAGACGTCCACGGGCAGGAACTTGTCTACGCCTTGAACCACGGAGTAGATGTCGTACATGCCGCCGGAGTTGGCGCACGAACCCATGGAGATGACCCATTTCGGTTCGAGCATTTGCTCGTAGAGACGCTGAATGATCGGCGCCATCTTGATGAAGCAGGTACCGGCGATAACCATGAAGTCGGCCTGACGCGGCGAGGCCCGGATCACTTCGGCGCCAAAGCGCGCGATGTCGTGGGGCGCCGTGAAGGCGGTGGTCATTTCCACGTAGCAGCACGACAGGCCGAAGTTGTACGGCCACAGGGAGTTCTTACGTCCCCAGTTGACCGCGCCACTCAGCACGTCTTCCAGCTTGCCCATGAAAATGTTTTTGTGGACTTGATCTTCTAACGGATCGGCAACGGTTTCCCGCTGGCCAATCGGATACTGCTCGTTAGGAGCATCGGGGTCGATCCTGGTGAGATTGTATTGCATTGCCAAAGCCTCATTGTTTCAGCTTCGCCTGCCGCTTGCGACGAGCTTCCGGAGCCCAGTCAAGGGCGCCCACTCGGAACAGGTAGACAAGACCTGCCAACAGAATTGCTATGAAAACGAGAGCTTCGACGAATCCGGTCCAGCCGCTTTCGCGGACGGACACAGACCATGCAAAGAGAAAGAGGGCTTCGATATCGAAGATCACGAAGAGCATCGCGACCAGATAGAATTTGGCTGAGAGCCGCAAGCGGGCGCCACCGGTAGGTAGCATGCCCGACTCGAACGGTTCGTTTTTGCTGCGACCCCAGGCTTTTGACCCGAGGAGGCTGGAGACGCCAAGCATGAAGGCACACAGGCCGACGACACCCAGAAGGAAAATGGCAAAGCCCCAGTTGTGGGCCATGAGTCCTGTCGCTTCGGGCATGCTGGTAATCCTTAACAGAGAGCAAAGGTCTCTGAGCTTGATAAAGAAATAAGGCAGTGACGATATGTCGCAGCAATCAATCGGGCTGATTTTATGGCTAAACACCCGGCAAGTAAAATTCCAAAGGCGAAATTATTTACCGGATTAAGGACATAGCGCTTGCTCACAGCCCTGCGGCCCATGCGTTGCGGGCATTAGCCGGGTTTCCATCAATTATGTTTTGTAGGGCTTGTAACGAACATAGTTGCTGCTGAATGATAATTGATATCGTTTGCAGTGGTTTTGTAACTGTTTAACGAGTGAGTGGTTGGGAAGTTGTCTTACTTGCGCGTTACTGCAAGTAGCGAAGCCTACGGTTTTAGCGGAAATTTCTGACGCTTGTACCGCTTCAGATCAATGTTTCACGCCCACGCCACAGATCCACTGTAGGAGTGAGCCTGCTCGCGATGGCGGTCTGTCAGCCAGCACATGAGTTAACTGATAAACCGCTATCGCGAGCAGGCTCACTCCTACAGGGATTTGTGGTGTTCATCAAAACTCAGGCAAAAAAACGCCCCGATCCAGTCGGGGCGTCAATCTTGCGGCTCTGCGGTTAGCTTTTGTTCGATCCGCAAAGGCCGTTTGCTCAGCGAAGCGCTATCAGTGGAACTGTTCTTCTTCGGTCGAACCGGTCAGCGCGGTCACCGAGGACGAGCCGCCCTGGATCACGGTGGTCATGTCGTCGAAGTAGCCGGTGCCCACTTCCTGCTGGTGCGCCACAAAGGTGTAGCCTTTGGCGGCGTCAGCGAATTCCTGCTCTTGCAGCTTCACGTAGGCCGTCATGTCGTTGCGGGCGTAGTCGTGCGCCAGGTTGAACATGCTGTGCCACATGTTGTGAATGCCGGCCAGGGTGATGAACTGGTGCTTGTAGCCCATGGCGGACAGTTCGCGCTGGAATTTGGCGATAGTGGCGTCGTCCAGGTTCTTCTTCCAGTTGAAGGAAGGCGAGCAGTTGTACGACAGCAGCTGGTCCGGGTATTCCTTCTTGATCGCTTCAGCGAAGCGACGGGCTTCTTCCAGATCCGGCTTGGCGGTTTCGCACCAGATCAGGTCGGCGTACGGCGCGTAAGCCAGGCCACGGGCGATCGCTTGATCCAGACCGGCACGTACCTTGTAGAAACCTTCCTGAGTACGCTCGCCGGTCACGAATGGCTGATCGTACGGGTCGCAGTCGGAGGTCAGCAGGTCAGCCGCGTTGGCGTCGGTGCGGGCCAGAATGATGGTCGGCGTACCGGCAACGTCAGCGGCCAGACGGGCAGCAGTCAGCTTCTGTACGGCTTCCTGGGTTGGCACCAGAACCTTGCCGCCCATGTGCCCGCATTTCTTCACCGAAGCCAGTTGGTCTTCGAAGTGAACGCCGGCGGCGCCTGCTTCGATCATGCTCTTCATCAGTTCGTAAGCGTTGAGTACGCCGCCGAAACCGGCTTCAGCGTCCGCCACGATTGGCGCGAAGTAGTCGATGTAGCCTTCATCGCCCGGGTTCTTGCCGGCTTTCCACTGGATCTGGTCGGCACGACGGAACGAGTTGTTGATGCGCTTGACCACGGTTGGCACCGAGTCGACCGGGTACAGCGACTGGTCCGGGTACATCGATTCGGCGGAGTTGTTGTCCGCAGCCACCTGCCAGCCGGACAAGTAGATCGCCTGGATACCGGCTTTAACCTGCTGAACAGCCTGGCCGCCGGTCAGGGCGCCCATGCAGTTGACGAAATCTTTCTCTGGACGGAAGGACGGCTTGGCACCCTGGGTCACCAGGTTCCACAGCTTCTCGGCGCCCATCTTCGCGAAGGTGTGCTCAGGCTGAACCGAGCCACGCAGACGGACCACGTCAGCAGCGGAGTAAGTGCGAGTCACGCCTTTCCAGCGCGGGTTCTCGGCCCAGTCTTTTTCGAGGGCTGCAATTTGCTGTTCGCGTGTCAGTGCCATGGAGATAAACCTCGTCGCGTCTTTTATGAAAAGTTGTTCTGCGGTGGAAAATTCCTGCGCTCGCTGACCAGAAGCTTGGTGGTCAAGTCGGATTCGGCGGGGTAGGCGACGGGATGAACGATGGGCTCGAGGGGAAGTGAGCAGGTAGTGGCGGACTGCGGGGCGCATGCGGGCGTCGTGGGCCTTCATACGGACAACAGCGTGAAGCCGGGTTACCTAAATACGCTTCCGTCCCTCGGGACAACTTCGTTCCAGTCGGCAACCTCGTCAAACACACCTTGTGGGCGGTACAGACACGAAACGGTTCGCGGGGTAGGTGCGAACGGCGCTTCGAAGGCCCTTGCCAGGGCCTCTGATTAGCGGGAGCGAGGCCATCATGCCCTCGCTTTTTCGCGTCGTCAAACGTTTTGTAGTGCTTTTTTTAAAGCACTACATCTTTAGTCTGATACGACTAATCAGTCAGTTTTCGGTGCTTTAGTCCAGTGCGTCGACTTTGACCCGCAGAGTCATGTCATCGCGACCTTGAGTCGAGTAGCTGCGGGTCAGGCCCTGTTTGTCGGCCTGAGTCTGGCTGTTGACGCCGGCGAGGGTGATCCACTCACCGAGGCGTCCGGTGACGGTTGTGTCGGTACTCTGAACGTTCACTACATCGGGACGTTCCTGGCTCATGCGGTCACGGTTGGTACTGATCGCCAGATGAACGGTCTCGCCGGTGACGCTGGCGGTGACGTAGAAACCCTGGGTGACGTTGCGGTATTGAGTCTCGCTGCTGTAACCGCCGTAGGAATCGCTCTGGGTGTTGGTGATCGGCACACTCTGGCCGACCTGGATCAGCGCCGGAGTGCCTTCACTGGTCTGCACTTGCTGGACGCCGCCGTTGCGGCTGGTGGTGCTGCGACTGATGATCCGGGTCTGGTTCGGCTGGGCGCCGTTGACTGAATAACCTTCGTCGCCACGGCCATTGTTTTCGTTGGTGTCGACGGTGATCAGCAAGCGCTTGGGCGCGGTGTCGAGTTGTGCAAGCAAATCCTTCAGTTCTTGAATCTTGCCCGGCTCGGCCTTGACGATCAGTTGGTTGCCGTAAGCGCTGACCTGACCGTCCTGACCGATGAAGTCCTGCGCCACCGGCAGCATGTCGGCGCTTGTGTGGTATTTGAGAGGGACGATTTCTGTGGCTGCCAGCACCGAAAAACTGCAGCCGAGCAGCAGGGTGGTGAGCAGGGTGCGTAGGGACATGTCCGTTATCTCCGCGTTCGAAAGGCTTGATATTGCCAGTTTGTCGGCCCGGGGTGGGGCAAGTTGAATCGTAGTTAGCAAAACGCCCCGGCATCGTTGAATGCCGGGGCGTCAGGAGATGATGTTGTGGCGAGGGAGCTTGCTCCCGCTGGGGCGCGAAGCGGCCTTGCTGTTGAAATCCAAAGCAGGGTCTGCTGCGCAGCCCGGCGGGAGCAAGCCCCCTCGCCACAGGGTTTGATCAGTGCTGCTCAGGCCGAATGCCGAACCATGTCGACATGCGGTATCCCGGCCTCGAGAAACTCCTCGCTGACCAGGCTGAAGCCCAGGCGTTCATAGAACGCCGTGGCCTGCACCTGAGCGCTGAGCTTTTGTTGCTTCAGGCCGCGCGCTTCGGCCTCGGCGATGACCGCCTGCATCAGCGCGTCACCGACCTTCATCCCGCGCCAGTCTTTCAGCACCGAGACGCGGCCGATGTGCCCGTCAGGCAGCAAGCGGGCCGTACCGATGGGGAAGTCGCCTTCAAATGCCAGAAAATGCACAGCGGTCGCGTCATCCGCGTCCCACTCAAGCTCGGGCGGTACCGATTGTTCGGCGATGAACACCGTTTCACGAATGCGCCGGATCTCGGCGATATCCTTCTGCCAGTCTGCGACACGAACGCGAATTTTATTCATCAGCGAACCCCAGGCTCCCTTGCTTGACCAGTTCGCAGAGCAGGCTGCGACCGTCTTCATCGCTCAGCCACTCGCCGAGGTTATCGGCGTGCAGGGCGTCAGCGGCGCAGATCAGCTTCAGCAGCTCGCGCAGCTTGCCCGGCAGGTAACGGCTCTGGCCGCTGGCGAACAGCAGCAGATCGTCGTCGACTTCCGACCAGGCCAGGCGCGCGCTCGGGTTGCGGATCAGCACGGCGCCGTCCTGGAGGGCGGCGAGGAAGTCTTCTTCTTCGACGTCCTCCGGGCCAACAACCAGCTCCGGGTAGCGCGGCTCAGTCATGTACTGGCCGAACCAGGTCAGCAGCAGACGCTCGTCGCTCATGTGCTCGGCAAGCAGGCTTTTCAGGCGATCCAGCGCGTCATGTTGAATCTGGTGCGGATCGACCGCCGGCTTGGCGTCGGCATCGGTGTAGCGCTCTTCGTCGGTCAGGAACTGGCTGAGGAAGTCGGTGAAGTGGGTCAGCACTTCAGCGGCGCTTGGGGCGCGGAAGCCGACCGAGTAGGTCATGCAGTTGTCGACTGCGACACCGCAATGGGCCAGACGCGGCGGCAGGTAGAGCATGTCCCCCGGCTCCAGCACCCACTCTTCGGTCTCGTGGAATTCGGCGAGGATGCGCAGGTCGGCGTGTTGCAGCAGCGGGCTTTCGGAATCGCACATCTGGCCGATTTTCCAGTTGCGCTTGCCGTGGCCCTGCAGCAGGAATACGTCGTAGTTGTCGAAGTGCGGACCGACGCTGCCACCCGGGGCGGCAAAGCTGATCATCACATCGTCGACGCGCCAGCTCGGCAGGAAGCGAAAGTTCTCGAGCAGCTCGCTGACTTCCGGCACGAATTGGTCGACTGCTTGCACCAGCAGGGTCCACTCTTTTTCCGGCAGTTTGCTGAATTCGTCTTCAGCGAACGGGCCGCGGCGCAGTTCCCATGGGCGCTCGCCATGTTCGATCACCAGGCGCGATTCGACTTCTTCTTCCAGGGCCAGACCGGCCAGTTCGTCGGCGTCGATCGGGCTTTCGAAATCAGGAATCGCCTGACGGATCAGCAGCGGTTTTTTCTGCCAGTAGTCACGCAGGAACTCGCGTGCAGTGAGGCCGCCCAGAAGTTGAAGAGGAATATCGGAATTCATATGTAACCTATTGAAAAAAAGCACTTTTCAGACGGGAATAAAAACGCCCGGCGCGGCCGGGCGTCTCAAACGGGGCAAACGGTCGATCAGATGCGTTTGGCTTGTGCCACTGCGTTGCCGATGTAGTTGGCCGGGGTCAGTTGCTTGAGCTCGGCTTTGGCTTCGGCTGGCATGTCCAGGCCATCGATGAAAGTCTGCAGCGCTTCAGGGCTGATGCCCTTGCCGCGGGTCAGTTCTTTCAGCTTTTCGTACGGGTTTTCGATGTTGTAGCGACGCATCACGGTCTGGATCGGCTCGGCCAATACTTCCCAGCAAGCGTCGAGATCAGCAGCAATCTTCTGCTCGTTGAGCTCCAGCTTGCTGATGCCTTTGAGGCTGGCTTCGTAAGCGATCACGCTGTGGGCGAAGCCGACACCGAGGTTGCGCAGGACGGTGGAGTCGGTCAGGTCGCGCTGCCAGCGGGAGATCGGCAGTTTGCTCGCCAAGTGCTGGAACAGTGCGTTGGCGATACCCAGGTTGCCTTCGGAGTTTTCGAAGTCGATCGGGTTGACCTTGTGCGGCATGGTCGACGAACCGATTTCGCCAGCGATGGTGCGCTGCTTGAAATAACCCAGGGAGATGTAGCCCCAGATGTCACGGTCGAAGTCGATCAGGATGGTATTGAAGCGCGCGATCGCGTCGAACAGCTCGGCGATGTAGTCGTGCGGTTCGATCTGCGTGGTGTACGGGTTGAAGCCCAGGCCCAGTTCGTCTTCGATGAAGGCGCGGGCGTTGGCTTCCCAGTCGATCTGCGGGTAGGCCGAAAGGTGTGCGTTGTAGTTGCCGACGGCGCCGTTGATCTTGCCCAGCAGCGGCACGGCAGCGACCTGCGCGATCTGCCGCTCGAGACGGTAAACCACGTTGGCCAGTTCTTTGCCCAGAGTGGTCGGCGAAGCGGGCTGGCCGTGGGTGCGCGACAGCATCGGCACGTCGGCGAAACGGATCGCCAGTTCGCGGATGGCGTTGGCGGTCTGGCGCATCAGCGGCAGCATCACGTCGTCACGGCCTTCGCGCAGCATCAGCGCGTGGGACAGGTTGTTGATGTCTTCGCTGGTGCAGGCAAAGTGGATGAACTCGCTGACCTTGGCCAGTTCCGGCAGCTTGGCCGCCTGCTCCTTGAGCAGATATTCGATCGCTTTGACGTCGTGGTTGGTGGTGCGCTCGATCTCTTTGACGCGCTCGGCGTGCTCCAGCGAGAAGTTTTCCGCCAGTTCGTTGAGAACGGCGTTGGCCTCGGCGGAGAAGGCCGGCACTTCAGGGATGCCAGCGTGGGCGGCCAGGCGCTGGAGCCAGCGCACTTCAACCAGAACGCGGGCACGGATCAGGCCGTACTCGCTGAAAATCGGGCGCAGGGCCTGGGTTTTGCCGGCGTAGCGGCCGTCAACAGGGGAAACCGCAGTGAGCGAAGAGAGCTGCATGGGGTGTTCTCGGACAGTCGGGCAACGAAATGGGGCGCGTATCATACATGAAAAAATCCGCCGGTCCGTCGCCAACTGACCGGCGTATTACGCGTTACAGACTACAAAGCCTTCATGACGCGGCGTTTATTCGCTGCGCATCAACGGATAAAGCTCTTTGAGCAACTTGCGGCGGCTGATCACCAACTGCCAGCGATGACCGCCGAGCTGTCGCCACAGGCGCGCCGAGCGGATACCGGCGAGGAGCAGGGCGCGGATCTTCGAGGCATTGCTCGGCTGCTGCAGGTTGCGCATGTCGCCGTGCACCTGAATGCGCTGGCGCAGGGTGCTCAACGTGTCCTGATACAACGCACCGCAAGCGGCGACGACGTTTTCATGAGCCGGGCCAAAATGCTCGACCTGCGACTGAATCTGCGGCAGGCGCTTGGCGATCGTCTCGAGCATGTCGTCACGCTTGGCCAGTTGTCGCTCCAGCCCGAGCATCGACAGGGCGTAGCGCAGCGGCTCGCGCTGCAAGGTGCTCGGATCGCGCTCCAAAGCGCCGATCAGCGCGCGGTAACCCTCGCGCAGATTGATGTCATCGCCACCGTAGACGTCCAGCGTGTCTTTCGGATCCCGCACCAACAGGCTGCCGAGCATGCAGCTCAGGCCGGCCTCGTTGGTCTGGCCGGTCTTGGCGATACGGTCCACCAGCACGGCGGCGAGAAACACGCCGCCCAGCGCCGTCAGTTGCTCCTGAGTCGGGCTCATGCCTGGCCGCTCCACGGCTCGGCCACTTCGATCACGCCGCCGCCGAGGCAGATCTCACCGTCATAGAACACCACCGATTGGCCCGGCGTCACCGCGCGCTGCGGCTCGTCGAACACGGCGCGGTAGCCGCTGGCGGTTTTTTCCAGGGTGCAGGCCTGATCGCTCTGGCGATAACGCACTTTCGCCGTCAGGCGCAGCGGCTGGCTCAGGTCGATCGGGTTGACCCAATAGATTTCCGAAGCGAGCAGGGCGCTGGAAAACAACCACGGATGGTTGTTGCCCTGACCGACGATCAGCTCGTTGGTCTCCAGGTCCTTGCGCAGCACGTACCACGGCTCGTCGCCGGCATCTTTCAAACCGCCGATGCCCAGACCCTGACGCTGGCCGATGGTGTGGTACATCAAGCCGTGATGACGGCCGATGACATCGCCTTCGGTGGTTTTGATCTCGCCCGGTTGCGCCGGCAGGTATTGCTTGAGGAAATCGCTGAAGCGCCGCTCGCCGATGAAGCAGATCCCGGTGGAATCCTTCTTCTTGGCGGTGGCCAGTTCGTATTTCTCGGCAATCGCGCGGACTTCAGGCTTTTCCAGTTCGCCGACCGGGAACAGGGTCTTGGCAATCTGTTCGCCGCCAACGGCGTGCAGGAAGTAGCTCTGATCCTTGTTCGGATCGAGCCCCTTGAGCAGCTCGGTGCGACCGTCGATGTCGCGGCGGCGCACGTAGTGGCCGGTGGCGATCAGGTCGGCGCCGAGCATCATTGCGTAGTCGAGGAACGCTTTGAACTTGATCTCGCGGTTACACAGGATGTCCGGGTTCGGCGTGCGCCCGGCCTTGTATTCGGCGAGGAAGTGCTCGAACACGTTGTCCCAGTACTCGGCAGCGAAGTTGGCGGTGTGCAACTTGATGCCGATCTTGTCGCAGACAGCCTGCGCATCCGCCAGGTCGTCCATGGCGGTGCAGTATTCCGTTCCGTCGTCTTCTTCCCAGTTCTTCATGAACAGGCCTTCCACTTCATAACCCTGCTCGATCAGCAGAAGGGCGGAAACGGAAGAGTCCACGCCGCCGGACATGCCGACAATGACGCGCTTCTTGGATGTGTCAGAAGGGGCTGGATCACGCATATGGATTCAATGAGTGTCTTGGAAAAGGGCGCGATTCTATCAGGCTCGCGGCCGCAAGGCTAAAGAGAAGGGCGGATCAGCTCGAGGCTGAAGTGATGGCCGGCCAGATAATCGTCGATGCAACGGATGATCAGCTCACTGCGCCAGTTGTCGCGCTGGGCGATTAATTCGTCGCGGGTCAGCCACTTGGCGCCGATGATCCCGTCGTCTAGCTGGTAATCCGGGTGGTGCTGCACGGCTTTGGCGCTGAAGCAGACACGCTGGTAAGTCACGCCGTTGCTCGGTGCGGTGTACAGATAAATGCCGATCACCCCAGTGGGTTCGACGTCCCAGCCGGTTTCTTCGAGGGTTTCGCGAATGGCCGCGTCGATCAGGGTTTCATCCGGATCGAGATGGCCGGCGGGCTGGTTGAGCACGTTACGGCCGCCTTTGTGTTCTTCGACCATCAGAAAGCGGCCATTGTCCTCGACGATGGTGGCGACGGTGATGTGGGGGAGCCATTCCATAAGTCATCCTCAATCTATTGGTTGAAACCCAATCACCTGTAGGAGTGAGCCTGCTCGCGATAGCGTCGGGTCAGTCACCATCAATGTTGAATGGTATACCGCTATCGCGAGCAGGCTCACTCCTACAGGGGATTTGTGTTGTGTTCGGAAACACAAACCCCGGCACAAGGCCGGGGTCTGTTTACCGCATTACAACCTTAAACCAGCGCAGCGATCGCTTTGTTGAAGGTTTCGCTTGGGCGCATGGCCTTGCTGATCAGCTCGGCGTCGGCGTGGTAGTAACCGCCGATGTCGACTGGCTTGCCCTGAACGGCGTTGAGCTCGGCAACGATGGTCGCTTCGTTCTCGGTCAGGGTTTTGGCCAGAGTCGCGAACTGCGCTTGCAGTGCAGCGTCTTCAGTCTGGGCGGCCAGGGCCTGAGCCCAGTACATCGCCAGGTAGAAGTGGCTGCCGCGGTTGTCGATGTTGCCGACTTTGCGCGATGGCGACTTGTTGTTGTCGAGGAACTGGCCAGTGGCCTGGTCCAGAGTTTTCGACAGCACCAGCGCTTTCGGGTTGTTGTAGTTCACGCCCAGATGCTCGAGGGAAGCGGCGAGGGCGAGGAACTCACCCAGCGAATCCCAGCGCAGGAAGTTTTCTTCAACCAGTTGCTGCACGTGCTTCGGAGCCGAGCCGCCGGCGCCGGTTTCGAACAGACCACCGCCGTTCATCAGCGGCACGATCGACAGCATCTTGGCGCTGGTGCCCAGTTCCATGATCGGGAACAGGTCGGTCAGGTAGTCGCGCAGTACGTTGCCGGTCACCGAAATGGTGTCCTTGCCTTCGCGGGTGCGCTGCAGGGTGTACTTCATCGCATCGACCGGGGCCATGATCTGAATGTCCAGACCGCTGGTGTCGTGATCCTTCAGATATGCCTGAACCTTCTCGATCACCACGCCATCGTGAGCGCGCATCGGGTCGAGCCAGAAGATCGCCGGCGTGCTGCTCGCGCGAGCACGGTTGACGGCCAGTTTGACCCAGTCCTGGATCGGCGCGTCCTTGGTCTGGCACATGCGGAAGATGTCGCCGGCTTCGACAGCCTGTTCCATCAGCAGCTTGCCTTTGCTGTCGGTGACGCGAACGACGCCGTCAGCCTTGATCTGGAAGGTCTTGTCGTGGGAGCCGTACTCTTCGGCTTTCTTCGCCATCAGGCCGACGTTTGGCACGCTGCCCATGGTGGTCGGATCGAAAGCGCCATTGGTTTTGCAGTCTTCGATCACGGCCTGGTAGATGGTCGCGTAGCAGCGATCCGGGATAACTGCCTTGGTGTCGTGCAGCTGACCATCGGTGCCCCACATTTTGCCGGAGTCACGGATCATCGCCGGCATCGAGGCGTCGACGATGACGTCGCTCGGCACGTGCAGGTTGGTGATGCCTTTGTCGGAGTTGACCATCGCCAGCGATGGACGAACGGCGTAGACCGCGGCGATATCCGCTTCGATCTGCGCTTGCTGCTCGGCCGGCAGGGCCTTGATGCGCGCGTACAGATCGCCGATGCCGTTGTTCAGGTTGAAGCCGATCTGGTTCAGCACGTCAGCGTGTTTGGTCAGTGCGTCTTTATAGAACTCGGCAACGATCTGGCCGAACATGATCGGGTCGGAAACCTTCATCATGGTTGCTTTCAAGTGCACCGAGAGCAGTACGCCCTGAGCCTTGGCGCTTTCGATCTCGGCAGCGATGAACGCGCGCAGAGCGTTTTTGCTCATTACGGCGCAGTCGAGGATCTCGCCAGCCTGAACGGTGGTTTTCTCTTTCAGAACGGTAGCGCTACCGTCCTTGGCGACCAGCTCGATCTTCACTGCGTCAGCGGCGTCGATCAGGACAGCTTTTTCGCTGCCGTAGAAATCGCCGGTGCTCATGTGAGCGACGTGAGACTTGGAGTCCTTGGCCCAGGCGCCCATTTTGTGCGGGTGCTTGCGCGCGTAGTTCTTCACCGACAGCGGAGCGCGGCGGTCGGAGTTGCCTTCACGCAGAACCGGGTTCACGGCGCTGCCCTTGACCTTGTCGTAGCGCGCCTTGGCGTCTTTGTCGGCGTCGCTGATCACGGTTTCCGGGTAATCCGGCAGGTTGTAGCCCTGTGCCTGCAATTCTTTGATCGCGGCTTGCAGCTGTGGCACCGATGCACTGATGTTCGGCAGCTTGATGATGTTGGCTTCAGGCGTAACGGCCAGGTCGCCCAGTTCGGCGAGGTGGTCGGCTACGGCTTTGTCGCCCAGTTGCTCGGGGAAGCTTGCCAGGATGCGCGCTGCAAGAGAGATATCGCGGGTTTCCACGGCGATATCGGCCGAGGCGGTGTAAGCCTCGATGATCGGCAGCAGGGAATAGGTGGCGAGGGCAGGAGCTTCGTCGGTGAAGGTATAGATGATCTTCGAGCGGGTGGGCATATTCGGATTAACTCTCTCTTCTTTGCTAAAGCGTGCGCAGAAACTCGAGGGGCGCCGGGTAAGCGCGTTCGTTCAAAGTCATCCATGAACCGAATGTCGAGATTCTTCGCGGTGATGTTGGGTGCATCAGTAGAGCGTCAAGCAGTCAGGCTGCGGTAACAACCCGACCAATCAGGCGGAAAGTCTCGTGCTAGAGAGGCCAGCCGTCGTGACCCTGTGGTCAGCGGGCGGCATTATACATAGGTAGCTGGCAATCTGCCGATGGTTCATATGCAACGATTCTCGTCCATTGGTCTAAAGGTCGCAGGGCGGCGCCGGGCAAAGACTCGTTACGAATGCTGGAGTTTGGCGCTTTTCCCTTTGCTTTCAGGCTTGTACGAAACGAGATGTGCGGGGTGGCGGAACATAGGGTTTGCGTGTTGATTCAACTGGGTTACGCTCGAAGCAAGCCAGATGTTCAATCCAAACAATGGAGTTCAGCATGGGTTACAAGAAGATTCAGGTTCCAGCCGTCGGCGACAAAATCACCGTCAATGCAGACCATTCTCTCAATGTTCCTGATAACCCGATCATCCCCTTCATCGAAGGTGACGGTATTGGTGTCGACATCAGTCCGGTGATGATCAAGGTTGTCGATGCTGCTGTTGAAAAGGCCTACGGCGGCAAGCGCAAGATTTCCTGGATGGAAGTCTACGCTGGCGAAAAAGCCACCCAGGTTTACGATCAGGACACCTGGCTGCCGCAGGAAACCCTCGACGCCGTCAAGGATTACGTAGTCTCCATCAAAGGCCCGCTGACCACCCCGGTCGGTGGCGGCATCCGCTCGCTGAACGTGGCCCTGCGTCAGCAACTCGACCTGTACGTCTGCCTGCGCCCGGTGCGCTGGTTCGAAGGCGTGCCAAGCCCGGTGAAAAAGCCCGGCGATGTCGACATGACCATCTTCCGCGAGAACTCCGAAGACATTTATGCCGGCATCGAGTGGAAGGCCGGTTCGCCGGAAGCCACCAAGGTAATCAAATTCCTTAAAGAAGAAATGGGCGTCACCAAGATCCGTTTCGACGAAAACTGCGGCATCGGCGTCAAGCCTGTATCCCGCGAAGGCACCAGGCGCCTGGCGCGCAAGGCCCTGCAATACGTGGTCGACAATGACCGCGACTCGCTGACCATCGTGCACAAAGGCAACATCATGAAGTTCACCGAAGGTGCCTTCAAGGAATGGGCCTACGAGGTGGCGGCCGAAGAGTTCGGCGCGACCCTGCTCGATGGCGGCCCGTGGATGCAGTTCAAGAACCCGAAAACCGGCAAGAACGTTGTGGTCAAGGACGCCATCGCCGACGCCATGCTCCAGCAGATCCTGCTGCGCCCGGCCGAGTACGATGTGATCGCCACTCTCAACCTCAACGGTGATTACCTGTCAGATGCCCTGGCGGCGGAAGTGGGCGGTATCGGCATCGCGCCGGGTGCCAACCTTTCCGACACCGTGGCGATGTTCGAAGCGACCCACGGTACCGCGCCGAAATATGCCGGCAAGGACCAGGTCAACCCGGGCTCGCTGATTCTCTCGGCCGAGATGATGTTGCGTCACATGGGCTGGACTGAAGCGGCGGACCTGATCATCAAGGGCACCAACGGTGCGATCGGGGCGAAGACTGTTACTTATGATTTCGAGCGTTTGATGGATGGGGCCAAGCTGGTTTCGTCTTCGGGGTTCGGGGATGCGTTGATTTCGCATATGTAAAAGTTACAGGCACATGAAAACCGCCTGACTCGATGGGTTGAGTCAGGCGGTTTTTTTCTCAGCGTATTCAGGCAGGAATCAGTCAGCTCATCGCCTTGGCAGTTGCGGCAGCGGCAGCTGCGCCGACAGCGGCAGTTTCAGAAGCGGTGGATGGTTCGATGATTACGGATTCAATGGCTACCGCATGCAGGCCCTTCGGACCTTGCACGATCTCGAATTTCACCGTCTGGCCCGCTTTCAGCGTCTTGTACCCGTCCATCAGGATGGCCGAGTAGTGGGCGAAGAAATCAATGTCCTTGCCATCCTCATCGCGGCCTTCCCGGGAGTCGGTATTGATAAAGCCGAATCCCTTGGCATTGTTGAACCATTTCACCTTGCCGACAGCCATGCTCAAATCCCTCTGCAACAGACTCCATCGCTGGAGTATCATCCACGACATCCGCAATCGAATTCGATAAAAGAATTGACTCCGCGGATCTTTTTTACCCACTGTGGGCTCTATTGGTTGTAACACCGTTTTCCCGATAGTCAAGGTGACCGGGCAGTCGTAGTTGAAAACGTGTGCAACCGCCCCCACCACTGTATTCGCACAACTGACGAACCTTTTTTTCCATGCATGCAATCAGCCAGATTCGACTAACATTCAATCAGGATCGCCCGCTTCTCCAAAAGGATCTTCCACAGGAGCACGACGACGATTCGGCAGGCGTTGCTGTTCAGGAAGCAAAGCCCGCGTTACAGGCGCCGCCGATGTACAAGGTGGTTTTGTTCAATGATGACTACACACCGATGGATTTCGTCGTCGAAGTGCTCGAGGTGTTTTTTAACCTGAATCGCGAGCTGGCGACCAAGGTCATGCTGGCCGTCCATACAGAAGGCCGGGCAGTATGTGGAGTGTTTACCCGCGACATCGCCGAGACAAAGGCCATGCAGGTCAACCAGTACGCCAGGGAAAGCCAGCATCCGCTACTCTGTGAAATCGAGAAGGACGGTTAATCGCCGACCACTTGGGTATGAGGTGAAGCTATGTTAAACCGCGAGCTCGAAGTCACCCTCAATCTAGCCTTCAAGGAGGCTCGTTCGAAGCGTCATGAGTTCATGACCGTCGAACATCTCCTGCTGGCCCTATTGGATAATGAGGCTGCCGCCACCGTTTTGCGTGCCTGCGGCGCAAACCTCGACAAACTCAAGCATGATCTGCAGGAGTTCATCGACTCCACCACGCCATTGATCCCCGTGCATGACGAGGATCGTGAGACCCAGCCAACCCTGGGCTTCCAGCGTGTCCTGCAGCGTGCTGTTTTTCACGTACAGAGCTCGGGCAAACGCGAAGTGACCGGCGCCAACGTGCTGGTCGCCATCTTCAGTGAGCAAGAGAGTCAGGCAGTGTTCCTGCTGAAACAGCAGAGCGTTGCGCGCATCGATGTCGTCAACTACATCGCCCACGGCATTTCCAAAGTACCGGGGCACGGCGATCACTCTGAAGGTGAACAAGATATGCAGGACGACGAGGGCGGTGAGTCTTCTTCTTCAGGCAATCCTCTGGATGCTTATGCCAGCAACCTCAACGAACTCGCGCGCCAGGGTCGCATCGATCCGTTGGTCGGCCGCGAATCGGAAGTCGAGCGTGTCGCGCAGATTCTCGCGCGCCGGCGCAAGAACAACCCGCTGCTGGTGGGCGAAGCAGGCGTGGGTAAAACCGCGATTGCCGAAGGTCTGGCCAAGCGCATCGTCGACAACCAGGTGCCGGATCTGCTGGCCAATGCGGTTGTTTATTCCCTCGATCTCGGCGCTCTGCTCGCGGGCACCAAGTATCGCGGTGATTTCGAGAAGCGTTTCAAGGCGCTGCTCAATGAGCTGAAGAAACGTCCGCAGGCGATCCTGTTCATCGACGAGATCCACACCATCATTGGTGCGGGTGCTGCCTCCGGTGGCGTGATGGATGCGTCCAACCTGCTCAAGCCGCTGCTGTCGTCTGGCGACATTCGCTGCATCGGTTCGACTACGTTTCAGGAATTTCGCGGCATCTTCGAGAAGGACCGTGCCTTGGCGCGTCGTTTCCAGAAGGTCGATGTCGTCGAGCCGTCGGTGGAAGACACCATCGGTATCCTGCGTGGCCTGAAAGGGCGTTTCGAGCAGCATCACAACATCGAGTACAGCGACGAGTCGTTGCGTGCCGCTGCCGAACTGGCGTCGCGCTACATCAATGACCGGCACATGCCGGACAAGGCCATCGACGTGATCGACGAGGCGGGCGCCTATCAGCGTCTGCAACCGGTGGAGATGCGCGTCAAGCGAATCGAAGTGCCACAGGTCGAAGACATCGTTGCGAAGATCGCGCGGATTCCGCCTAAGCACGTCACCAGTTCCGACAAGGAGCTGCTGCGTAATCTGGAGCGTGACCTGAAGCTGACCGTGTTTGGTCAGGACGCGGCGATCGACTCGCTGTCGACCGCGATCAAGCTGTCCCGCGCCGGGCTCAAGTCGCCTGACAAGCCAGTCGGTTCGTTCCTGTTCGCAGGGCCTACCGGTGTCGGTAAAACCGAGGCTGCGCGGCAACTGGCCAAAGCGTTGGGGATCGAACTGGTTCGCTTCGACATGTCCGAGTACATGGAGCGTCACACCGTATCGCGTCTGATCGGTGCACCTCCAGGCTATGTCGGATTCGATCAGGGCGGTCTGTTGACCGAGGCGATTACCAAGCAGCCGCACTGCGTATTGCTGCTCGATGAAATCGAGAAGGCGCATCCGGAAGTCTTCAACCTGCTGTTGCAGGTCATGGACCACGGCACGCTGACCGATAACAACGGGCGCAAGGCGGACTTCCGCAACGTGATCGTGATCATGACCACCAACGCCGGTGCCGAAACGGCCGCGCGGGCTTCGATCGGTTTCACCCATCAGGATCACTCGTCCGATGCGATGGAAGTGATTAAGAAGAGCTTTACGCCGGAATTCCGTAACCGTCTGGACACCATTATCCAGTTTGGTCGCCTCAGCCATGAGGTCATCAAAAGCGTGGTGGACAAGTTCCTCACCGAACTGCAGGCGCAGCTGGAAGACAAGCGCGTGTTGCTCGAGGTTACCGATGCGGCGCGCAGCTGGCTGGCGGCCGGTGGTTACGATTCGGCAATGGGCGCACGTCCGATGGCGCGTCTGATTCAGGACAAGATCAAGCGTCCGTTGGCGGAGGAGATTCTGTTTGGCGAACTGGCCGAGCATGGCGGTGTGGTGCACATCGACATCAAGGACGGGGAGTTGACGTTTGACTTCGAGACTACTGCGGAAATGGCCTGACGGTCGTGTATCAAGAGGGCGCCTTCGGGCGCCTTTTTGCTGTTTGTCGTTTGGGGGTTTTGGGTGAATATCCGTTGCTGCGGTTACGGCTGCTTAGGGTTTCGCCCTGACGGCGACTCACATTTTTTACAAACGCCTAAAAAAGTAAGCAAAAAAACGCTTGCTCCTGCGTTAGGCCCTCGCAGGCTCGGGTTCCTTCGCTGCGGGATCGATCCGCTCAGCCTTCCGACGTCGCCCGTGGATCAAGATCAAAAGCACTCGAGCTAACGCTCATTGTTGAGTGGTGAAAAGCGTGTGGTCTGCTTTGGATCTGCGTTGGATTCGCCCCTCACCCCAGCCCTCTCCCGAGGGAGAGGGGGCCGATTTGTGTGGTGTTCAAAACCTGCATTCAACTCGGTATCTCACGTCGGCGTACCTCGCCTAAACACCGCGGTCAGTCCCCTCTCCCTCTGGGAGAGGGCTAGGGTGAGGGGCTCTTGATCCGGCTTTTGATCTTTTGCCCCTTTGGCAGGCTTCGTTACGGGATCGATCCCGTAACGAAGGAACCCCGAGCCCCAGCGAGCGGGCCGAACGCTGGGGCAAAGCCTTTTGGGTTACCTTTTTGGCGTTTGGAAAAGGTGACTCGCTGTAAGAGCGAAACCGCCAGCGGCCGCACCCGAAAAAATGGATATACACACAAACCAATAAAGCGCAGATACAAAAACGCCCGGCATAACCCGGGCGTTCTGTATTGACTTGATTAACGAGCGCGGTAAGTGATCCGCCCTTTGCTCAAATCATAGGGCGTCAGCTCGACGCGCACTTTGTCACCGGTAAGAATACGAATGTAGTTCTTGCGCATCTTGCCGGAAATATGCGCGGTTACGACGTGCCCATTTTCCAACTCCACACGAAACATGGTGTTGGGCAGGGTGTCGACGACAGTGCCTTCCATTTCGAAGCTGTCTTCTTTCGACATGCAGTAAAGCCCTCGGTATCCAATGAATGGCCCGGTGCAACTGCGCCAGGCAAAAGCGGCGTGCATTGTGCCCGAAAAATGGGGTTTACGCCAAGGGGTTTAGGCCGTGGGTTTAGTTCAGGACGACCCAGCGCTGATTGATCAGCAATTCAATGGGCCGATATTGCGTCTTGTAGTTCATCTTTTTGCAGTTCTTGATCCAGTAACCCAGGTACACCGCCTCAAGGCCCAAGCGCTGGCTCTCGGCGATTTGCCAGAGGATCGCGTAACGACCGAGGCTGCGCCGTTCTTCGTTCGGTTCGTAGAAGGTGTACACCGCCGACAGACCGTTTGGCAGCAGGTCGGTGACCGCCACCGCGAGCAGCCGTCCGTCGAGTCGGAACTCGTAGAAGCGCGAGAAGGGCAGATCACGTACCAGGAAAGTCGAGAACTGATCACGGCTCGGCGGGTACATGTCGCCGTCGGCATGACGCTGTTCGATGTAGCGCTGGTACAGGTCGAAGTATTCTTCACTGAACTGCGGTTTGACTGGCTGCACTTGCAAATCGGCGTTGCGTTTGTAGATTCGCTTTTGCTGGCGGTTGGCAATGAACTGGGCCGAAGGAATGCGCGCAGGCACGCACGCATTGCAATTCTGGCAATGCGGCCGGTACAGGTGATCGCCGCTGCGACGAAAGCCCATTTCCGACAGATCTGCGTAGACGTGCACATCCATGGGCTGACTCGGGTCGAGAAACAGCGTCGTGGCCTGCTCCTCGGGCAGATAACTGCAAGAGTGGGGCTGAGTGGCATAGAACTTCAAACGCGCCAACTCGGTCATGAATCAACCCTCGGGATAAGCTGGTGGATTAAGTGTAAGCCACCTGCGCAAAAGTCGCTCAGCAAACCCAGGTCGCCGAATTCGGTTGATCGAGATGACGCTGCAGATAGTCGGCGAATTCCCTGCGCGGAATCGACCGTGCACCGAGGCTGTGAAGGTGATCGGTCGGCATCTGGCAGTCGATCAGGACAAAGCCGGCGGCTTTCAAATGCTGCACCAGGGTGGCGAAGCCGTACTTGGAAGCGTTGTCGGCGCGGCTGAACATCGACTCGCCAAAAAACAATCGACCCATCGCCAAGCCATACAGGCCGCCAACCAGTTGTCCATCGGCCCAGACTTCAACCGAGTGAGCGAAACTGCGCCGATGCAGTTCGACGTAGGCATCCTGCATGGCTTCAGTGATCCAGGTGCCATCGGCGTAATCACGGGGCGCAGCGCAGGCCTGGATGACGGCGGCGAAATCCTGATCGAAGGTCACTTGATAGCGTTGCTTGCGCAGTAACTTGCCGAGACTGCGCGAGATGTGCAGTTCGTCGGGAAACAGCACGGTGCGCGGATCCGGCGACCACCAGAGAATCGGTTGGCCCTCGGAGAACCAGGGAAAACAGCCGTGGCGATAGGCCTGGATCAGCCGGTCAGCGGAGAGATCGCCACCGGCGGCGAGCAGTCCGTTTGGCTCGCGCATGGCTTTTTCCAGGGGCGGAAAGGTCAGGGAATTACGTTGTAACCAAGTCAGCATGGCATCCAGGCTTGCAGAAGGGGAGGGCGATCAGGAGGGCGCGCAGCCCCGCGAAAGAGTTTGCCGCGAAACGGCGCCGATGTCCTGCACAGATGTCGGGGGCGATGACTGTCGAGCTGCAACTTGATGTGTCGCCCGTGGTCGTAAGCGTCACCGTATCGATGCCTGCTTAGCATTTCTGTCCGCCATATCTGACCAGCCTCGCTACGTTCATCAAATACAGCTCATAAGCCTTTGTCACGCAAGACAATGCATGCTCCAATTGCAACGCGATTCCCATGCGTTTGGCTATGCTCAAGGCTGAGCGCTCAAGCATGGCGTCGGGCGCACAAACCCGTACAATGCCGGGTTGTGACGGGCTTTTCGCTGTGCGGAGTGTTTATGGCTGTGTTTATAAAACCAGTGGCACAGTGTTAAAAGTAGTCTCAGTTGAGCTTTTCACCTTTTTACCTGCCTGGATCGGGCAGTTTTTTATCGTCATTCAATAGATGGACGCGCCTCGGGCGCAGGAAAAGAAGCGTTTTGAAGAAGACCACCGAAGCACCCAAAACAGTCGTTCCGCTCTGGCGCCAACAGCTGCACTACCGGCTCAAGGAAGGTGCATTGATCGCCATTGGCGCCTTGTGCCTGTTCCTGATGATGGCTTTGCTGACTTACGGCAAGGACGATCCGGGCTGGAGTCATAACAGCAAGATCGACGACGTGCAGAACTTCGGCGGCCCGGCAGGCTCGTACAGCGCCGATATCCTGTTCATGGTGCTCGGTTACTTCGCCTATATCTTTCCGCTGCTGCTGGCGGTCAAGGCGTACCAGATCTTCCGTCAACGCCACGAACCGTGGCAGTGGAGCGGCTGGCTGTTCTCCTGGCGCCTGATCGGTCTGGTATTCCTGGTGCTCTCGGGTGCTGCGCTGGCGCATATTCATTTCCATGCCGCGACCGGTCTGCCGGCTGGCGCTGGCGGGGCCTTGGGCGAAAGCCTTGGCGATCTGGCGAAAAATGCGCTGAACATTCAGGGCAGTACCCTGCTGTTCATCGCTCTGTTCCTCTTCGGCCTGACCGTATTTACCGACCTGTCGTGGTTCAAGGTGATGGATGTCACCGGCAAGATCACCCTTGATCTGTTCGAACTGTTCCAGGGCGCGCTCAACCGCTGGTGGTCGGCGCGCACCGAGCGCAAGCAACTGGTGGCGCAACTGCGTGAGGTCGATGACCGCGTACATGATGTGGTCGCACCCACTGTCACCGACAAGCGTGAGCAGGCCAAGGTCAAGGAGCGCCTGATCGAGCGCGAGCAAGCGCTGAGCAAGCACATGTCCGATCGCGAGAAGCAGGTGCCTCCGGTCATCGCGCCGGCACCGGCCAAGGCGCCAGAGCCGAGCAAGCGCGTGCAGAAAGAGAAACAGGCGCCGTTGTTCGTCGACAGCGCGGTGGAAGGCACCTTGCCGCCGATCTCGATTCTTGATCCTGCGGAAAAGAAACAACTCAACTATTCGCCTGAGTCGCTGGCAGCCGTCGGCCACTTGCTGGAAATCAAGCTCAAGGAATTCGGTGTCGAAGTCACGGTGGATTCGATTCATCCGGGCCCGGTGATTACCCGTTACGAGATCCAGCCTGCCGCTGGGGTAAAAGTCAGCCGCATCGCCAACCTGGCGAAAGACCTTGCACGCTCCCTGGCGGTGACCAGTGTGCGGGTGGTCGAGGTGATTCCGGGCAAGACCACCGTCGGTATCGAAATTCCCAACGAAGACCGTCAGATCGTGCGCTTCTCCGAAGTGCTGTCGACGCCCGAGTACGACAATTTCAAATCGCCGGTCACCCTGGCGCTCGGTCACGACATCGGTGGCAAGCCGGTCATCACTGACCTGGCGAAGATGCCGCACCTTTTGGTGGCCGGTACCACCGGTTCCGGCAAGTCCGTGGGCGTGAACGCGATGATCCTGTCGATCCTGTTCAAGTCCGGCCCGGACGACGCCAAGCTCATCATGATCGACCCGAAAATGCTCGAGCTGTCGATCTACGAAGGCATTCCGCATTTGTTGTGCCCGGTGGTGACCGACATGAAGGACGCCGCCAACGCCTTGCGCTGGAGCGTTGCCGAGATGGAGCGGCGCTACAAGCTGATGGCGAAGATGGGCGTGCGTAACCTGTCCGGCTTCAACGCCAAGGTCAAGGAAGCCCAGGATGCAGGCGAGCCGTTGAGCGATCCGCTGTACAAGCGTGAAAGCATTCACGACGAAGCGCCGCTGCTGCAGAAACTGCCGACCATTGTCGTGGTGGTCGACGAATTTGCCGACATGATGATGATCGTCGGCAAGAAGGTTGAAGAACTGATCGCGCGTATCGCGCAGAAGGCGCGTGCGGCGGGCATCCACTTGATCCTCGCAACCCAGCGTCCTTCGGTGGACGTGATCACCGGTCTGATCAAGGCCAACATCCCGACTCGCATGGCGTTCCAGGTGTCGAGCAAGATCGACTCGCGGACCATCATCGACCAGGGTGGCGCCGAGCAACTGCTGGGTCACGGTGACATGCTCTACATGCCGCCGGGTACCAGTTTGCCGATCCGGGTGCACGGCGCGTTCGTCTCCGACGATGAGGTTCACCGTGTGGTCGAGGCGTGGAAACTGCGCGGCGCGCCGGAATACAACGACGACATCCTCAACGGTGTCGAAGAGGCGGGCAGCGGCTTTGAAGGCAGTAGCGGTGGTGGCGACGGTGATGATCCGGAAGCCGACGCGCTGTATGACGAAGCGGTGCAGTTCGTCCTCGAAAGCCGTCGCGCGTCGATTTCCGCTGTTCAGCGCAAGCTGAAGATCGGCTACAACCGCGCCGCGCGGATGATCGAGGCGATGGAAATGGCCGGTGTCGTCACGTCAATGAACACCAACGGTTCGCGTGAAGTCCTGGCCCCGGGCCCGGTACGCGACTGAAACGCAATGACTCGGGCGGCGCAATGACGCGCCACCCGCTCTCCCACGTATTCAAGAGGACTCCAATGCGCCTTATCCGCATGCTGTTGCCAGTACTGGCGCTGACCACGCTCACGGCCCACGCCGATGAAAAGGACGTGGCGCGCCTGACTCAATTGCTGGAAACATCGAAAACCCTGTCGGCAAATTTTTCCCAGTTGACCCTCGACGGCGGCGGTACGCAGTTGCAGGAAACCACCGGCAACATGACGCTGCAGCGTCCGGGCCTGTTCTACTGGCACACCAACGCGCCGGCCGAGCAGACCATGGTCTCCGATGGCAAGAAAGTCACCCTGTGGGACCCGGACCTGGAACAGGCAACCATCAAGAAGCTCGACGAGCGTCTGACCCAGACCCCGGCGCTGCTGCTGTCCGGTGATGTCTCGAAGATCAGCCAGAGCTTCGATATCAGCGCGAAAGAGGCGGGCGGTGTGATCGACTTCACCCTCAAGCCGAAGACCAAGGACACCCTGTTCGACAATCTGCGCCTGTCCTTCCGCAACGGTCTGCTCAATGACATGCAACTGATCGACAGCGTCGGCCAGCGCACCAATATCCTGTTTACCGGTGTCAAGGCCAACGAAGCGGTGCCGGCATCCAAATTCAAATTCGACATTCCCAAGGGTGCCGACGTCATCCAGGAATAAACGCCAGGTTCCGTGTCGGAGCTACTGTGGCGAGGGAGCTTGCTCCCGCTGGACTGCGCAGCAGGCCCCGCTTCTGAATGAAGAGCGGGGCTGCTTCGCGCCCCGACGGGAGCAAGCTCTCTCGCCACAGGTTTAAAAAATCAGAGGTTTCAACGCTACGTGATGGATCTGTTTCGCAGTGCACCGATTGCCCAACCCTTGGCCGCGCGTCTGCGTGCGGCCAATCTGGATGAGTACGTCGGTCAGGAACACGTGCTCGCTCGCGGCAAGCCTCTGCGTGAGGCGCTGGAGCAGGGCGCGCTGCATTCGATGATCTTCTGGGGCCCACCGGGCGTGGGTAAGACCACCCTGGCGCGGTTGCTCGCGGAAGTCTCCGATGCGCACTTTGAAACCGTCTCGGCGGTACTCGCCGGGGTCAAGGAGATCCGTCAGGCGGTTGAGATCGCCAAGCAGCAGGCCGGCCAGTACGGCAAGCGCACGATCCTGTTTGTCGACGAAGTGCACCGCTTCAACAAGTCGCAGCAGGACGCCTTTCTGCCGTACGTTGAAGACGGCACGCTGATCTTCATCGGCGCCACCACCGAAAACCCTTCTTTCGAACTGAACAACGCATTGCTGTCGCGTGCCCGGGTCTATGTGTTGAAAAGCCTCGACGAAGCGGCGTTGCGCAAGCTGGTGCACCGCGCACTGACCGAAGAGCGCGGGTTGGGCAAGCGCAACCTGACGCTGAGCGATGAAGGTTTTCAGATGCTGCTGTCCGCCGCCGATGGCGATGGCCGGCGTCTGCTCAATCTGCTGGAGAACGCCTCCGATCTGGCCGAAGACAACAGCGAGATCGGCACCGAGTTGCTGCAAAGCCTGCTCGGCGACACCCGTCGGCGTTTCGACAAGGGTGGCGAAGCGTTTTACGACCAGATATCGGCGCTGCACAAATCAGTGCGCGGCTCCAATCCCGACGGCGCGCTGTACTGGTTTGCGCGGATGATCGACGGCGGTTGCGATCCGCTGTATCTGGCGCGGCGCGTGGTGCGCATGGCCAGCGAAGACATTGGCAATGCCGACCCGCGTGCGCTGAGCCTGTGCCTGGCGGCATGGGAGGTGCAGGAGCGTCTTGGCAGCCCGGAAGGCGAATTGGCAGTGGCCCAGGCCATCACGTATCTGGCCTGCGCACCGAAAAGCAATGCGGTGTACATGGGTTTCAAGACCGCCCTGCGCGCAGCGGCCGAAAACGGCTCCCTGGAAGTGCCGCTGCACCTGCGCAATGCTCCAACCAAGCTGATGAAGCAGTTGGGTTATGGCGACGAGTACCGCTATGCACACGATGAGCCGGACGCTTATGCCGCCGGCGAAGACTATTTCCCGGAAGAGCTCGAGCCGATTCCGTTCTATCAGCCAGTGCCCCGTGGCCTGGAGTTGAAGATCGGCGAGAAGCTCAATCACCTCGCTCAACTCGATCGTCTGAGCCCTCGGCAGCGGAGAAAGTAGTGGTCCCATTGATCCTCGCAGTGTCGGTCGGCGGCGTCGCTGGCACATTGTTGCGCTTCGCCACCGGCAATTGGGTCAGCGCCAATTGGCCGCGGCACTTCTATACCGCGACGCTGGCCGTTAATATCGTGGGCTGCCTGTTGATTGGCGTGTTGTATGGCCTGTTTTTGATACGCCCGGAAGTGCCGATCGAGGTGCGTGCCGGGTTGATGGTCGGCTTCCTCGGGGGGCTGACGACTTTTTCATCCTTTTCACTGGATACGGTGCGCCTGCTGGAAAGCGGGCAAGTGTTGCTGGCCCTCGGCTATGCGGCACTGAGCGTATTCGGCGGGCTGCTCGCAACATGGGCTGGCCTGTCCCTGACCAAACTTTGATAACGAGAAACCGACATGCTCGATTCCAAACTGTTACGTAGCAACCTTCAGGACGTAGCGGACCGCCTGGCTTCCCGTGGCTTTGCCCTGGACACCGCGCGCATCGAAGCGCTGGAAGAACAGCGCAAGACCGTCCAGACCCGCACCGAAGCACTGCAGGCTGAGCGTAACGCGCGTTCCAAATCCATCGGGCAGGCCAAGCAGCGTGGCGAAGACATCGCGCCGCTGATGGCGGACGTCGAGCGCATGGCGGGCGAACTGAGCGCTGGCAAGGTCGAGCTGGACGCGATCCAGACCGAACTCGATTCGATCCTGCTCGGTATCCCGAACCTGCCGCACGAGTCGGTGCCGGTCGGCAAGGACGAAGACGACAACGTCGAAGTGCGCCGCTGGGGCACGCCAACCCAATTCGATTTTGAAGTGAAAGATCACGTCGCTCTCGGCGAAAAGTTCGGCTGGCTGGACTTCGAAACCGCTGCCAAGCTGTCTGGCGCTCGTTTCGCCTTGTTGCGTGGCCCGATCGCGCGTCTGCATCGCGCGCTGGCACAGTTCATGATCAACCTGCACGTCAACGAGCATGGCTACGAAGAGGCGTACACGCCTTATCTGGTCCAGGCACCGGCACTGCAAGGCACCGGTCAACTGCCGAAGTTCGAAGAAGACCTGTTCAAGATCGTCCGTGAAGGCGAAGCCGATCTGTACCTGATCCCGACTGCCGAAGTATCGCTGACCAACATCGTTGCCGGCGAAATCGTCGATTCGAAGTCGCTGCCGATCAAGTTCGTCGCCCACCCCCCGTGCTTCCGTAGCGAAGCCGGCGCGTCGGGTCGCGACACGCGCGGGATGATTCGCCAGCACCAGTTCGACAAGGTCGAGATGGTGCAGATCGTTGAGCCGTCGCAATCGATGGAAGCGTTGGAAGGCCTGACCGCCAACGCCGAAAAAGTCTTGCAACTCCTCGGCCTGCCTTACCGCACCCTGGCACTGTGCACCGGCGACATGGGTTTCCGCGCGGTCAAGACCTACGATCTGGAAGTGTGGATCCCGAGCCAGGACAAATACCGCGAAATCTCTTCGTGCTCCAACTGCGGCGACTTCCAGGCGCGTCGCATGCAGGCGCGTTTCCGTAACCCGGAAACCGGCAAGCCTGAGCTGGTGCACACCTTGAACGGTTCCGGGCTGGCGGTCGGTCGTACCCTGGTTGCCGTGCTGGAAAACTATCAGCAGGCCGACGGTTCCATCCGTGTGCCGGACGTGCTCAAGCCGTACATGGGTGGCCTTGAGGTCATCGGCTAAATGAAATATCTGCCGCTGTTTCACAACCTGCGCGGCAGTCGTGTGTTGGTCGTCGGTGGGGGGGAAATTGCCTTGCGCAAATCCCGCCTGCTGGCCGATGCCGGTGCGCTGCTGCGGGTGGTCGCACCTGAAATCGAAACGCAACTGGCCGAACTGGTCGCTGGCAGCGGCGGTGAATGCCTGTTGCGCGGCTACGTCGAGACGGATCTGGACGGTTGCGGGCTGATCATTGCCGCCACCGACGACGAAACGCTGAATGCGCAAGTCTCCACCGACGCGCATCGGCGTTGCGTGCCGGTCAACGTGGTCGATGCGCCTGCCCTGTGCAGCGTGATCTTCCCGGCGATCGTCGATCGCTCGCCGTTGATCATCGCCGTCTCCAGCGGCGGCGATGCGCCGGTACTGGCGCGTCTGATCCGCGCCAAGATTGAAACCTGGATTCCCTCTACTTACGGTCAGTTGGCTGGGCTGGCTGCACGTTTCCGCCATCAGGTGAAAAACCTGTTTCCGGATGTGCAGCAGCGTCGTGGCTTCTGGGAAGACGTGTTTCAGGGCCCGATCGCCGATCGGCAACTGGCCGGGCAGGGCGCTGAAGCCGAGCGTCTGTTGCAGGCGAAGGTGGATGGCGAGCCAATGGTCACCACTGGCGAGGTTTATCTGGTCGGTGCCGGCCCGGGTGATCCGGATCTGTTGACCTTTCGCGCACTGCGTCTGATGCAGCAAGCCGACGTGGTGCTCTACGATCGTCTGGTGGCACCGGCGATTCTGGAATTGTGCCGTCGCGATGCCGAGCGGGTGTATGTCGGCAAGCGTCGTTCCGAACATGCGGTGCCGCAGGACCAGATCAACCAGCAACTGGTCGATTTGGCCAAGGCCGGCAAGCGCGTGGTGCGGTTGAAGGGCGGCGATCCGTTTATCTTCGGCCGCGGTGGTGAGGAGATTGAAGAACTCGCCGCTCACGGCATCCCGTTCCAGGTGGTACCCGGGATCACGGCGGCCAGCGGTTGTGCGGCCTACGCGGGAATTCCGCTGACCCATCGCGACCACGCGCAGTCCGTGCGGTTTGTCACTGGGCACTTGAAGGATGGTTCCACCGATCTGCCATGGGCTGACCTGGTGGCCCCGGCGCAGACGCTGGTGTTCTACATGGGCCTGGTGGGGTTGCCGGTCATCTGCGAGCAGTTGATCAGACACGGCCGCGCAGCTGAAACTCCGGCGGCGTTGATTCAGCAGGGCACCACGATCAATCAGCGGGTCTTTACCGGCACGCTGGCCGACTTGCCGCGATTGGTGGCGGAGCATGAAGTGCATGCGCCGACATTGGTAATCGTCGGTGAAGTGGTGCAACTGCGCGAGAAACTGGCCTGGTTCGAAGGGGCGCAGGCGCAAATCTGAGTCAAAGCAAAAAGATCGCAGCCTTCGGAAGCTCCTACAGGGAACGCATTCTCATGTAGGAGCTGCCGAAGGCTGCGATCTTTTGCTTTTGTGGTTAGCCCCTGCGCCAAACCCCTTTCCCAATCAACCGCGCCCGATCATGGGCCACGCTGAAATCCTGCTCCGGCCCCTTCGGTACAACGCCCGTCGGGTTAATCGTCTTGTGACTGCCGTAGTAGTGATGCTTGATGTGCTGAAAATCTACCGTTTCGGCAATCCCCGGCCACTGATACATCTCACGCAGCCAGTTCGACAGGTTCGGGTAATCGGCAATCCGCCGCAGGTTGCACTTGAAGTGGCCGTGATACACCGCGTCAAAGCGAATCATCGTGGTGAACAGACGCACATCGGCTTCGGTCAGGTATTCCCCGCTCAGGTAGCGATTGGCACCCAGCAGTTGCTCAAGATGATCCAGCTCGGCAAATACTTCATCGAATGCCTGTTCGTAGGCCTGCTGCGACGTGGCAAAACCGGCGCGGTAGACACCGTTGTTCACCGCTGGATAGATCCGTTCGTTCAGTGCATCGATCTCGTTGCGTAGCGGCTCTGGGTAAAAGTCCAGATCGTTGCCGGTGAGATCGTCGAACGCGCTGTTGAACATGCGGATGATTTCCGCTGATTCATTGCTGACGATGCGCTTGAGTTTCTTGTCCCACAGCACTGGCACCGTCACACGCCCGGTGTAGTCAGGCGTGTCAGCGGTATAGCGCTGATGCATGAATTCGAAGCCATCAAGCTTGTCACCGGTCGAGCCGAGCGCCTTGTCAAAGGTCCAGCCGTTTTCCAGCATCAGCCAGCTGACGACCGAAACGCCGATCAGGCTTTCCAGCCCTTTGAGTTTGCGCAGGATCAGCGTGCGATGCGCCCAAGGGCAGGCAAGGGAAACGTAGAGGTGGTAGCGCCCGGCTTCGGCCGCGAAACCGCCTTCGCCGCTGGGGCCGGGCTGGCCGTCGCTGGTTACCCAGTTGCGTCGCTGCGCTTGCTCGCGCTGGAATGCGCCGTCCTTGCTGCTTTCGTACCACTTGTCCTGCCAGTGGCCGTCGACGAGTAAACCCATGATCAAGACTCCCAAAACCAATATGCGTTGGAGTCGAGTCTATTCCGATGAGTTCGAACAAAAAGCGCAAAGATCGGGCGCTAATGATCGGTTAGATCGATGTGTTGCGTGCTGCCCAATATTGCTCGGCGGTGATGAACGCCTGTTCACGATTTTGACCAAGGCCGCGCAGGGCAAGGGCCATGGTCGCAATCAAGGCCATTTGCGGGTAACTGTCGACCACGTCGCCACGCCACACGGCTTTCAAGTGTTCGATGTCCAGCGAGGCGGGTTTGACGTGGCGTTGCGCTGACAACTGTGGCCATTCTTCGTCCCAGCTCTGACCGCCGGTTGTGCCGTAGAGATGGCTGGTCGCGTCGGGGTTGATCTCGATTTCACCGCCGTCGCCCTTGACCACGATCGCCGTATCGCCAAGCAAACCGCTGGCATCGCGGTGCACCGCCTGGTAGCCCGGATGGAAAATGCTTTGCAGGCCACAACGCGCGCCCAGCGGATTGAGAATCCGCGCCAGCGAGTGGATCGGTGAACGCAGGCCGAGGGTGTTGCGCAGGTCGATCATCTTCTGCAACTGCGGCGCCCAGTCCACCAGCGGCATAAAGGCCAGGCCGCCGTTGTCCAGTGCCGTTCCGACCTGCTGCCAGTTGCGGCACAGGGGAATGTTCAGTTCGCCCAGCAGTTGTTCGCTGTACAGACGCCCGGCCGTGTGCGCGCCGCCGCCATGCATGAAAATGCGTACGCCATTCTGTGCGAGACATTTGGCTGCCAGCAGATACCACGGCAGATGGCGTTTTTTGCCGGCGTAGGTCGGCCAGTCCAGATCGACATTCATTGCCGGCGCCTGCAAGCGTTGGCGCAGCGCCTCGGTGAAACCGGCCATTTCCTCGGCGCTTTCTTCCTTGTGCCGCAGCAACATCAGGAAGGCGCCGAGTTGCGTATCTTCTACCTGATCGTCAAGCACCATGCCCATCGCCTCGCGGGCTTCCTCACGCGTCAGGTCGCGGGCGCCGCGTTTGCCTTTGCCGAGAATCCGTACGTATTGCGCGAACGGATGCTCGGCAGGCGTTTCGAGGGTCAATGCTGGAAAGTCGGTCATAGGCAATTCGTTGGTTTGGGCAGGCCCGCCAGCTTCGCGGCGAGTTTGGCAGGGGTGCCTTTGAACAGTCGATTCAAGTGCAGACTGTTGCCTTTGTCCGCGCCAAGCTTCAACGCGGTGTACTTGATCAGCGGCCGCGTGGCCGGGGACAGCTGGAACTCGGCGTAGAAGCTGCGCAGCAGTTCGAGGACTTCCCAGTGTTCGGGGGTCAACTCGATGTCCTCGGCGGCGGCAAGGGCGCTGGCGACTTCGGCCGACCAGTCGCTGAGGTCGACGAGAAAGCCGTCTTTGTCCAGTTCGATGGCGCGGGCGCCGACGGTCATCGAATTCATAGCCAGCTGTTGACCTTGGCGTGACGGACCGACAGCTCGACGAAGGCCGGATAATCGATGGCTTCAGCCCAATCCGGAACCTCGATCGCACGGGCCTGAGCGTCTTCAACCAATACAAACAGATTGGCTGGCCGTGCTTGCAGGGCAGAGAACGGCACAGTGTCCGGTTGCAGCGCATACACCGCATCACCGGCCAACAAAACCGCATCTGCGCTGCCGAGCAGGCGCAGGCAACTGGTCAGGCGGTCGTCGCCGAATGGGGAATGAGACAACACATGCAAAGTCGACATCAGAGGGTGATCACCTGGTCGTAACGGTCAATAAGGGCAGTGATTTGATCGGTGGCAAGCGGCTGCGCTTCGTCCAGCGACAGTTGGCCAAGACCGCGCGCGTGGGCGCTTTCTGCGCAATAGAACAGCTCCTCGACACCAAACATCGGCAACGCCTGCAGGTTGGCGCTGAGGTCTTTCTGCTGCAGGGCCTTGGCGTTCTGCCCGGCGGCCAGTTGCAGCACGCCGTCATCGAGAAACAGCAGGCCGATCGGCAAATCGAAGGCGCCCCCGGCCAGCACTATGTCCAGCGCTTCCCGCGCGCCGGGGCCGGACCAGGGCGATTGGCGACTGATGATCAACAGCGATTTGGCCATGTTCACGCGCCTCCGAAACAGACAAGACGGTCAGCGTCCTGCACGGCGTCGTGCAACTGACCAAGACCGGACAATTCCCACGGTGCGCTGAGCGAAATCGCATCACGCTGGTAACGCTTGGCTTCTTCTTCGTTCAATACACCACGGCGAAGCGCGGCGGCGATGCAAACCACGCCATCGAGTTGCTTATCGTTGATAAAGGCGCGCCATTGCTTGGGCAAGTCCGGTTCATCCTGTGGCGTCACCACTGCATCGGAGGCGTTGAACACGCCGTCCTGATAGAAAAACAGCCGGACAATCTCGTGCCCGCCGGCCAGCGCGGCCTGGGCAAACAGCAGGGCACGGCGCGAGGAGGGCGCATGGGCGGCGGAAAACAGCGCAATGGCGAACTTCATGATGGACTCGATCAGCGAAACTGCGGCCATGATAAAGCTTTATTGCAGCAGCCGCGAAACCTCAGTTTTACGCGATGCCCTTGTAGGAGTGAGCCTGCTCGCGATAGCGGTGTGTCATCCACAAAACGTTCGCTGACACACCGCTATCGCGAGCAGGCTCACTCCTACAGGAAAGCTACGGGGTAATGCCGTAAAGATCGCAATACTCGATCCAGTCCAACCCCGCCATTTCCGCCACCTCGCGATGCACCTCGAGCCGTTGTGCCTGATACTCCTCCGGCGAATCAGCGGTCAACTGCAACGTCAGTTCCCAGGCGAACAACCCCTGTCTTTCCGCCTCTTCTTCAAACGCCTCATGCAGGCGTTCTTCGCGATACTGCGCCTGGGTTTCGCCCTTCGCCTGAGCCAGCAGCGGGTTGAGATGGTCGAGGGTTTCACGCAGTTCGGGTCGTGCTTCGAGAAACAATTTCAGAGCGTGTTCATGTCGCTGGTCGCTAGGCGCCATGTAATTTCCTTGTGTGGCTGAAGACGTAGGGTGGCGCAGTTGCTCGCGCATGTCGCGCCTAAAAACAGTAAAGCAGAACGATTTGCCGCCTTGCAGTGCTACAGTCCGCTTTTTTCTCGATGAGCGAATGCAATGCGAATGCTGATGGTAGCGCTGGCGGCGGCCCTGTTGGCCGGGTGCGCCGGTTCGGTGATGAACGACGCTCGTACCAAGAGCCCTGACAAGGTCCTGACCTCGGACAAGCCGGAGAAAGACGTCGCCCAGTGCGTGCAATTCGCCTGGCAGGACGAAGCGGTATTCGGCGTCGACGCGGCGGCCTATCTGGAACCGCGCAAGTCCGGCGGCACGACGGTCTACACCCGCTCGGCGGAGTCGTTCGTCGATGTGATCACCGAAGCCTCCGGTACGACCCTCAACTACTACGCGCAGCAGGATGATTTTGTCGCGATGCGGCGGATGGCGGCGATGGCGACCTGCCTCTGATTGGGTGTCGAGGCGACTGGCGCTTTCGCGAGCAGGCTCGCTCCCACAAGTTGAAATGCATTCCAATTTGGGAGCGAGCGTGCTCGCGAAGACGACGGCGCAATCAGTCAATCAGGCGCTTCTGAAAGAAATGCCGCTTGTGTCCCGGTGGATAGTCAACGATCTCACCGAACTGGCTGAAGCCCAGTTTCTGGTAAAACTCCGGCGCCTGAAAGTCGAAGGTGTCGAGCCAGATTCCGTAGCAATTCTTCTCTTCAGCCAATGCTTGTGCCTGAGCCATCAATTGGGAGCCAATCCCCTGTCCTCGCCCTTGTTCCGGTACTGACAGGAGATCGATGAACATCCAGCGTAAAGTCACTCGTCCGTATAAACCGCCCAGTATCGCGCCATGCTCATCCTTGACCATCAAGGCGAACGGCTCTGTTTTCGATATGCCGGTTTTCGCATCGTTGTATTCAATCAATGGTTGAAGAATGGCCTGGCGCTGTTCCTCGGTAGGATTCTGCGTCAACTCGATACGCAAATTCATGCATGACTTCCTTGTGTAATGGAGCGTCCAGCCTACCGCGTCCGTGCAGGCGCCTCCAAGCCCTTCGATCAAACCAGCGGAACCGTCAAACCAGCGCTGCGGTCTAGGCTTCATCGCGCCTTTCCCTGAGCGCGATTGATGAGGAAATCCCGTGAATATTTTTGAAGCCCTGCGCGAAAGCCACGAGCGCCAGCGCGCTTACGCCAAGGCGCTGATCGCGACAAGCGGCGACAGCCCTGAGCGGGTCGAGGCCTACAAACAGCTCAAAGCAGAATTGCAAGCCCATGAAACCGCCGAAGAGCGGCACTTCTACATCCCGCTGATGGCAATCGACGAAGGCGTTGATCTGAGCCGCCACGCCATCTCCGAACACCATGAAATGGACGAGATTATGGAAGAACTCGACGAGACCGAGATGTCCAGCCCAGCGTGGCTGGCCACGGCGAAGAAGCTTTCCGACAAGGTCCATCACCACCTTGAGGAAGAAGAGCACAAATTCTTCCAGATGGCCGGCAAGCTGCTCGACGATAAACAGAAAACGCAACTCGCCGGACAGTACGAAAAGGAGTACCAGGCGCAACTGTCTTGAATCGCCCAAGGGCGATTTCGTCAACTCAGCGTGTAGGCGTTCAGCCACACGTTGAGTGCGATGCGTCGTCGATCACTGGTTATCCATCCAGTGTTTGCGGGTTTTTTGGGTTTTGCATGATCACGCTGCGACAAAAGCGCCAATGGACAAAAAAACCGTCTCCGTTAGCTTGAAGGCCTCTCCTCGGGAAGGAGAGTTCTCAAATCAACGGAGTGAAAAACATGAATCAGGCAATCCCACAAACCGAACTGAAGCACGGTCGCGTCATCTCACCCGCCAGTCGCGGTGCTGTCGCCATTGACCTTGGCTTGCTCGGCGGCTGGCAGGTCAATGAAATGGAAGGCGGCAAGAACTTCCCGGCAATTGAGGCCGGACCGTTTCCATCGCCTTTCGAAACCGACTCTGCCAGCGTCGCGCCGCCAGCTGACGGCTACATTCTCAGCGGCGGCAAGACCGATGCCCGCGATTGTGTGAACTACACCAGTGACGAAATGAGCAAGAAGCTCGGTCGTTCCTTCAACTGGCCGCTGCTGAGTGTCGATCCGGGCCAGATCCTCAAGGTCAGTTGGACCTACACCGCGCCGCACACCACCCGTGGTTATCGCTGGTTGATCACCCGGGAAGGCTGGGATCCTCAGCAACGGATCACGCGTGCACAACTGGAAGCACAGCCTTTCTTCGAAGACTTCTACCCGCAGGTGCCTTATTACAGTCATGCCGGTGAGTTGAAGGCGAAGGTCGATCATGAAGTGAAGCTGCCGGCGCACAAGAGGGGCCATCACGTCATTGTGCTGATGTGGATCGTCGCCAACACCGGCAACGCCTTCTATCAGGCCTTCGACGTCGACTTCCAGTAACAGCGGACGCTGAGCGAGCCCGGTAGCGCTGCCGGGCTTTTGTTGTCGGCGCATTTGTCCGACCATGGCAGCTCACACATGAAGACAGGATCAGACGCGATGTCCAACACAGCCGAACGGGTCAACATCGTCGACACTCAAGTGTTGTCCCACGACTGGTATCTGCTGAAGAAAATCACCTTCGATTACCACCGCAACAACGGTGAGTGGCAACGTCAGACTCGCGAGGTTTACGACCGGGGCAACGGCGCGGCGATTCTGCTGTTCAACCGCGAAAAGCGCTCGGTGGTATGGCCCCGCCAGTTCCGCTTGCCGGTGTTCGTCAATGGCCATGACGGTTTGCTGATCGAGGTGGCGGCGGGTTTGCTCGAAGGTGCCGCGCCCGAGCAACGCATTCGTGACGAAGCCGAGGAGGAAACCGGTTACCGCGTGCATGAAGTGAAGAAGGTGTTCGAGGCGTATATGAGCCCCGGCTCGGTGACCGAGAAGCTGCACTTCTTTATCGCCGAATACGACGCGGCGTCCAAAGTCAGCGACGGTGGCGGCCTGGAAGAAGAAACCGAAGAACTGGAAGTGCTCGAGTGGGGGTTCGATGAGGCGCTGGCGGCATTCCAGCGCGGCGAGATCTGCGATGCCAAGACCATCATGTTGTTGCAGTACGCAGCGATGAACAAGCTGTTCGCTTGATGAACATCGCAGCCTTCAACGCATCTTCATGTAGGAGCCGCCGAAGGCTGCGATCTTCTGATCTTTCTTGAATGGCTAAAACAGATCGCCGGTTTTACCGATCTGCGCCCACTGGCCACCCTCAAGCGTCAGCAAGCGCTCTTTAGCGTCAAGCCCACCGGCGAAGCCAGTCAGTTTCCCCGAAGCGCCGATCACCCGATGACACGGCGCAACAATGGAAATCGGATTGCGCCCGTTGGCGGCGCCGACCGCTCGAACCGCTGCCGGATGGCCAATCTGCGCAGCAATCTGGCTGTAGGTGCGCGTCTCGCCGAAGGGAATGGTCAGCAGTGCCGCCCAGACTTTTTTCTGGAATTCACTGCCGACAAATTCCAGCTCCAGATCGAAGCGATTTCGTGTGCCGGCAAAGTATTCATCGAGTTGCCGAGCGGTCAGCATGAGGATCGGATTGTCCGGTGCTTCGCTCATCGGCCCAAGCCGTACCCGGTTCGGTTTGTCGTTTTCCCAGAGGATGGCCGCGAGTCGACTGCCGTTCGCGACCAGCTTCAATGCGCCGACCGGCGAGGGCAGGGTGATGAACGTATAAGGCATGACGGCGACTCCGGAGCGGGGGCGATAACGCGGTCAGCATACTGGCTGAACGGGGAGGCGCAATACGCAAAGCCGACCATACTGCTTGTTGCTCCTGAAGCGTTGCCCTGCGTTTCGCGCAGTCCCCAAAAACAAAAAAGAGATCGACTCATGAAGTACGAACCTTTGGCCAGATCGCTCATTGCGACTTCCCTGGCGCTCAGCTGTCTCATGGCTCATGCGGCATCGGTGGCGCCGGTTGCGGCGGAAAACGGCATGGTCGTCACCGCGCAGCATCTGGCGACCCACGTTGGCGTCGATGTGTTGAAAAACGGCGGCAATGCCGTGGATGCGGCTGTGGCCGTGGGCTATGCACTGGCGGTGGTCTACCCGGCTGCGGGCAACCTTGGCGGTGGCGGGTTCATGACCATTCAACTGGCGGACGGGCGCAAGACCTTTCTCGATTTCCGTGAGAAAGCTCCGCTGGCAGCGACAGCGAACATGTATCTGGACAAGGAAGGTAACGTCATTCCGGACCTGAGTACTCGCGGTCACCTGGCGGTGGGCGTACCGGGCACGGTGTCGGGCATGGAGCTGGCCCTGAGCAAATACGGGACCAAACAGCGCAAGGAGATGATCGCCCCGGCGATCAAGCTGGCCGAAGATGGTTTTGAACTGCAGCAGGGCGATGTCGAACTGCTCGAATACGCGACGGATGTGTTCAAGAAGGACATACGCGATTCCGGCTCGATTTTCCTCAGCAACGGCGAGCCGATGCAGGTCGGGCAGAAACTGGTGCAAAAGGATCTGGCGAAAACCCTGCGGACGATTTCCGACAAGGGCGCCGACGGCTTCTACAAAGGCTGGGTCGCCGATGCCATCGTCACCTCCAGCCAGGCCAACACGGGCATCATCACCCAGGCTGATCTGGACAAGTACAAGACTCGCGAACTGGCCCCGGTGGAGTGTGATTATCGCGGTTACCACGTGGTCTCGGCGCCGCCGCCAAGCTCCGGCGGGGTGGTGATCTGCCAGATCATGAACATCCTCGAAGGCTATCCGATGAAGGATCTGGGCTTCCATTCGGCTCAGGGCATGCACTACCAGATCGAAGCCATGCGCCACGCGTACGTCGATCGCAACAGCTACCTCGGCGATCCGGATTTCGTGAAGAATCCGATCGAGCACCTGCTGGACAAGAACTATGCGACCAAACTGCGCAACGCCATCCAGCCGCAAAAGGCCGGCGTATCGGCTGAACTCAAGCCCGGTGTAGCGCCCCATGAAGGCAGCAATACCACGCACTATTCGATCGTCGACAAGTGGGGCAATGCTGTCTCGGTCACTTACACCCTCAATGACTGGTTCGGTGCGGGCGTGATGGCGAGCAAGACCGGGGTGATCCTCAACGACGAAATGGACGACTTCACCTCCAAGGTCGGCGTGCCGAACATGTACGGGCTGGTCCAGGGCGAAGCCAATGCCATTGCCCCGGGCAAGGCACCGCTGTCGTCGATGAGTCCGACCATCGTCACCAAGGACGGCAAAGTGGTCATGGTGGTTGGCACGCCGGGCGGTAGCCGGATCATTACTGCGACCTTGCTGACCATGCTCAACGTCATCGACTACGGCATGGGCCTGCAGGAAGCAGTCGACGCGCCGCGCTTCCATCAGCAGTGGATGCCGGAAGAAACCAACCTCGAAGACTTCGCAGCCAGCCCGGATACGCGAAAGATCCTTGAAAGCTGGGGCCACAAGTTTGCCGGCCCGCAGGATCCCAACCATATCGCCGCGATTCTGGTTGGCGCACCGTCGCTGGATGGCAAACCGGTTGGCAAGAACCGCTTCTACGGCGCCAACGATCCACGGCGCAATACCGGCTTGTCATTGGGTTACTGAGCGGAGTAAAAAGGGGCGGGCTCAAGTCCGCCCCATCTTCAAGGACTGATCAAGGAAGGCTCGACATGACCACCGCATTACTGATCATCGACGTCCAGCAGGCGCTGTGTGCTGGTGAGTATCAGTGTTTTGAGATCGACCGCGTGATCGCCACGATCAATGATCTGAGCCAGCGCGCCCGGGACGCCGGCGTTCCGGTAGTGCTGATTCAACATGAGGAGAAGGACAGCCCGTTGGCTTACCAAGCCGAAGGTTGGCAACTGGCCGAAGGGCTGGAGACATCACCGCAAGACCTGCGTGTACGCAAAACCACCGGGGATTCTTTCTATCAGACCGACCTCGGCAAGCTGCTGCCCAGCGAAGATTTCGAGCGGCTGATCATCTGCGGCCTGCAAACCGACTACTGCGTCAACGCCACGGTGCGCAGCGCGCATACGCTGGGCTACGACATAGTGGTTGCGGGAGACGCGCATTCGACAGTCGACAACGGCACCATGAGCGCCGACGACATCATTGCCCAACACAACAAGGACTTCGCCCAGCTCACGAGCTCCGTAGCGCGAATCGACGTCAAACTTGCAGCCGACATCACCTTCTAAACGTACTCACCCCACCTTGCGGGTTGCCGGGGATGGCGGGTGTAGCGCGAAATCCTGTGGGAGTGGGCTTGCTCACGAAGGCGGCAGGTCAGGCGATTTATCTGTGGCTGACACACCGCTTTCGCGAGCAGGCTCGCTCCCACATTGGTTTTGTGGGTTGCCGGGGATGGCGGGTGTAGCGCTAAATCCTGTGGGAGTGGGTTTGCTCACGAAGGCGGCAGGTCAGGCATTTTATCTGTGGCTGACACACCGCTTTCGCGAGCAGGCTCGCTCCCACATTGGTTTTGTGGGTTGCCGGGGATGGCGGGTGTAGCGCGAAATCCTGTGGGAGTGGGCTTGCTCACGAAGGCGGCAGGTCAGGCATTTTATCTGTGACTGACACACCGCTTTCGCGAGCAGGCTCGCTCCCACATTGGTTTTGTGGGTTGCCGGGAATGGAGGCGGTAGCGCTAAATCCTGTGGGAGTGGGCTTGCTCACGAAGGCGGCAGGTCAGGCGATTTATCTGTGACTGACACACCGCTTTCGCGAGCAGGCTCGCTCCCACATTGGTTTTGTGGGTTGCCGGGAATGGAGGGGGTAGCGCTAAATCCTGTGGGAGTGGGCTTGCTCACGAAGGCGGCAGGTCAGGCGATTTATCTGTGACTGACACACCGCTTTCGTGAGCAGGCTCGCTCTCATAATGTGACCGCGTGCGCTACGAGAACGGCGATTTCCGGCAGCAGCACTGGCATACTCCCCGCCATCCGAAGAATGGAATCTCTCGATGTTCGCTATCTCCCTGCGTAACGCCTTGGCGCTGGCAGCTCTCGCCCTTGCCTGCACCGCCCACGCCAGCAGTTTCGATTGCACCAGCGCCGCCAGCAAAACCGAAACAGCCATCTGCAACGACCCGTACCTCTCGAGCCTCGACGACAAACTCGCTGAGCAATGGCGGACCACTCTGGACAAAGTTGCCGATCCCAAAACCCTGAAAACCGACCAACGCCAATGGCTGAAAAACCGTAACGCTTGTGGTGCCCTGGGCGCGTGTCTGCGTCGCGAATACCTGATGCGCCTCACCGAACTCGAACATGCGGTTAAGCCGTTCAGTTGGGATGCCACATGGCAATTGATCCCGCCAGGCACCTCAACCTCGGCGACCATCGTTACCCAGCGTCGCGATGCTACGCATATCGACATCGATGTATCAGCAGGCGAGGGAGCCAATTCCGGCGATCTGACTGGAGTTGCCGTACTCAAAGATGGAATAGCCGTTTACGCCGCGGACGCCTGCAAACTCACCTTCACACCCATCAATGGCGTACTGACCGTCGCGCAAAGCGGTGCGGATTCCGACTGCGGCGGTGGCATGGGCGTGTATTACGCCGGTCGGTATATTGCCTCCGAACAACCGCTGACGCTGGATTACGATCTGCTCAGCCTGGGCCTTGCCCGCACGACCGCGGAGGATCAGGCGCTGCGTTCGTTGCTCAAGGCCGACTACCAGAAACTGGTAGAGACCTCGGGTTCCTTGCAGGTCGGCGAGGCCTCAAAAGATGTGCCTGATGCTCGGGTGGTAGAAATGTGGATGCGTGGTCTGGGCGACATCGGCATCCTGATGAGTGCCGCCGATGCGCAGGTCTGGCTGATCTTCAAAAGCTACGATGACCAGGGCCATGAACATCTGCGGTACTACACCAACGTAACGAAGTGGAAGTATCGGCTGCCTGATGTGCTGCAAGGCTGGTACGACCGCATGCAGGAAAATCATTCACCGATTCTGGAAATGGTGCCCTGAACGTCGAGCCGATTCGCCTCACGCAGCAAACGCTCGATTTGCGCCAGTTCCCACGTGCTGAGCAGACTCACCGGGTCAGTGCCATAACGCTGCCATGTGTTCAGCGTCGCTTCGTCCCCGGCGCAGTTGCGAGCGGATTCACAGTGATGCAAGTGTCCCTCGGTGAAATCCAGCAGCAAACGCCAGCCCTCGATATCCACGGCAATCAGCCCGGATTCGGAAATCACCTCGCAGACTTCGAACGCAAGCACACCCAGCGCGGCATCGCGCAGACGTTGACACACATCCCGGGCGGACAAAAACGCTGACATGCTGCAACCCGATTCAATGGACAAGCGTGCAAGGATAAGGCTCGCGCGAATCGGTGTCAGCGTTTCACTGGCCCGAGGCCGAACAATTCCGTAACATTCGCCTCCCTCTTTTTTCGCGAAACCGGCGGCCGCCCATCGGCCGCTCAGTCAGGTAAGCCATGAAACCGATTCGTCTGCGCGCCGATGTCCTGGCCGGACTCACCACCTCGTTCGCCCTGTTGCCCGAATGCATTGCCTTCGCGCTGGTAGCGCATCTCAATCCGCTGATGGGGCTGTACGGCGCGTTCATCATTTGTACGCTGACCGCTTTGTTCGGCGGCCGACCGGGTATGGTCTCCGGCGCGGCGGGGTCGATGGCGGTGGTGATCGTCGCGCTGGTGGGGCAACACGGCGTGCAGTATCTGTTGGCGACGGTGCTGCTCGGCGGTCTGATCATGATGGCGTTCGGGCTGTTGCGCCTGGGCAAACTGGTGCGCATGGTGCCGCATCCGGTGATGCTCGGTTTCGTCAATGGCCTGGCGATTATCATTGCCCTGGCGCAACTGGAGCATTTCAAAAGCGGCGAGCACTGGCTCAGCGGTACGCCGTTGTACCTGATGACCGGGCTGGTGCTGCTGACCATGGCCATCGTTTATATCCTGCCGCGCCTGACCAAAGCGGTGCCGCCAGCACTGGTGGCGATTCTTGGCGTTGGTCTGCTGGTCTACCTGTTCGGCCTGCCGACCCGCACCCTCGGTGACATGGCGCACATCGCCGGAGGTCTGCCGACCTTCGCTTTGCCGGACATTGCATGGAATTTCGAAACCCTGCGCATCATTGCCCCGTACGCGATCCTGATGGCGATGGTCGGCCTGCTGGAAACCTTGCTGACGCTGAACCTGACCGACGAAATCACCGAGACTCGTGGTTACCCGGATCGCGAGTGCGTGGCGCTCGGCGCGGCGAACATGGTGTCCGGCGCGTTCGGCGGCATGGGCGGTTGCGCGATGATCGGTCAGACCGTGATCAACCTCAGCTCCGGCGGCCGCGGGCGCTTGTCCGGCGTGGTCGCGGGTGTGTTGATTCTGTTGTTCATTCTGTTTCTGTCGCCGCTGATCGAGCGCATTCCGTTGGCAGCACTGGTGGGGGTGATGTTCGTGGTGTCGCAGCAGACCTTCGCCTGGGCTTCGTTGCGGGTGATCAACAAGGTGCCGCTGCACGATGTGCTGGTGATCATCGCCGTGACCACTATCACTGTGTTTACCGACCTGGCGACGGCGGTGCTCTGCGGGATCATCATCGCCGCGCTCAACTTTGCCTGGCAGCAGGCGCGCGAACTGTACGCCGATGAACATCTGGAGGCCGATGGCAGCAAACTCTATCGCCTGCACGGCACGCTGTTCTTTGCCTCGACCACGCCGTTTCTCAACCAGTTCGATCCGGCCAACGATCCGGCCAAAGTCACTCTCGACTGCCGGCATTTGAGCTTTGTCGATTACTCGGCGATTGCCGCGTTGAAAACCCTGCGGGAACGCTACGCCAAGGCCGGCAAGCAGCTACAGGTGTTTCATCTGTCGGAACGCTGCAAGAAATTACTCAAGCGCGCTGGCGTCGCTCACGACTGACGTCGCGGGCGTTGCCCAGGTCTTGCCGAGAATCCGCGAGACCTGTTCAGCGGAGTAGGGTTTGGCAAGAAATTCGAAACCTTCATAACCACTGCGCGCCAGTTCTTCGCTGTAACCGGAAGTCAGAATCACCGGCAGATCCGGACGGCGCTGGCGCAGCTCTTTAGCCAATGCGACGCCGGTAATGCCCGGCATGACCACGTCGGAAAACACTGCATCGAACGCCATGGCATCGCTGCCCGCCAGTTGCAGGGCTTCTTCGGCGTTGGTCGCCCACGCAGTTTCATAGCCCAGGTCCTGGAGGATCTGATTGGCGAAACGGCCGACGTCCAGGTTGTCCTCGACCACCAGCACCCGGCGCTTTTCGCAGGCCGGCTGCACCTCGCCATTGTCCTCGGTGTTGTCCAGTTCAGCCTCGTCCGCTGGCACTTGCGGCAAATACAAGGTGAACTCGGTGCCTTGGCCGAGCACGCTGGAGACGTCGACGTTGCCCCCTGACTGCTTGGCGAAGCCGAATACTTGCGACAGCCCCAGCCCCGTGCCTTTGCCGACAGGCTTGGTGGTGAAGAACGGTTCGAAGATGTGTTCGAGGGTGTGCGCGTCGATACCGGCCCCGGTGTCGGCGAGGGCGATCGACACGAAGTGGCTGCTTGAACCGGCATGGCCGCGAATCGACGGCAGCGGTTTGTGGCATTCCAGGCGCAGTTTCAGTTCGCCCTGACCGTTCATGGCGTCGCGGGCGTTAAGCGCAATATTGATCAACGCGGTTTCGAACTGACTGAGATCGACGCGGATGTAGCAGGGATGAGCGGGGCGTTCGACGCACACATGAATCTGCGCGCCGGTGACCGATTCGAGCATGTCGCCGATGTTGGCCAGACGCTCCCCGGCATCGACCACTTGCGGGTTGAGCGGCTGGCGCCGAGCGAAAGCGAGCAACTGGCTGGTCAGTTTGGAGGCACGCTCGACCGTGTCGGAAACCGCACGCATATAACGTTGGCGGCGTTCCTCCGGCAGGTTGGGCTGACGCAGAAAGTCCACTGACGAACGAATGATTGTCAGCAGATTGTTGAAGTCATGGGCCACGCCGCCGGTCAATTGACCGATGGCTTCGAGCTTTTGCGACTGGCGTAGCGCCGATTCCGCCTGGGCCAGGCGCAGGCTGCGTTCTTCGACCCGTTGCTCCAGCGTCGCATTGAGTTCAGCCAGGGCCAACAGACCTTCGCGCACATTGGCGTCGGCGCGCACCCGCTCGATGTGCGCCCAACACCGTTCGGTCACTTCGCTCATCAATGCCTGCTCAAAGCGCGACCAGACGCGCGGTACCTTGTCGTGGACGGCCATCAGCGCAGTCAGGCGGCCCTGCTTGATCAGTGGTACACAAATCGTCGCGGTGATGCCGATGGCCTGAAAGGTCGCCGACTCTTCAGGCGGCAGTTCGCTACGGTTGTCGTGGATGACCAGCGGCTCCCCGGCGCGCAGAAGACGTACAGCCTTCTCACCGAAATCGCGCAAGCGGTAGTGCCCGACGATGCTGGGCGAGCCCGGCGCGGCATAGTCGCCGCGAATGGTGAAGCCATCCTCATCGGCATCCATGTCGGCGTAAGCGCAGTTGGACAATTGCAATTGCTCGACCATCAGCCGCGTGCTCGCCGCCAGGATTGCTTGCGCATCGGTGGCATTGGTCACCGCGTTGCCGATGGCGTCGAGTACTGCCAGGCGTTGATTGAGATAGACGGTTTGGGTGGTCTCGGTGACCGTGTCGAGCATGCCCACGACATTGCCCAGCGAGTCACGAATCGGGCTGTAGCAGAAGGTGAAGAACGCCTGCTCCGGCCCGCTGCCGCGCTCGATGTTGAGGGCAAAGTTTTCGATATAGGTAGCGTGGCCGGCAAATGCCGCCTCGGCGATCGGTCTGATCTCATGCCAGGCTTCTTTCCAGATGTCGCTGAAAGGCCGTCCCAACGCCTGTGGCTTGTCGCCGAGAATCGGCACGAAGGCGTCGTTATACAGGGTGATCAGCTGCGGGCCCCAGACGATCGCCTGAGGAAAATGTGAGGCAAGACTGAGCGAGACGGTGGTCTTGAGCACATCGGGCCAGTGTTCCAACGGGCCGAGGGGCGTTTTCGCCCAGTCGTGACGGCGGATCTGCCCCGCCATCTCGCCGTTGTCTTGCAACCAGTCTGTCATGGGGTTCGTGTCTTCCCGGGCATTTGTCAGAGAACAAAGACCTGCGCGCAGGGTGTTTGGTTTCAGCGCACCAGACACTGTTTGCGCTACGAGTTTTCTGACATACATCATGGCAGCAAAAAACAGCGCTGGCGAAAAGAGCATCTTTTCGCCAGCGGATTTTTCTTCAGTTCGTGAGCGACTGCTCAGGCCTCGACGGCCGGGAAGTCAATGTCGGTCAGCGCAGTGTTGTTCAGGTAATTGGTCAGCGTCTGCACGGCTACCAGAGCAATCACTTCGATGATCTTGCGGTCATCGATACCGGCGGCGCGGGCAGCGGCCAATTGTGCGTCGCTCAAGTGGCCACGGGTTTCAGTCAACTGGCGGGCGAGGGCGGCGTAGGCATTCAGTTCGCCGTGACGTGCCGCGACGATGTCCTGTGTCGACAGCCCGGCCTTGCCGGCGAACACGGTGTGTGCGGACAGGCAGTAGTCGCAGCCGTTGACCTGCGAAGTGGCGAGATAAATCGCTTCTTTCTCTTGGGCGCTGAGTGAGGTCTTGCCCAGGATCGCCGAGGCTTGCAGGTAGGTGTCGAGTGCAACCGGTGCCTGGGCGAGGGTGGTGAAGACGTTGGGCAGGAAACCGATTTTTTTCTTCACGCCTTCCAGTGCAGGACGGACGGCGTCGGTGGCGGTGTCGAGGCTGATTGCAGGGATGCGGCTCATGGTGATTCTCCAGATTGCGCGGCGAAGTGCAGCGGCGATGGAGAGATCTTAGGGATTGCCGATAGCGCTTTGGCCGCAAATCGTCGAGGATATGCGGCAGATCGTCCAGATATGCCTTCGGGAGTCAGCCGTGGATCGCCTTTCTACGTTACTCAGTCACTTCGGCGTGAACGCCGGCACCTTTCACAGCGGCGCATTTTGCGGCGTCAGCGTTCACGAAGGCGAACCGGTCGGCCACGTGCATGTTCTGCAAGCGGGGGCGTTGCTGCTCAAGCCGGGCAATGAGCGGGAAATCCGTCTTGACCAACCGTCGCTGATTTTCTTTCCCCGGCCGTTCACCCACCGGATGTTTGCCGACGATGCCATGGCCAGCCAGATTGTCTGTGCTTCGCTGACCTTCGATGGCGGTTCGGGCAATGCCCTGGCCGCCGCGTTACCCGACTATCTGGTGTTGAAGCTCACGGATATTCCGCAATTGCGCAGCACCCTCGACTGGCTGTTCAACGAAGCCTTCGAAGGGCATTGCGGACGAGTGGCGGTGATGGATCGCCTGTTCGAATTGCTGGTGATTCTGCTGCTGCGCCATCTCATCGGCAGTCGTGATCAGCAGCCGGGCATGATGGCCGGGCTGGCTGATCCGCGTTTATCCCGCGCTCTGAACCTGATCCATGAGCAACCGCACAAGCCGTGGAGCGTCGGCGATCTGGCCGCAGCCGCGAACCAGTCCCGCGCCGGTTTTGCAGAGCAGTTTCGCCGCGTGGTCGGGCAGACGCCGGTCGATTACCTGTTGAGCTGGCGCGTCAGTCTTGCGCAAAAACGCTTGCGTGAAGGCCGGCCGATTGCACTGATAGCCGAGGAGGTGGGATATGAAAGTCCGTCGGCGCTGGCCCGGGCGTTTCGGCGCAAGACCGGACTCAGTCCTCGGCAATGGAAAACCGAACACTGAACACTATCTGGCAAATTTCTTTGCCCCGGCCACACAGAGAATCACCCCAAGCGTGACGCCGAGCATGCCCACGCTGACTTGCTCATGCAGCAACGTCGCCGCCAGTGCCAGACCAAAAAACGGCTGCAGCAATTGCAACTGCCCGACCGCTGCGATCCCACCCTGGGCCAGACCGCGATACCAGAACACGAAGCCGATCAGCATGCTGAACAGCGATACGTAACCCAGACACATCCACGCCGACACACTGATGTTGGCGAAAGAGGCGGGCGCCAGCCACAGGCTCAGCAGCGCCATCGGTGGTAACGACACCACCAGCGCCCAGCAGATCACCTGCCAGCCGCCGAGGCTGCGTGAGAGTTTCGCGCCTTCGGCGTAACCGAGGCCGCAGGCCAGAATCGCCGCGAGCATCAGCAAGTCCCCAGTCGGCGACGCGCTCAAGCCTTGGGACAGGGCAAAGCCCACCACCAGTGCACTGCCCAGGATCGAGAAGATCCAGAACACCGGTCGTGGCCGCTCACTGCCGCGCAACACGCCAAACATCGCGGTGGCCAGCGGTAGCAATCCTACAAAGACGATCGAATGCGCTGACGTTACGTGCTGCAACGCCAACGCGGTCAATAGCGGAAATCCCAGTACCACGCCCAGCGCCACAATCAACAGTGACAGCCACTGATGACGCGCCGGTCGCCGCTGTTTGAACAACAACAAAAGCCCCACAGCCAACACACCGGCAATCGCTGCTCGCACCACGGTCAAGAACACCGGGTCGAACTCCAGCACCGCCAGACGTGTGGCCGGCAGCGACCCGCTGAAGATCAGCACGCCGATAAAACCGTTGATCCAGCCACCGGTTTTTTCCAGCGTCGGGTTGGTTGCGGTCGAAGTAGTGCTCATGGCGGTCGCGCTCGAGAAGTGGCTTGTGTCGCTGCGATCCTAGGGCCGAGAATCAGCACAATCAAAAAATTGTCATGGATACAGCCGACATGCCCAAGTCTCGTTACAAAGCGCTGGTTGACCGTTATGCGGCGGACATTCGTGGTGGACGATTGGCGCCGGGCACGCGATTGCCAACCCACCGGCAACTGGCCGCGCAGGAAGGACTGGCGCTGGTCACCGCCTCACGGGTGTACGCCGAGCTCGAGGCGATGGGGCTGGTCAGTGGCGAAGCCGGGCGCGGGACTTTCGTCCGTGAAACCTCGCTGGCGCCGGGGCAGGGTATCGATCAGAAAGACGTGGCGATCGGCATGATCGACCTGAATTTCAACTACCCAGCGTTGCCCGGTCAGGCCGAGCTGTTGCGCACGGCGTTGCGCCAACTGGCGTTGTCCGGTGATCTCGAAGCACTGCTGCGTTATCAGCCCCACGCCGGGCGTGCCCACGAGCGCGCCTCGGTGGCGCGGCATTTATCGACACGCGGCGTGACGGTCGATGCCGGGCAAGTGCTGATCGTCAACGGCGCTCAGCAAGGCCTGGCGGTGACGCTGATGGCACTGCTCAAACCCGGCGATGTGATCGCCGCCGATGCGCTGACCTATTCGGGATTCAAGGTGCTGGCCGACGCGTTGTATCTGGAAGTGCTGGCGATTCCGATGACGGAACATGGCCCGGATCTTCAGGCGCTGGACAAACTCTGCCGCCAGCGGGCGGTGCGTGCCGTGTACAGCATGCCGACGCTGCACAATCCGCTGGGCGCGGTCATGCCGCTGAAACAGCGCGAGCAATTGGTCGCGATTGCCCGTCGGCATGATCTGACGCTGATAGAAGACGCGGCCTACGCGTTTCTGGTCGCGAGCCCGCCGCGAACCTTGATCGACCTGGCGCCGGAACGGACGTTTTACGTCTCGGGTCTGTCGAAAAACATCGCCACCGGTTTGCGGGTCGGCTTTATTGCGGCGCCGTTGTCGCAAGTGCCGGCGCTGGAGAGGATCATTCGCGCGACGACGTGGAACACGCCCGGGGTGATGACCGCCATTGCCTGCGGCTGGCTCGATGATGGGACGGTCACGGTGCTTGAACAGCAAAAACGTCACGATGCGATGGCGCGTCAGGCCTTGGCGGCCGAGGTGCTGAAAGGGCTGCGCTATATCGCTCATCCGGCTTCGTATTTTCTGTGGCTGCCGTTGCCCGAAGACGTGCGCGCCGATCAGGTCGTGGTCGAGTTGATGCAACACCAGGTTTCCGTCACCACCGCCGAGCCGTTTTCCCTGTCGACCAATACGCCCCATGCGATTCGTCTGGCGCTGGGTTCGGTCAACATGGACGTGTTGCGTCAGGCGTTGACCACCGTCAGAACGATCGTCGGCGCTTATCTGTAAACTGCGCTCACGCCATGAAAAGCCGGGTTTGGACTGTTCAATGAAATTCACCACAACACTGTTTCTCGTTTTGATCTTCAGTGCCAGCGTCCAGGCTGAGGGCGATCCTGAAGCCGGGGCGAAGATCTTCCCGCGCCTGTGCGGCGGTTGTCATCAGGTCGGCGAGTCGGCACGGCCGGGGTTTGGCCCGCAGCTTAACGGCATCATTGGTCGGGCGGCCGGGACTTCGGCCAATTATGTTTATTCCGATGCGATGAAAAATTCGGGGATTACCTGGGATCGGGCGACGCTGAAGGCGTATCTCGAAGACCCGAAAGGCGTGGTGCCGGGCACGCGGATGATTTTCTGGGGGCTGAGTGATGAGGAGAAGCTGGAGAATCTGCTGGCTTATTTGCAGAGGTTCAGTGCTGAGCCCTAGTCGGGCGATGGTTTACCATCTGATTGGGTACATATCCATTGCTGCGGTAACGGCTGCTTAGGGTTCCGCCCTTACGGCGGGTCACCTTTTCCAGACGCCGAAAAGGTAACCCAAAAGGCTTGCTCCTGCGTTCGGCCCCTCGCAAGCTCGGGGTTCCTTCGCTGCGGGATCGATCCGGGCGCAGCGGCTCCGGTTTGCTTCGCTGCACCACCTTCCGCTGTGTACGACTGCGTCGTACGGTCGCTGCGCTCCCACGCCCGGATCAATCCCTCCACTCAGCCTTCCGACGTCGCTGGTGGATCAAGATCAAAAGCAGGCGAGCTGACACTCGACCTCATGGTGCGCGCGATCACTGTAGGAGCTGCCGAAGGCTGCGATCTTTTGATCTTGCCCTTCCCTCAGTGGGCATGAAACGCCACCTGATTACGCCCCGCAGCCTTCGCCTGATACAGCTGCTGATCGGCACGTTTGATCAGGGCCGTGTGGTTGTTGTCTGCCGGATCTGCCAGGCCGAGACCGATACTCACGGTCACGCTGCCGACGCCGGGAAAGTCTGCTTCGGCCACTGCCGTACGAATTTTCTCGGCGACGACTTCCGGGGTGTCGGGTTGCGCGACTTCCGGTAACAGTACGGCGAACTCTTCTCCACCGTAACGCGCGACGAAATCGGTGCTGCGCACGCTGTTCTGAATCAATGTCGCCAGTTGTTGCAGGACCTCATCACCCACCGCGTGGCCGTGGCTGTCATTGATGCGTTTGAAGTGGTCGGCATCGATCAGCAGCAGGGCATACGGACGCCCGGTGCGTCGCGACAGCAATGAGTACTCAGTGATTTTTTCATCAAACCGGCGGCGGTTGTAAACGCCGGTCAGGCCGTCGTGTGTTGCCAGGCTCAGCAGCTCGGCGTTGGCCTCGGTGAGCGCGGCGGTGCGTTGCGCCACGGTAGCTTCCAGCGAAGCGTTGGCTTCCTGCAGCTCGCATTCCTTGCCGAGCAGCGATTGGGTCATCGCATCGATGGACTGGCCAAGCTGGGCGATTTCCAGCACTGGATGCTGCAGTTGGAAGTGTGCGCCGGTCTGGTTGTTCTGCACCTGTTTCGCCGAGCGTGCGAGTTGTTCGATCGGGCGGCTCAGGTACAGCGCCAGGTAATAAGCCACCAGCCCGAAAACGATGGCGGCGAATACGCCGAGTATCAGCAATTCATATAGCAGCGTTCGCGCCGGTTGCAGGGCCGTCTCCAAGGGCTGACGGATGGCGATCGACCACGACAGCGCCGTCCCCGATGGTGTCGGCACGGTGACCATACTGGTCAGGTAACCGTTGGCCGCCGTCCAGCCTGGCGTTACCGAACCTCTGCTCGCCAGTTGCTGGCCCATCAGTGCTTCGGGGTAAAGCACCTTGCCATCGTGGTCGACGATCAGTGCCTCGACATCCGGCGCCGAGTTTTTATGGGAAAACGCCGCCGAATCGACGATGCGCGTCACCCAGCTCCAGTGCGCATGCGCGCCCAGTACACCGATCACCTGACCTTCGGCGTTATGGATCGGCGCGGCGAAGTCGATAAAGCGCAGCGGCTCGCCATTGGGCAGGCCCGGCAACAACTTCGCCAGTAACACCGCTTCGTGGGGATCACCGGTGTATTGCCGGCGCAAGCCGATCTGGAACCACGGACGTTTTTGCACCGATTGGCCGACCAGCAGATCATTTACCGCTTGACGGACGTTGCCCTCGGCATCGGTGACGCCCATCCACGCATATTCAGCGCGCGCCTGGGTGCGCAGTTGCATCGATTTGAGGATGGCTGGATTGTCCAGATCGCCACGCTCCAGATGCGGGGCGCGGCTGAGCAGGTAAACCTCCAACTGCCGTTCGCGCAGTTGCTCTCCCAATAACGTCGCCGCCGACCGTGCCGTGTTCAGCAAGGCGTTGCCGCTGGCCTGTTTCATTTGTTCAGTGGCGATGTGACCGACATAAAAACCCACACTCAGCAGCGTCAGCAGGGACAAACCGCCGAACCAGAGAGTGAGATGGCTACGCAGACTGGCTTTGAACATGGAGGCGGGTGTCTGTCTTTATTGAAGTGGCGCCATGGTATGCGACATCCCCGACGCCCGGCCAGCGAACGGGTTCATAGAAATGCAAGATGCCTGATGCTAATGAGCCAGCATTTGCGTTAAAGTGCGCGCCGTCCGAGAGATGGATCCCGGGCGTTCCCCCATGGAGTTTTACTGTGAAATACCTCAGCAAAGTAGTCGCCGCCGCACTGTTCGGTGTGGTTCTGGCAGGTTGCACCGGCGCCCCGATGAAAACCTCACATTACGACAGCAACCAGTACACCGTGGTTGGCCACAGCGAAGCTTCGGCCACCGGCCTGCTGCTGTTTGGCGTCATCCCGATCCGCCAGAACAGCCGCTTCGTACGCGCGCAAGACGCGGCCATCAAAGCCAAGGGCGGCGATGCAATGATCAATACGCAGGTTCAGGAAAACTGGTTCTGGGCCTGGGTTCTGACCGGCTACACCACCACGATTTCCGGCGACGTGGTCAAGCTGAAAACCGCGCAATAAGCGACGGCTGAATGCAAAAAAGCCCGGCTGATCAGGCCGGGCTTTTTCATGGGTGTTGCAGTAGTGCAATTGATTCATGCCACGCGGCGCTCGATCAGACGATCCGAGCCACCTTCGGCAACGCGGCGCTCGATCAGACGATCCGAGCCACCTTCGGCAACGCGGCGCTCGATCAGACGATCCGAGCCACCTTCGGCAACGCGGCGTTCGATCAGACGATCCGAGCCACCTTCGGCAACGCGGCGCTCGATCAGACGATCCGAGCCACCCTCGGCCACGCGGCGTTCGATCAGACGATCAGAGCCACCTTCGGCAACGCGGCGTTCGATCAGACGATCAGAGCCACCTTCGGCAACGCGGCGTTCGATCAGACGATCGGAACCACCCTCAGCCAAGCGGCTTTCGATCAGCTTGTCCGAGCCGCCTTCAGCGACCAGAGTGTGCACGGGCGTTGAGGCAAAAGTGTTGACTGCGAAAACCGAGAAAGCGATGCCGAGAAGGATTTGGCGTTTCATGATCGTGTGCTCCAGGAAGTTGTTTGTTTGTCTGGAGCCGATGTTACGCCGCGCAGTTTTTATGAGAACTTCATTGACGTGATGGTGAACATCGACGCCGATGATGTTTGCTCTGACTCGCGACTCAGAGCGTTTTGGTCCGTACGCACAACTCGCCGCTGGCGCGGATCAGCGCCAGGTCATGCAACGCGTCGGTGGCCAGACCGCTGCGGACATTGGCCAGCCATGACGGGCAATTCGGATCCTGCCGATAGGGCGCGAACCCGGCGTACTGCCTTAACAGACTCTTTTGCAGTTCATCCAGGCGCGGGCGTATCTGTTTCGCCAGGTCCGGGCGCGGAGTGTCCGGTGCCGCACCTGCCGCCTGCCATTGCGCGAGCAGACCGTACTGCACCAGTTTGTTCGCTTCCATCTGTGCGGCGATCAGCTGCGCGACATCGTCCGGGTCCAGTTCGTGTTCGGCGGCCAGCATCCGGGCGTTGGCGATGACTTGCGCCTCACGCGGGCTGTCCTGAATCGGTTTGCCGCTGTCCCACTTGGTCAGTGCAACCAGATCACCGATGTTCAAGCGTTCGTTCAGGGTGGCGAGTAAAGGTTTCAATGAGTCGGGTGCCGCTGCAGGTGCGGCGGCCTGAGTACACGCGGCGAACAACGCGAGGAGGGTAGTGACCAGAAAATTTGCAACCTTACGCATGAGCCGAGCCTCAATAAGTACCTGTCGGAAGAACCGTGATTTACCACAGCCGCACACTGACACAAAGCGGTCTCCGGCATTTACACAAATGCAAAACAGGCGATCAACACCGATTGGAAATGTTGATTGCACGCTGCACGCAACTCACCGAAGCTATCGTCAATCAGGCCTGCCGCCGTCGAGATGGACCTCCATTCAATGCAAAGCGCCACCTTCGCCAAGCCCCTCTGGCAAACCTATCTACTGTTTCTCGCACCGATGGTGCTGTCGAATTTTCTGCAGTCGATGTCCGGCACGGTCAACAGTATCTACATTGGCCAGATGCTCGGCACTCAAGCGCTGGCGGCAGTGTCCGGGATGTTCCCCGTTGTGTTCTTTTTCATTGCCCTGGTCATCGGCCTCGGCGCTGGTGCGGGCGTGCTGATCGGCCAGGCGTGGGGCGCGCGTGAAACGCATCTGGTCAAAGCGATTGCCGGAGCGACGTTGCTGTTGGGAGTGTTGATCGGCCTGGTCGCGGCAGTGCTGGGCAGCGTATTTGCGCGACAGGCGCTGACGGGGCTGGGCACGCCGGCGGATGTGCTCGACGATGCGGTGGACTATGCCCACGTCATGCTGTGGATTTTGCCGTCACTGTTGGTATTCGTGCTGTTCACCCAATTGCTGCGCGGGGTCAGCGATACGTTGTCGCCACTGCTCGCACTGATCGTCTCAACCGCGGTGGGGCTGGCGCTGACGCCGGCGCTGATTCGCGGCTGGCTTGGTTTGCCGCCACTGGGCATCCAGAGTGCAGCCTATGCCGGGCTGGCCGGCAATCTGGCAGCGATGGCCTGGCTGGCATGGCGGCTGATCCGCAACGGCCATCCGCTGGCGCCGGACCGAGAATTCTTTGCAGCGCTGCGTCTGGACCGGGTGATCCTCGGCAAGGTCTTGCGCATCGGCCTGCCGACCGGAGTGCAGATGATCGTGCTGTCGTTGTCGGAGCTGGTAATCCTGGCATTGGTCAATCAGCACGGCTCGCAAGCGACAGCGGCCTACGGCGCGGTGACGCAGATCGTCAATTACGTGCAATTCCCGGCGCTGTCGATTGCGATCACCGCATCGATTCTCGGCGCCCAGGCGATCGGCGCGGGACATCTGCAGCGTATGAGCCCAATCCTGCGCACCGGGTTGTTGATCAACGTGTGCCTGACCGGCGGCCTGATTGTGCTGGGCTATCTGCTCTCGCACTGGTTGCTGGGCCTGTTCCTCACGGAAGACTCGACCCGAGCCATGGCCGAGCACCTGTTGCACATCATGCTCTGGAGTCTGTTGGTGTTCGGTTTCCAGGCGATCATCGGCGGCATCATGCGCGCCAGCGGCACGGTATTGGTGCCAGTGTTCATTTCGATTATCTGCGTGGTCGGCGTGCAACTGCCGGCGGCGTACTGGCTGGACGGGCAGTTCGGTTTGCAGGGTGTCTGGATGGCGTTTCCGGTTGCCTACCTGGGGATGCTTGTTTTACAGACGCTGTATTACCGACTGGTCTGGAAGCATCAGAAGATCGAGCGGTTGATATAGGGGCTGGCACAACGGGCGGTTGTTTGCTTAAGTCAACCAAGGCCCTGGACGGCGCGCGACGCCCGGAGAACTCCATGTCGATGCGATTGCTGCTGGTTGCCGCGTTCTGGCTCTGTGCCACGGCCGGCGCGCAGACTGCCCAATATACGCGCGTCAACACCAGCGCCAGCCAGATCAGCTTCACCTACCAGCAGATGGGCTCGCGGATGTACGGCACCTTCGGCAGGTTCGAGGCGATGCTGGATTTCGACACCGACAACCTCGCCACCGCCCGCACCATATTGCATATCGACCTCAGCAGCATCGACGCCGGAAGCGAAGACGCCAATACCGAGCTGGTTAAACCGGCCTGGTTCGACACCGAGAAATTCCCGCTTGCGGTGTTCGAATCCAGCCGTTTCACTCAGGTGGCCGAGCACCGTTACCAGATCGCCGGTCAGCTCACGCTCAAGGGAATCACTCGCGAGGTCGAAGTTCCGGTTGAGCTGAAACCGGACAACGCCATCGGTATTTTCGACGGCGAGCTGGTGCTCAATCGCGACGAGTTCGGCCTCGGAGCGGGGGAGTGGGCGGACAGCGTGGTGTCCAGGGACATCAACATCAGATTCAGAGTAGTGGCGCCGCAACAGTGACCGTTCAGTAGTACCGGTCTTGTTCCTTCATCGCCTGAATCTGCCAGAACGTCCGACCGGAAATCAGCAGGAACAGCAGGGAGAGGATCACACCGCCGGTCATGATGTAAAAACCTGCGCGGTAGCTTTGCAGCTGGGTGGCGATGGCGCTTTTTTCCGGCATCCATGGCGAGACCAATAGGGCAATCGGGCCGTTGAGTTCGTACTGGGTGTGTTCGGCGTAGCGTTCGTCGACGAAATCACCTTCATGAAGCTGGCCGTGTTCGTCGGCATAGCGATAGTGAATGATCTTGCCGTTCTTGTTCATCATGATCTCTTCCAACTGCGTGACAGTGCCATCGGTTTGCGCGCCGTTGAAATTCAGCAGCGCATACAGAATGCCCTGATGGCGCGCCATGCCGGCCAATAACAAGACCACGCAGCAGGCGACGGTGAGCATGACGATGCGGTTGTAAAGATGATCTTTTGCGGCTTCGCGCGGGTAATACATGGCCCGATCCTTGGTGGTGAAATGAAGGGTGATCGTTACATCGGCCTTCGGCACCGGATCTTTAAACGGCGACCGACCCTGCTACGGTATGATGTCGCGGTTCGTCGACGGCTCTGATCATCGGCAACGTTTTTTACCGCCGGAGTTTGCTCATGCCACGCATCACCCACTACACCTCCCCATGCCCCGAAAGCGTCAACAGCCAGATCCTGCAAATGGTCGTCGACTACCTCACCGACATCAGCGCGGTGGGCCTCGGCCCGAGCAATCTGCTGTACAACGTTTATCAGTACGCGGTCGGCTACGAGGTGCATCTGTATCTCGAAGCCTTGAATGGCCAGAAGGGTACCGAGGTGGAGTTGCTGGTGGCCACTGACGATGAGGATCCGGAGCAGGTCATCGGGTTTCTCATCTGTCTGCCGGTGCAGGGCGATTGGGAGGCGTGTAGCGTCGCTTATATGGCGGTGCGGGAGGGGCATCGGCGTCAGGGTGTGGCGCGGGCGATGCTCGCGCACATGGTCGGGCGCTATCCGCATGCGGAGCTGGCCTGCAGCATCGGCAAGGTGCCGTACTTCGAGGCGCTGGGGTTTGAAGTGATCGGCCAGCGCGAGACGCAGGTGCTGATGAGCACGCGGCATTATCGCAGCAACGGCTTGCGCGGCTTTATCGACACCACGCCCATCTACCGTTCGCTGGAAGTGCAGCAGATTCACACCTACCTGCTGCAGAAGAATGGCAAGCGCGCGATGCTCGATGCGGAAAAACAACGCGACCGGCATCTGGATCAGACCAGTCGCCACGTAGAAGAATTTGTCCGCCAGCGCCTGACCCTGCACTGATCAACCGCCAATAAACAGCCCTTGCCGCGCACTCCGCAGCAAGGGCTTTTTTGTGCCTGCAATCTCAACCGAGTTTGACGTTCATGGTGATGCGCGCGGTGAAGACTTTCTTGCCTTCGGTATCGTGAATGTCGACGTTGACCACCTTGTCGCCATCGCTTTGCCAATCCACGCCTTCAGCACTCGCCACGGCGGTGACGTCGGTTTTCGCCTTGGCCAGGTATTCCACGGTCATGCCTTTGGGAATCCAGCGCGCGCCGGCCGGGATGGATACGTCGGTCATCATGCCGCCGGCCAGTTCCGCCGCATTGCACATGGCGATCGCATGCACCGTGCCGAGGTGATTGGTGATTTCCTTGCGAAACGGCACCTGCACCGTGGCGGCATTCGGACGCAGCTCGGAGATCAGCGGATTGATGCTGCTGAAGTACGGAGCGAACTGGCAGGCCATTTTGCTGAATGCATCAGGGCCGACACTGTTGAACATGCTGAGAGATTGACTCATGGAAAGCCTCGTTTAGGTTTTTACAGAATGATGTTCCGTTACAGAATAATGTTCTGTAACGGAACGGTATTCTGTTCGCGGCAAATCTGTCAACCTAGGCGCGATTTGTTCGCGGGCACTCAACGCCTTATTCGAAATTTGTTCTCGGACCACAAGCAGCATGGACACCGCCGATCTACTCGAACGCAGCTACCCCGGCCGCCGCGCCGAACTCAAACGCGATATCTTTCGCAAGGCCCTGAGCCTGTTCAATGAACAGGGGATCGAGGCGACCACCATCGAGATGATTCGCGCCGAATGCGACACCAGCGTTGGCGCGATCTATCACCATTTCGGCAACAAGGAAGGGCTGGTCGCGGCGCTTTTTTTCACTGCGCTGGAGGATCAAGGGCGTTTGCGGGACGCGTATCTGGACGCGGCCGATACCACCGAAGGAGGCGTGCAGGCGTTGGTATTCAGCTATGTCGACTGGGTCGAGCAACAGCCGCAGTGGGCACGATTCCAGTACCACGCACGCTTCGCCGTAACCAAAGGCCCGTTCAAGGACGAACTGGCCGAGCGCAACAGGACGCGCAATCTGCGCTTGCGCCAGTGGCTGGCCGAACCGGGTCGCGCTGCCGAGCTTCAGGAATTGCCTGCCGAGCTGCTGCCATCGCTGATCATCGGGCAGGCGGACAGTTACTGCCGGGCCTGGCTGGCAGGGCGGGTGAAAGGCAGCCCGACGGACTATCGCGAAATGCTTGCGCAGGCGGCATGGCGGTCGATTCGCGCTGAGGTCTGCTGAGCACGTCCCCCTGTAGGAGTGAGCCTGCTCGCGATAGCGGTGTGTCAGTTAACCATTTGCTGACTGACACACCGCTATCGCGAGCAGGCTCACTCCTACAGGGGATTTCTGTGTCAGCTGATGCGCTGGAAGACCAGGGCTTTCAGGCCACTCTCCGGGTCGATATCGGGGAACTCCGCCGGATTTTCCAGTCGTTGTTCGAAGCGCAGGCTTGGCGCTTCCTGGGTAACGCCGTCAATCAGAAAGTCCGAACCGAACGACGGATCGTTCATGCACGCCAATACCGTGCCTTGGACGGTCAGCAGTTCCGGCAAGCGGCGCAGTACGCGCTGATAGTCCTTGGTCAGCAGAAAACTGCCCTTCTGGAACGACGGCGGGTCGATGATCACCAGATCGTACGGGCCGCTGTTGATCACCTTGCCCCAGGACTTGAACAGGTCGTGACCGAGGAAGCTGACTTTGCTCAGGTCGTGGCCGTTCAGCCGATGATTGTCGCGACCACGGCTCAGGGCCGCGCGGGACATGTCGAGATTGACCACATGACTGGCGCCGCCCTCGATCGCTGCTACGGAAAAGCCGCAGGTGTAAGCGAACAGGTTCAATACCCGCTTGCCCGCCGCTTGTTCGCGCACCCAGTTGCGGCCGTAACGCATGTCGAGAAACAGACCGGTGTTTTGCTTGCGGCCCAGATCGACGCGGTACTGCAAGCCACCCTCGACGATGGTCATTTCCTCGATTTCCTCGCCGATCAGCCATTCCGCTGTGCTTTGCGGCAGGTAACGATGCTGGATCAGCAGAGTGTGTGCGCCGGACTGCTGCCATTCGCGTGAGGCGGCAAGTTGCAACAGTGAATCCCTCAGATGTTGCAATTGATCAGGCACTGGCTCCTTGAACAGCGACACCAGCACCACGCCATGCAACCAGTCCACGGTCAGCTGTTCCAGCCCCGGCCAGCAGCGCCCGCGGCCATGAAACAAACGGCGGGTTTCGCTGGGTGCCGCTGCCAGCGCGGGCAGCAAATGGGCGTGGAGGGTGGCGAGGGCTTCAGGGTTCATGGATTACGGTTCGGCCTTTCAAAGGGCCGGCATTTTAACCACAAATGAGGGTTGCAGACGGCCGCTGCACTTCGAAAAACAACACCTTGGAGAAATCTGCTGTATCAAAAATGAATTTCTACAACACGCGCTGCTCATACCAGATAAGCAGCGGATTCAAAACCGCTATTCAAAAAATGTAATTCGGGGGAGTGCTGTTCATGTGCCCTACACCTAGGTCGAGCGCGCACCTTCCTGACGGGTTGATTCTGGTTGTCGAGGACGATCCGTTGATTCTGGAATTTCTTTGCGAAATTCTCCAGGAGGAAGGGTTCAAGGTCGAACCGCAAAGCAGCGCCGACGCCGCCTCACTGTATCTGGAAGAACACGCGGCGAAAGTCGCGCTATTGCTGACCGACATCACCATGCCCGGCACGCTTAACGGCGCCGACCTGGCGAATCTGGTCGGCGATCGCTGGCCGGAAAAACCGGTGATGGTGATGTCCGGCTATGAAACGCCGGAGACCTCCGGGGTCAAGCATTCGGTGGCGTTCATCAAGAAGCCATGGGCGATCGGTCAGTTGCTCGACTGTGTGGAAAGTGCGTTCAAATCCAAGGCTCCGCATCCGCAGCTGCATTGACAAGTGCTACATTGCCGGGGCTGTCTGCCCCGGCCATCTGTCAGAGGATTTGCTCTTTTGTCTGCACAAGCATCGGTTTTTGATCGCGCATTCGCTGCGTTTCTGTTCGATATGGACGGCACCGTCCTTAACTCCATCGCCGCCGCCGAGCGCATCTGGTCAGCGTGGGCGGTGCGCCATGGCGTGGAGGTCGAGACGTTTTTGCCGACCATCCATGGCGCGCGGGCGATCGACACGATCACCCGCCTCAATCTGCCGGGTGTGGATGCCGAGCAACAGTCGGCGTTCATTACCGCCGCTGAAATCGAAGATGTTGAAGGCATTGTCGAAATTCCTGCGGCAGCGGCGTTTCTCAATGGTCTGCCGAAAGATCGCTGGGCGATGGTGACGTCAGCGCCGCGGGATCTGGCTCTGCGCCGGATGGCAGCGGCGGGGATTCCGGAGCCGGCAGTGATGATCACGGCTGAAGATGTGAAGGCCGGCAAGCCTGATCCGTCGGGGTATCTGCTGGCGGCGAAAAAGCTGGGGGTCGAGCCGGCTGACTGTCTGATTTTTGAAGACGCGACGGTTGGTATTCAGGCTGCGGAAGCGGCGGGCGCGGCGTTGATGGTCATCACCACTACGCATCAGCATCCGATTGAAACGGCTCACGCTACGTTGGCCAGTTACGATGCGATCGGCGTCAGGGTCGGCGCCGATGGTCTGCTTCGTCTGACGGAAATCTGATCTGTTCCGAAATGCCCCTCACCCTAGCCCTCTCCCGGAGGGAGAGGGGACTGACCGGGGGATATTCAGGTAATACGCCGACGTGAAAGGTCTTCTTTGAATCCATAATCGCTATGGTCTTTCAGGTCGACGTCAAATTCAGCACAACTCGGTCGGTTCCCTCTCCCCCGGGAGAGGGCTAGGGTGAGGGGCTGCGTTCTGCCAGGCGCAGAAAATTCTCGAACCAGGCAACATCCCCGTCACCGGTCGGCAGCTCAACCATGCCGGCAATATCGCAACTACGCTGATCCATGCTTCTGAAATCGTCGCCAAAGTCGAGCGCGGTGAAACCCCTTGCCAATGAGGTAAACGCATGAAGATTGATCTGAGTGGAAAACTGGCCATCGTCAGCGGCAGTACCGCCGGCATCGGTCTGGGCATCAGCCAGTCGCTGGCCGAAGCCGGGGCCACGGTGGTGGTGATCGGTCGCGACACGGCCAAGGTCGAGCAGGCGCTGGCGAGCATTCGCCAAGCCGTGCCGGGCGCGCAGGTGCGCGGTCTGACCGCCGATCTGGGCACCGCCGAGGGCGCGGAAAAGCTTTTCGCTGCAGAGCCGCGCGCGGACATTCTGGTGAACAACCTGGGCATCTTCAATGACGTCGATTTCTTCGAAACGCCCGACAGCGAGTGGACGCGCTTCTACGAGGTCAACGTGATTTCCGGCGTGCGCCTGGCGCGGCATTACGTGCCGGCGATGGTCGAGCAGGGTTGGGGCCGGGTGATCTTCCTGTCATCGGAATCCGGCGTGGCGACGCCGGCGGACATGCTCAATTATGGCGTGACCAAAAGTGCCAACCTCGCAGTGTCCCACGGCCTGGCCAAACGTCTGGCTGGCACCGGAGTCACGGTCAATGCGATCCTGCCGGGGCCGACCTTTACCGATGGCCTGCAGGACATGCTCAAGGACGCGGCCGCCGAGTCCGGGCGCGACCTGCGTGACGAAGCCGACGCCTTTGTGCGCAAGGCGCGTCCGACCTCGATCATCCAGCGCGTGGCGGATGTGTCGGAGGTGGCGCATCTGGTGACTTACATCGCTTCGCCGCTGTCCTCGGCCACCACTGGCGCCGCGTTGCGCGTCGATGGCGGTGTGGTCGACAGCCTGACTATCTGAATTTTTCAAAAGAGAGGTTTTATGCCAACAGCATCCGCAACCATCGACATCCCGGTCTCGGCCGATCAGGTCTGGCAATTGATCGGCGGCTTCAACACGCTGCCGGACTGGCTGCCATTGATCACCAACAGCGAACTGAGCGAAGGCGGGCGCGTACGCACCCTGAAGACCGCTGACGGCGGCGTGGTGGTCGAACGTCTGCAGACCTTCGATAACGCCGCTCGAACGTACAGCTATTCGATCGAACAGGCGCCGTTCCCGGCCAGTGATTACCTGGCGACGATCAAGGTTGAAGCCCAAGGTCAGGGGGCGCGGGTGACGTGGTCGGGGCGCTTTAACGCGGTCGGCGTGAGCGATGAAGAAGTGGTGGCGTTGTTCAACGGCATCTATCAGGGCGGGCTCGACGCCCTGCGGGCCAATTACCCAACCAGATGACACCGCAACCCCCTGTAGGAGTGAGCCTGCTCGCGATAGGGTCGTCCCAGTCGATACCTATATTGACTGACACACCGCTATCGCGAGCAGGCTCACTCCTACAGGGGTTGCGTTTCAAGTTCGGAATCAGGAGTTTTCAATCAAACTCTGCCGGCAATCCAGCACCAGTTTCGCCCCACCCAGATCACTGCCGCCGACCTCGAGACTGAAGCCGTGCAGGCTGGCAATTGCCGCGACGATCGACAGTCCGAGGCCAAAACCACTATGCGGCTGGCCACCTTCAGTGCGATAGAATCGCTGAAACACCGCCTCACGTTCAGCCTCGGGAATCCCCGGCCCTGAATCATGCACCTCGATCCGCGTCTGCCCGTTCGCATTGACCCCACGCAGCATCACCGTGCCGCCGGGCGGGGTGAATTTGATCGAGTTGCTCAGCAGATTCGCCAGCGCTTCGAACAACAACGCCCGGTCGCCATTGAGCGGCGGCAGCGTCTCCGGCATGTTCAGTTGGAAACGCAGATCGCCTTCCTCGGCCAGCGGCAGGTAGAACTCGTGCAACTCTTCCAGCAGTTGCACCGGATCAAGCTCGACAAAGCCGGAACGGCGCTGGCGATCTTCCAGTTCGGAAATCCGCAACAGACCACGAAACCGCGCCATCAGCGTATCCGCCTCAGCCAGCACCAGATCCAGTTGCGCCGCTTCCTGCGAGCCTTCGCCGGCCTGTTGCTGCATGCGATACAACTGCGCGCGCAAGCGGGTCAGCGGGGTGCGCAAATCGTGGGCGATGTTGTCGCAGACACCTTTGACCTCGTTCATCAAGCGCTCGATGCGCTCGAGCATGGCGTTGACGATGGCGGCGAGCATGTCCAGTTCATCGCGGCGATTGGACAGCGGCAAACGGTGCGTCAGGTCACCGGCAACGATCGCCTGGGCGCTGTTCTGAATCGCCCGAATGCGCTGCAACGGCCGGCGCCGCAGCAGATGCCAGCCAGCGATGCCCGGCAGGATCGTCAGTGACACGCCCCAGAACAACGCGTGCAGAATGATCCGGGTGACCGCAAACAACGAGCCATTGTCGCGCAGCAACACCAGCCAGCGCCCGTCACGGGTTTGTGTGGCCACCGCGTCGCAGCTGTCGCTTGGCAGGGTCGGGTCGTCGGAATCGGCGCACTCGGCGAGCATGTGGATCTTGCCGTCCAGCGGCAGTCCTTCGGGGATTTGTTGCAGCGCACCGCCCAGGTAATTGCCCTGGGCGTCGAACAGACCGTAGGCGTCGATGCCGCGAATGTCGAAGGTCATGCTGGCGGCGAGGGCGTCTTCCAGCTGCTCGCCGCGAAAGTGCGAGAACAGGTGCTGACGTTGCATCAGCGAGTGTTTGGCGAGCTTGTCGAGGTAGCCGGACACCTCGTAGTACATGACCCCCATGAGAATTGCGCTCCAGGCCACGAACAGCGTGCTGTACAGCGCCAGCAAGCGACTGCTGGAGGAGCGCCAGCCGTCAGACGGGTTCGGCAATGACATAGCCCGAGCCCCGTACCGTGCGGATCAGCGGAACATGGCCCGCAGCGTCGATCTTCTTGCGCAGACGGCCGATGTGCACGTCGATCAGGTTGGTGCCCGGATCGAAGTGATAACCCCAGACCTCTTCGAAGATCATCATTCGCGAAAGAATCTGGCCGCTGTTGCGCATCAGAAACTCGAGCAGTTTGTATTCGGTCGGCAGCAGCGTCAGCACTTGCTCGGCGCGGCGGGCTTCGTGGCTGATCAGGTCCAGTTCGAGGTCGGCGACTTTTAGCGTGGTGGCCTGGGTGGCAACACTGTTCTGCCGGCGCAGCAACACTTCAACCCGCGCGGCCATTTCATCGGTGGCGAACGGCTTGGTCAGGTAGTCATCGCCGCCCGCGCGCAAGCCGCGCACCCGCTCATCGACGTCGGAGAGGGCGCTGATCATCAGAATCGGCGTCGCCACGCCCATGGTGCGCAGGGTGGTGACGATGGCCAGGCCATCGAGCTCGGGCAACATGCGATCGAGGGTAATCAGGTCATAGTTGCCGCTGACGGCGCGGTCGAGGCCTTCGCGGCCATTGTCGACCCAGTCGACGTCCAGCCCGTGGCTGCTCAGTTCGGCAACGATTTCCCGCGCGGTCACGGCGTCGTCTTCGATGGTCAAGATACGAGTCATAGGCAGGCCTGCTGATCGGTTCAAACGGAATGGCAGCATTTTGCCAAGAAATTACCGTGACGCTTTAAATTAACTTTCATGTTGTCGCTGCCATTCGCCGGGTCGGGATCTTTGGTTGTCGGAAGATTGATATCATCTGGCCATAAATCTAACAGGAGTAGGGCTGTGACTAAATTGATTCGCCGTGGCTGGAAACCAATGGTCCTGCTCTTGCTGCTGTTTACCAGCATTCTCGTTCAGGCGGCCAATACCCCTTGTTCCGGCAAAAAAGGCGGGATTGACCGTTGCGACGGCGATCTGTTTTTGTGCAATGACGGCTCCATCAGCGGTTCGAAGAAGAGCTGCGCGGCAATGTTTGGCGAGCGCCAGGAGGCGCGACCGCAAAACTTCCTGCAAAGCGACGATGGCTGCGCCTGCGGAACCAGCTCATTTTGCACAGGACCCCGTGGTGGGGTGTATTGCCTGACGCCCAGCGGGAAAAAGAGCTACAAGCGAAAATGATCGACCAAGCCAATGCATAAAACCCGCTGTATTTCGGCAGGTGTTGCAATTTGCAACGTCCTGAGAAGTTCATCTTTTATAAAGCATTGAAAAAAAAGGGTTTATTTAGATGTTGTAACTGGCACGGTCACTGCAATTCCCCACTTGACGAGTTGTAACACCATTTTTCATGCCTGGAGCAGCACAACAATGAACAGATCCCCTGATGGCTATTATCCTGCCGTGGAAGAGTCGAGCAGTGTCTCAGGCGTGTCCTGGGGCGCGATCTTCGCGGGTGCAGCGGCTGCCGCAGCACTGTCGATGATTTTGGTACTGCTCGGCTTCGGCCTGGGCTTTTCGGCTGTTTCACCGTGGGCCGGAGAGGGCGTCAGCGCCAAAGGCCTGGGCATTTCGACGATTGTCTGGCTGGCGGTGACGCAGATCATTGCTTCCGGCATGGGCGGCTACATTGCCGGCCGTCTGCGCGTGAAGTGGGCCAACATGCACGGTGACGAAGTCTACTTCCGCGACACCGCCCACGGCTTCCTCGCCTGGTGCGTCGCCACGCTGGTCACGGCTGTGCTGGTTGTCGGTTCGGTGAGCAGCGTCGTCAGCGGTGGTGTGCAGGCCGGTGCCAATGTAGTCGGCGGTGCTGCCGGTGCGATGAGCCAGGCCGCCGGCTCGGCTGCTGCCAACACTGACAGCGATCAGTACGGCTACTTCGTCGACAGTCTGTTCCGCGATGATCGTCCTGCTGCCGTCAGCGATGACGCCGCACGCGGCACCGTGACCCGCATCTTCGCCCAGAGCCTGGCCAACGGTCAGCTCAGCGCCGAGGACCGCACCTACCTCGCACAACTGGTTTCGCAACGTACGAACCTGAGCCAGGCCGATGCCGAGCGTCGTGTCGACGAGATCTACGCCAACACGCAGAAAGCCATCGCTGACGCGAAACTGAAAGCTCAGCAAGCAGCTGACACCGCCGCGAAAGTTGCTGCCTACACCTCGCTGTGGATGTTCGTTGCGCTGCTGGCCGGCGCATTCTTCGCCAGCCTCGCAGCCACCTTCGGCGGTCGTCGTCGCGATGCGGTCGAGTACGTCGAAGTCGACACCTACACCACTACCACTCCGGTTCGTTAAAAAGGAGAGTCACCATGCGCTCATTACTGCTGTTCTTCCTCGGCGTACCGATCCCGATCATCATCCTGATCGCCCTGTTCGTACACTGATCCCTCTGAGGCAGGATGCCTCTGCCGCTTTCATCTTCGGGTGAAAGCGGCTTTTTGCTTTCTGCGGGGCCAAAAGCGAAAATCCCCGCGCAAAGCGGGCGTTCCGCTTTTTCACTTTAAGGATGAGTCAGTTGGACAAGAAGGAAATCAAACGCCAGGTCGCCGAAATGCTCGATGCCGGGCGCTCGAAAACCGAAACTTTCAAGGCCTTCTCCGGTGGAGCGCTGAAAGATAAGGCGCTGGCCTATCTGATCGGTTCGCGCCCGGATCCGGATCTGCTCGAACGCCACGCCGGCAAGATCAAGATCCTCCTCGGACTGACTTACGTTCAGGCCCTGATCGGTCTGGTGGGTGGCTATCTCCTCGGGCTGACCATCAGTACCGGTTTTGCCATCGGACTTGGTTTGTTCGCCGGTGGCGTGCCTTTGCTCTTTGCCTGGGGTTTTTATCGCAACGCGGCTCATGCTTACACGGTGTACGTGGTGCTCTCGATCAGCCAGGTTCCGCGCATGTTCAAGGAATACGGGGATGACCCGACCGGTACGGTGATCGGCGTGGCAATCACCCTGCCGATGATTTTCTACGTGGCCTGGCTGAAAAACCTGCTGTTCCCCGACCTTGGTTTCTTCGGCGCAAAGAAAATCAAAGGCCAGTTCGTTTTCTCCAACTGATCGATGTCCGTCCGCCATTTTCACTGGCCTGGATCAATATTTCGCCTGGCGATATCGCCTACCGTAAATGACCCAGGCCTTTGCTGAGGTATGAGCTACAGTGCTTGTCGCGCACCTTGTTGCGCTGACGAAGTAGCCGCGTCGACGTTGAAAACACAGCAATAAAAGCGTCGACGAGGCGTAGTGCAGCAAGGAGCTGACACAACCTCAATTGAATCTTCACGGACGAACACCGTAATGAACTGCCTAGACAGAACCTTCGATATCCAGCCCTTGGTGCAGGCGGACATGACCGTGCACATCAATGGCCAAGCGGTCAGCGCCGCTATCGGCGAAACCGTCCTCAGCGTCATCCAGTCCCTCGGCGTGCGGCAGATCGCGCGCAACGATCACGATCAGGTAAGCGGCGCCTATTGCGGCATGGGCGTGTGCCAGTGCTGTCTGGTGAAAATCAACGGTCGCCACAAGCGCCGCGCCTGTCAGACCCTGGTGCGTGACGGCATGCTGATCGAGACCCAGGTCAACCGCGTCGTCGCGCAGGAGGTCGTATGAGCCTGCAACCGTTGATTGTTGGCGGCGGGCCCGCGGGGATGGCGGCGGCCATCGAGCTGGCGCGCCATGGGGTGCGCTGCACCTTGCTCGAAGAGGCCTCGCGCCTCGGTGGGGTGGTGTATCGCGGGCCGTTGCGCGATGGCGTGCAACTGGATTATCTCGGGCCGCGTTACTCGGAGGCGCTGGACAAACTGCACGGTGAATTTCAGCAGCAGTCGGGCCTGATCGACGTGCGACTCAACCACCGCGTGGTCGGCGCCGAAGGCACTCGCGCAATGGTGTTGCTTGACGGCGATGAACAGCTGCACGAGATCGCTTATCCGCAACTGCTGCTGGCCGCCGGTTGTCACGAACGCAGCGTGCCGTTTCCCGGCTGGACGTTGCCGGGAGTGATCCTGCTTGGCGGTCTGCAATTGCAGATCAAGAGTGGCGTGGTCAAGCCGCAAGGGCCGGTGATCATCGCCGGCACCGGGCCGTTGCTGCCGCTGGTGGCGACCCAGTTGCATGCCTCGGGCGTACGCGTCGCCGGGGTGTACGAGGCTTGTGCGTTCGGCAAGATCGCCCGGGAGAGTCTGGCGCTGCTGAACAAGCCGCAACTGTTCCTCGACGGCTTGAGCATGCTCGCTTATCTGAAATTGCACGGCATTGCGATGCACTACGGCTGGGGTGTGGTGGAAGCCCACGGTGAAGGCGAGTTGAAAAGCGTCAGCGTCGCGCCGTATTCGGCGACCTGGGAGGCGGATCTGTCGCGGGTCGAACGCTTCGAAGCGCAGACGCTGGCGGTCGGTTACGGTTTTATCCCGCGCACGCAATTGAGCCAGCAGATGGGCCTCGATCATGGTTTCAGCGAAGACGGCTACCTGCGTGCCCACGCGAATGACTGGCAACAAAGCAACGTGGCGCATGTGCATCTGGCCGGTGACGTGGGCGGGATCCGTGGCGGCGAAGCGGCGATGCTCGCCGGCAAGATCGCCGCCACTTCTATCCTGCTGCAACGCGGCGTGCTCGACGCCGAACTGGCCCGGGTGCGCCGCGATCGCTTCGCGAGCAAACTCAGAGCCATCGTGCGCTTTCGTGCGGCGGTGGATCGCTACACCGAGCGCGGCGTCGGTCAGATTGCTCTGCCTGCGGCCGACACGGTGATTTGCCGCTGCGAACACGCGACCCGCGCTGACATCGACCTGGCGCTGGAGCAGGGCGTGCAAGACATCGCCAGCCTGAAAATGCGCACCCGCGTGAGCATGGGCGATTGTCAGGGGCGGATGTGCGTCGGCTATTGCAGTGATCGCCTGCGTCAGGCCACCGGACGTCAGGATGTCGGCTGGCTGCGCCCGCGTTTCCCGATTGATCCGGTGCCGTTTTCCGCGTTCCAGTCCCTCGGCAAGGAGGGCGCTTGCCATGAGTAAGTTCTACGACGTGGTCATTGCCGGTGGCGGCGTGATCGGCGCGTCCTGCGCCTACCAATTGTCCAAGCGCAAAGATCTGAAAGTTGCGCTGATCGACGCCAAGCGTCCCGGCAATGCGACCCGCGCTTCGGCTGGCGGTTTGTGGGCGATTGGCGAGTCGGTCGGCCTCGGTTGCGGGGTGATCTTCTTTCGCATGATGTCGGCCAACCGCAAGCGCCAAACCCAGGGCGCAGCGGTGGCGGTCGACGCCAGTACCCCGCATATCTTGCCGGCGTCGTTTTTCGATTTTGCCTTGCAGTCCAACGCGCTGTACCCGGCGTTGCACCGCGAGTTGAAAGACAATCACGGCATGGATTGCAAGTTCGAAAAGACCGGGTTGAAGTTCGTGATCTATGACGACGAAGACCGGGTCTACGCCGAGCACATCGTCGGCTGCATTCCGCATTTGGCCGATCAGGTGCGCTGGCTCGATCAAGCGGCGTTGCGCGCGGCGGAACCGAGTGTCAGTCATGAGGCTCGTGGGGCGCTGGAGTTTCTCTGCGACCATCAGGTCAGCCCGTTCCGCCTCGTCGATGCCTATATGGAAGGCGCGCGGCAGAATGGCGTCGACCTCTTCGTCAACACCAACGTCACCGGCGTGCTGCATCACGGTACTCGCGTCACGGGTGTGCAGACGGCGGAGGCGGGGGTGTTTCATTGCAAGACGCTGATCAACGCCGCCGGCGCCTGGGCGGCGGATCTGAGTGAGTGGGCGACGGGGATTCGTATTCCGGTGAAACCGGTGAAAGGCCAGATTCTACTGACCGAGCGAATGCCGAAAATCCTCAACGGCTGTCTGACCACCAGCGATTGCTACGTGGCGCAAAAGGACAATGGCGAAATCCTCATCGGCAGCACCACCGAAGACAAAGGCTTCGACGTCACCACCACCTTCCCGGAGATTGCCGGGCTGGTGCAGGGCGCGGTGCGCTGCCTGCCGGAGCTGGCGGACGTCAACCTCAAGCGCACCTGGGCAGGACTGCGTCCGGGGTCGCCGGATGAGCTGCCGATCCTCGGGCCGATGCGTGGGGTCGAGGGGTATCTGAATGCCTGCGGACACTTCCGCACGGGGATTCTGACGTCAGCGATCACCGGGGTGTTGCTGGACAAACTGGTGAATGACGAACCGCTGCCGCTGGATATCACGCCGTTTCTCGCGGATCGGTTTGAAGTGGTACCGGTCAAACCGACACTGGAATTAGAACTGGCCTGACACCGATCCCCTGTAGGAGTGAGCCTGCTCGCGATAGCAGTGTGTCAGTAATGAATAAGTCGACTGACACACCGCCATCGCGAGCAGGCTCACTCCTACAGGTTTTGTGCAGGGCTCAGGTGTTGCGGGATTCTTCTTCGAGTTGATCCGATTCGAACAGTTTGGCCAGTTCCGCCCGGGCTTCCTGGGCGGTCTGCAGGACTTTGGCGGCGTCGTCGTAAACGGCGTGCTGCGCCTCCAGTACCTGTTCGTCGTGATGCTTGAAACGCTTGATCCGCGCATCGGCCTGGGCTTGCGTCAGACCAAGGCCGACCAATGTACGACGGCTCATTTCCAGACTCGAATAGTAGGTCTCACGAATTGCCTCCGCGCCCACATCGATCAAGCGATGCACGTGCTGACGGTTACGCGCGCGGGCAATGATTTTCATGTGCGGATACAGCTTGTGCACCACCTCGGCAGTCTTGATGTTGGTCTCCGGATCATCCGTGGCGATGACAAAATATTCCGCCTCGCCAACCTTCGCCGCGTGGAGAATTTCCGGGCGCATCGGGTCGCCGTAGAACACCGGCACACCGCCGAAGCTGCGCGACAGTTCGATGGTTTCCACCGAGGTGTCCAGCGCGACGAACTTGATGTTCTGCGCTCGCAGAATCCGCGCCACGATCTGGCCCATCCGGCCCATGCCGGCAATCACCACGCGCGGCGCTTCGGTGTCGATCTCGCGGAATTTTTCCGGCACTTCCACCGGCTGCACTTTCGGGCTGACCAGCCGCGCGCAGATCAACAGCAGCAATGGCGTCAGCGCCATCGACAGGGTGATGGTCAGCACCAGCAGGTCGTAAAGACGCGGCTCGAACAGGCCCTGATCGCGACCGATCTTGAACACCACAAACGCAAACTCACCGCCGGCAGCCAGAACGATACCGAGGCGAATTGCGCTGATCTTGTTCAGCCCGCCGGCCAGACGCCCGACGACAAACAGCAGCGGCAATTTCAGCCCGATCAGCAGCAGGGTCAGGCCCAACACGGTGATCGGCGCGCTCAACAACAGGCTGAGATTGGCGCCCATGCCGACGCTGATGAAAAACAGCCCGAGCAGCAGGCCTTTGAACGGTTCGATCTGCGCTTCCAGCTCATGGCGATATTCCGAATCCGCCAGCAGCAGACCGGCAAGAAACGCCCCCAGCGCCATCGACACACCGACCAGATCCATCAGCCACGCCGTGCCGATCACCACCAGCAACGCGGTGGCGGTGGACACTTCCGGCAGACCGGTTTTCGCCACCACGCGGAACACCGGACGCAGCAGATAACGCCCACCGATCACCACCACAGCAATGCCGCCGAGCACCTGCAGGCTGTGGCGGATGTCGTCGGCGGTGCTGGTGTGGTGATCGACGCCAGCGAGCATCGGCACCAGCGCAATCAACGGAATCGCGGCGATGTCCTGGAACAGCAGAATGGCAAACGCCAGACGCCCGTGGGGACTGGTCAGTTCCTTGCGTTCGGCGAGGCTTTGCAGGCCAAAAGCGGTAGAAGACAGCGCCAGACCGAGGCCCAGCACAATCGCGCTGTTCAGCGGCTGACCGAACACCGACAGCGCCAGCCCGCCGATCACCGACGCGGTCAGCAGCACCTGCGCCAGGCCAACGCCGAACACCGATTTGCGCATCACCCACAAGCGTCGCGGCGACAGCTCCAGGCCGATGATGAACAGCAGCAACACCACGCCCAGCTCGGAAATATGCGCCACGCTTTGCGGATTACCGATCAGGCCCAGCACTGACGGGCCGATGATCACCCCGGCAAACAGATAACCGAGCACAGCGCCCAGTTGCAGACGTTTGGCCAAAGGCACGGTGAGCACCGCCGCGAACAGAAACACGACAGCGGCTTGCAACAGATTGCCTTCATGGGGCATTGGAACGACTCCTGACTACGGATACGGCGGGGGGTGGCAAGGATAAGGGTTGACCGGATTTCAGATCCACCAAAGATCCCTTGTAGGAGTGAGCCTGCTCGCGATCGCGGTGGAACAGTCGACATCATCCGTGACTGACAAACCGCTATCGCGAGCAGGCTCACTCCTACACTGGATTTCCGGTGTCGCTGTAATAATTTGCATCAACTGGTTACATTTATAACCCCTGCGCATCAATTTCCGGAAACGCCATGGCCATCAACTTCGACCTCAACGACCTGCAAGCCTTTCGCGCGGTGGTCGAGCAGGGCAGTTTTCGCAAGGCTGCCGACACCGTGCGCTTGTCGCAGCCGGCGCTGAGTCGGCGCATCGAAAAGCTCGAAGACGCCCTCGGCGTGAAACTGTTCGAGCGCACCACGCGCAAGGTCAGCCTGACCCAGGCTGGACGCGGTTTCATGCCCAGCGTCGAGCGGTTGCTGGATGATCTCGACATCGCCTTGCTCGGCATCAGCGAAGTCGCCTCGACCCGTTTGGGGCATGTCACCGTCGCCTGTGTGCCATCGGCGGCGTACTACTTCATGCCGCGCGTGGTCGCGCGCTATCACCAGCAATTTCCGCGAATCAAAGTCAAAGTCCTCGATTCCAGCGCGCATGATGTGTTGAGTGCGGTGGTCAATGGCGAGGCGGATTTCGGTTTGAGTTTTCTCGGCACGCAGGATGCCAAAGTCGAGTTCGAACCGCTTGTGCAGGAGTGCTATGTCGTCGCCTGTCGCCGCGATCATCCGCTGGCCGGGCGCAGCAGCGTCAGCTGGGACGAGTTCTATCAGCAGGACTACATCGCGCTGGACAAGACTTCGGGCAATCGCTTCCTGCTTGATCAGGCCTTGGGCGGGGTGGTGCCGCAGCGTCAGAGCATTTGCGAGACGCGGCACGTGACGACGATGATCGGCCTGGTGGAGGCGGGTTTGGGCGTGGCGGCGGTGCCGTTGATGGCGATGCCCGGGCCGGACCATCCGATCCTGACGCGGGTGCCGCTGACCGAGCCGCAAGTGATGCGCAGTGTCGGCATCATCAAGCGCCGGGATCGTACGTTGACCCCGGCGGCATTGGAACTGGAGCGGCTGGTCGTCGAGATGCGCGTCCAGCCGCCAACGATCAGCGCTTGACCGAATCCAGTCCGGTGGCCTGCACGTCAGCCTGAGCGGCCGGTGCTGCGAGGTAGGCGAGCAAGGCTTTGGCCTCTTCTGGATGCTCGGCCGTGACCGGAATACCCGCGGCAAAACGCGTCACCGACTGCACCGATTCCGGAATCTTCGCGACGAAGCTCACGCCCGGTACCGGCAGCAATTCGCTGACCTGCTGGAAGCCCAATTGATAGTCGCCCGTGGCAACCACCGAACCGACCGGGATCTTGGCGATCATCTTGGCTTTCGGTTTCAGCTGATCTTCGATACCGAGTTTCTTGAACAACTGCTGCTCGATATACACGCCGCTGGCGCTGTCGGAGTACGCCACCGATTGCGCGTCGAGCAGGGTTTTCTTCAGGCCATTCACGCTGCTGATGTCCGGTTTCGCTGCACCTTCACGCACCACCATACCGATCCGCGAATCCGCCAGTTCAACGCGGGACGCCGGGTCGACCTTGCCTTGTTTGATCAGCTCATCAAGGGCGTAACCGACCATGATCACCACGTCGGCGTGCTCACCGCGGGCGAGACGATTGGGAATCGCTTCCGGCGCCTTGCCCATCGACGGGCCGAGGCTGGTGGTCAGGGTGTTGCCAGTCGCAGCGGCGAATTTCGGCCCGAGGATCTTGTAAGCGGCAGTGAAGCCGCCGGAGGTCATCACGCTCAATTCTTCCGCCTGGGCCGCGAAGTTGAAGGCGAGACCGGCGAGCAGGGCGGTGACAGTAAAGAGTTTTTTCATGGCGAGTTTTTCCTCAGGCCGCGACAGGTTGCAGACGACCACCGGCACGGCGGTACAGGTAAAGCGTGGCGCACAGTGCGCACAGGGCACCGATGCTCATCCAGTAACCTGGCGCGGCTTTGTCGCCGGTGTACTGGATCAGGAAGGTCGACATCGCCGGGGTGAAGCCGCCGAAGATCGCCGTGGCCAGGCTGTAGGCCAGCGAGAAACCGGCGACGCGCACTTCCACTGGCATGATTTCGGTCAGCGCCGGAATCATCGCGCCGTTGTACAGACCGTAGATGAACGACAGCCACAACAGCGACAGCAGCATGTTGGTGAAACTCGGCGCCTGCACCAGGAACGACAGCGCCGGATAAGTCGTGGCCAGGGCCAGCAGGGCCATGCCGATCAGCACCGGGCGACGGCCGATGCGGTCCGACAACGCGCCGCCAATCGGCAGCCAGAAGAAGTTCGACACACCCACCAGCAACGTCACCAGCAGCGCGTCGGAAGTGCTCAGGTGCAGCACGGTTTTACCGAAGGTCGGCGCGTACACGGTGATCAGGTAGAACGCGGTGGTGGTCAGCGCGACCATCAACATCCCGCCAAGCACCACGCCCCAGTTCTGACCCAGGGTGCGGAATACTTCGCGCATGCTCGGACGATGTTTGCGCGCGGCGAACTCTTCGGTTTCCGCCAGATTGCGGCGCAGGAAGAAAATGAACGGAACGATCATGCAACCGACGAAAAACGGAATGCGCCAGCCCCAGGCAGCCACTGCTTGTGGCTCCATCCACTGGTTCAGACCGTAGCCCAGCGCAGCCGCCACGATGATCGCCACTTGTTGACTGGCCGACTGCCAAGCGGTGAAAAAGCCCTTGCGGCCCGGCGTGGCGATCTCGGACAGATACACCGAAACACCCCCCAGTTCCGCACCGGCGGAGAAGCCTTGCAGCAGCCGGCCGATCAGCACCAGCGCCGGTGCGAACAAGCCTATGGTTTCGTATCCGGGCACCAGCACGATCAATATCGTGCCGCTGGCCATGATCGACAGGGTGACGATCAGACCTTTGCGCCGGCCGACATCATCGATATACGCACCGAGCACGATGGCGCCCAGCGGACGCATCAGGAAGCCTGCGCCAAACACCGCGAAAGTCATCATCAGGGAGGCGAACTCGCTGCTCGCCGGGAAGAACACCGCCGCGATCTGCGTGGCGTAGAAGCCGAACAGAAAGAAATCGAACTGTTCGAGGAAGTTGCCCGAGGTCACCCGGAAGATGGCACCGGCCCGCGAGCCGTTGGTAGGGATTGAGGCTGTCATAGAAAAGTACTCCACCGCTTTTATGACGTGCGCTACGGAGAAGCGGCGCACGGTTTTTATTGAGGTGGATGGTGGCGCAGATGTAACAATCTGTTAATTGCATTGTTGGCATGGATTGATGCGTGTTGCGGATCAATCCGTGCCGTGGAGCGCTGTCAATGTGGGAGCGAGCCTGCTCGCGAAGGCGTCTGGTCAGGCGGTGATTTTTTCAGGGCGACCGGGTACATATCCGTTGCTGCGGTAACGGCGGCTTAGGGTTCCGCCCTTACGGCGGGTCACCTTTTTCAAACGCCGGAGTGCCGGCCCAGCAAAAAGGTAACCCAAAAGGCTTGCTCCTGCGTTCGGCCCTCGCAGGCTCGGGTTCCTTCGCTGCGGGATCGATCCGGGCGCAGCGGCTCCGGTTTGCTTCGCTGCACCTCCTTCCGCTGTGTACGACTGCGTCGTACGGTCGCTGCGCTCCCACGCCCGGATCAATCCCTCCACTCAGCCTTCCGACGTCGCCCGTGGATCAAGATCAAAAGCACTCGAGCTAACGCTCATTGTTGAGTGGGGCGGCTTCGCCGCGAGCAGCTGCGCTGCCTTGCGTTTCTGTGGGAGCGAGCCTGCTCGCGAAGACGGCCTGACAGCCGACCTGATCTTGAGGTTGTGCCCAATCCAACTGTAGGAGCTGCCGAAGGCTGCGATCTTTTGATCTTGCTTTTGCTTTTGCTCCTGCTCTTTGTAGGAGTGAGCCTGCTCGCGATAGCGATATGTCAGGCGAAACCGATGTTGGCCGGTCGAATGCCATCGCGAGCAGGCTCACTCCTATAGGGGCGGGTTACCACTCTGCCTACGCCGTAGCCGACACTGCACTTGGTTCGCGAGCTACCTCAGTCGCGCCGTTCCCAACCTGCACAGGCATGCTCAGAAACGGCGGAAGCGGGCAATCGAGCAAGTCGGCGACGGCCCGGAACAACTCCGCTTCGGCCACGGTGATCACGCCGTCGTGCATCACGCAGCGGGTCATCGCATCGAGCAGGGCGGGGCGCTCCTCCGGCATGAGATGGCGCAGACGGCTGAGCGCGGTTTCCAGCCCGATTAGTTCTTCCAGATCGGCGCGAATCTCTGGTGGTCGCTCGAATGCGAGCCCTTGCCACGCAGATTCCAGCGCCTGCGCCACCGTCGCTTGATCATTTTGACCGGCGCGGGCCAGCGCGCTGAGCAGTGCCAAGAGTTCTTCGGCGCACTGGAACAGACCGAATTTGAACTGCACCGGCGCCGCGCCCAGCACATTGCGTTCGACGATGCGCAACAGCGTCCACTCAAGCAGTTCGGTCTGGTTGTCGGCTTCAATCAGCGCGATCAGGTTGGCATCGACCCTGGGGAAACTTTTGCCGAGCTGTTGCAGGCTTGGTGTCGCCAGATCGAGCAGTGGCAAACGCAGGCCCGGCTGTAGTGACAACAGTGGATTTTGCAGCTGTTCCAAATGCTCGAACACCGCGTCGTCGACGGATCCCCTCAGTATGTCGAACTGCATGCCCAGCACGGGCGCCGAGCGTGACAGCAACAACCCGTAAACGATGGCTTGAGCGCCATCGACGCTGCGCGCAGCGTCTCTGAGTACCTGCGGAATATCGTCGAGCAAACGGCGCGCCTCAAGCAAATGTTCTGCCTGCGGCGCGCCGATCGCTGCAACTGAGGCTTGCGCCGCACTGAAGTCGTAAAGCACCGCCATGGCGGCAGCCGGGACACCGCCAAATGCATCCGCCATCGGCAGGTCGGGTTTGGCCGGCAGCTCTACGCTCGGCGCGGCGATCTTGACGAAGCTGCCATCCCATTGCGCATCGACCCGGCGGATCCGCTCGCTCAAATCCGGATGCGAGGCCATCAGGTCGAACGAAGAAGTGCCCGAGCCGAAATACAGATGGCTGAACTCGGCAGCACGCGCGGCATTGAGCGTGGCGCCCAATTCATAACCACCGATTTTTTTCAGTGCACCGGCAATGCTTTGCGGGTTGCGCGTGTATTGCACAGCCGTCGCGTCAGCGAGGAACTCGCGCTGGCGCCCGATCGCTGCCTTGATCAGGTTGCCGAAATACGACCCGGCAAATCCTGCAACGCACAGGACAAAACCCACCAGCGCGGTGAGCGCGACAAACTTGCTGCGACGCGCGGCTTCTTTGCCCACCGTTTCGGTGCCACGCAGGATGTAGCTTCCGGTCAGGCCGAGCACGAGGATGCCGTGAACGATAGCGATCAACCGGGTATTCAGGCGCATGTCACCGTTGTAGATGTGGCTGAACTCATGGGCGATGACACCTTGCAACTCTTCGCGAGTCAGCAGATTGATCGCGCCCTGAGTCACGCCGATCACCGCGTTTTGCGGCGTCATGCCTGCGGCGAAGGCGTTGATGCCCAGCTCCGGCAGCAAATACACCGGCGGAACGGCCGTGCCTGAGGCGATGGCCATTTCTTCCACCACGTTGAGCAGGCGCTGCTCTTCAAGAGTCTGCGCGTTATGGTTGATCAGCCGGCCATTGAGGCTACGCGCAATGACTTTGCCGCCGGCGGACAACTCCGAATGCTTCGCCGTACTGCCCAGCAGCACGACGCTGATAACTACCGCGGATACGGTTCCGACCAGCTCCCAGCTCATTTCTAGATCGAAGAGGACATTGCCGTCGCCGTCTTCCACCGGAATGATCATCATCAAGCAGGACGCGGCGATCAGGCTCAGAACGGCCAATCCCATCAGAACGATGAGCAGCAGAGTGCGGCGCTTGGCCTGGCGCTGTTGTTGGAAAAAATTCATGGTGCCATCCGTTGGCTGGGGTCAGAACGAAACCTGTGGCGCTTGCTGAATCGCCGCGCTGTCGGCGAATGTCAGCAGCGACGCGTCGGCAGCATGGCCGAACAGCGGGGCGAACACGGCAGCCGGAAAGCTCTGTTTGAGGGTGTTGTAGCTCATCACCGCATCGTTGTAAGCCTGGCGAGCAAAGCTGACTTTGTTCTCGGTGCTGCTCAGCTCTTCGCTCAATTGCTGCATGTTTTGCGAAGCCTTGAGATCCGGATAGGCTTCGACCGTCACGTTCAACCGGCCCATCGCACTACTCAGTGCGCTGTCCGCCTGCCCGAGCTGGACGATGTTCTGGGCATTGCCCGGCTGCGCCTGAGCTGCCTGCAGGCCTGCAACCGCGTGGTTGCGCGCTGCGATCACTGCTTCCAACGTCTCACGCTCATGAGCCATATAGCCCTTGGCGGTTGCCACCAGATTGGGGATCAGGTCGTAGCGACGTTTGAGCTGCACCTCGAGTTGCGCAAACGCATTGTTGATTTGATTGCGGCGGGCAACGAGGCGGTTGAAGAGCTGGATGGCGTAGAGGGCGAGGAGGCCGGCAATGACCAAAAGGATGATGAGAGTGCTGTTCACGGTGATGTCCTTATTCACACGGCAGAAAGGGGCGCGGCATGTTAGCGCAAATCCGACGGGTCTGTGGCAGCGGGCCACCTTTCGCTGCGGGCCAGATCGGCAGCGTCAATTTCTCAGCCTGCCTGAGCACAAAAACAAGGAATGTTTCCCGCGCCGCGCAGTCGGAGTTCAGGTACTACTCATCTGAAAGAGGTTCACCGATGAACAGCAAAACCCTAATCGCCAGTCTGGCCCTCGTTGCCGGTATTGCCGGGATCACGCCCATTGTTCAAGCGGCGCAAACCTCCAGCGAACCCGCCGTGCAATCGCCGACCAGCGACCGCCAACTGAAGGTCAACGACCGCGCGCCGGAAATGTACCAGCGCGAGGACAAGGCTTTGAAGAACTGGAAAGCCAAAGGTCTGAAAGCACCGATCGAACAGGCGCAGTGGGTGCAGATCAATGACAAGTACGTGATGGTGATGATCACCAACGGCACGATTGTCGAGATGCAGCCGGTCGAGCGATAGGCCCGGTTTTACAATTGGCCATGGATGGCTGATTGTATTCGAACGGCGTTCCGGTAAAACAGCGGGCGTTTGAATGAGGAACAAGGGATTGGACAAGAAACTTCTTTACCGCAAAGTGAATACTCGTACGTGGGGTGTTCGTCGCAACGAATCAGTTGCGCATTACCGCGATCAGCGCAACAGCAAAGCCGCAAGCCGTCACGAAGCCATGCGAAGTTCGATGCATCCGGGCAAACAATACGGAAGAGACTACACCCCGCTTTTTCGCTTCCTGTTGTCTCGCGTTGGCGGCCCTTGGGATTCCATTTTCGGTGAGGCTGTCGCGCGACTTGATCAATCCGCCCCAGTGTTCTGGATGGTTGCCATCCATGAAGAAGATCGCCAGGACATCGTGCGACTAGGTGAATCCAGCTATTTCAGCGGGCTGTATGTCGATGAGCAAAATCGACTGCAAATGGTCAATCCGAAACTGACGGCGCAGGACATGACGCCGCATTGCGAGTGCTGTACGCACACATTCAACGGTGTGGTCTTTGGACAAACCGCAGGATTGGGCCCCCGCACATCGTCAGTTGTCGACGCAGAAGACCCGCCAGCATGAATCAGAGCAGTTCTCCCTTGTCCCACAGACTCACCAGCTCCCCGGGCGCCTGGTTCTCCGGCACTTTCAGCACCATTTCCCCGGACTGATAGCGTACTTCAATCTGAAAGAAGCGTTGATCCCCACGCCCGGATTCGCTGTTGTCCAATGGCAGACAGCCCTCCAGCACCGAGCAGATTCTCGAACGCTGATTGATGTCGCATTGCGCGAATTCGATTTCCCGTGGGCGGCTCAGGCTGTGAATCGCTGCAACGCCACCCTGGCGAGATACGCGCAAAACGGAATCGTCATCCAGCTCGGGTAGCGTTTTCATACAGCCTCCTCGGATTATTCGATACCGACCTGTGCCCAGGCCTGCTGAACTGCGTCGGCTGCTTCGGCGCCGAAGCGCTGGCCGGCATGGTCGATGGTCAATTTTGCGAACGCGTCGAACGTTGCCTCCTGGCTCAATCGGTCATCGCACAGCGTGTCATACCAGATCTTCCCGGCCTTTTCCCAGGCAAAGCCGCCGAACGCCTGGGCCGCCAGATAAAACGCACGGTTGGGAATGCCGGAATTGATGTGCACGCCGCCATTGTCTTCGCTGGTGATGACGAACTTGCGCATGTGATCCGGTTGCGGATCCTTGCCCAGCAGCGGGTCGTCATATGCCGTGCCGGGGTGTGACATCGAGCGCAGGCCCTTGCCCTGGATCTTCGGCATCAGCAGGTCGGCGCCGATTAGCCAGTCTGCCTGCTCGGCGGTTTGCCCGAGGGTGTATTGCTTGGTCAGCACACCGAATACGTCCGAGAGCGACTCGTTCAGCGCGCCGGACTGATTGGCGTAAATCAGACCGGCCTCGCTTTCGGTGACGCCGTGGGCCAGTTCATGGCCGATGACGTCGAGCGAGCGGGTGAAGCGCTGGAAGATTTCGCCATCGCCGTCCCCGAAGACCATCTGCGCGCCGTTCCAGAATGCGTTCTCGTAACCTTGCCCGTAGTGCACGCTGCCAATCAGGGCGAATCCCTGATTGTCGATCGAGTCGCGACCGAGCACTTTCCAGAAGAAATCATAGCTGGCACCCAGCGCATCGTAAGCCTCATCGACCGCCGGATCCCCCGACGCCGGCTGGCCCTCGAGGCGCACCGGCATGCCCGGCAAGAGCATTTTGTTCTGCGCATCATGCACGCTGCGCCGGGCCAGGCCGGGTTTGGTTGCCTCCGGCAGAATCGCCCGCGCCGGCGGCTGCGAAGGGCGGCCGGGGTTGGGCAGCAGGCTGCGTACATGGTTGAGTGTTTGCATCGCAGCGTTGCGTTGCGGCTCGGAGCCGTGGGCAATGATGCGGTTGAGGATGTAGGGCGGAATGAAACTGCGCAGCAATCGAGAGTCGGTCATCAAAGCATCCTTGTCGTCATACGATGTCGATACACATGTGAGCGGCGACGCGGGTTTTCGGTTCCATGGATTGCCATCGGCGACGGATTCTGCGAAAAACGCCGCCTGCGAAAAATCTCAATAGAGCCAACGACATGACAGACGAACTGCAAATCATCGAGCTGCAACCGGGCGACGGCAAAGCCGCGGTGAAAGGCGCACTGATCACCACTCAATACACCGGCTGGCTGGAAGACGGTACTGAGTTCGACTCGTCCTGGAGCCGAGGCAAACCGTTTCAGTGCGTGATCGGCACTGGCCGCGTGATCAAAGGCTGGGATCAGGGCCTGATGGGCATGCAGGTCGGCGGTAAACGCAAATTGCGGGTGCCGGCGCATCTGGGGTACGGCGAGCGGACCATGGGCAAGATTCCGCCGAATTCGAATCTGGTGTTTGAAATTGAGTTGCTGGAGGTTTTGACGCGGGAGGATTGAGGTCTGAGGAACGTGCGTCTGGATGAAGCCACCCTCATCCAAACGCTCGCAACTTCGGATGCTCAGGTGAACATCTCTATATCGTCAATCGTGTCCTCAATGATGCCCCGCAACGAGGGCATCCGATGGCTTACGTTTTCGAGCGCCGGCAAAACGGTTTCGGTATCCAGTCTTCCATGCCGACGAGCGATATGGCCCAGGGCGGTGATGGCACAGGCAGCGATCGCTTCGGTTTCGCTGGAGAGATGCTGGAAGCAGATTTGCTGAGCCCAGTTGCCATCAGGTTCATTCAAACCAATGGAAATCAGTGCGCGAATGACATTTTCCTGAGCGCCGCTGGCCAGTAATCGTATGGATTCATCATGATCTATTGACGGGTCTTGGTAGGTGAGGCTCACTTTCTTGCTCCCAGAATATCGCCCTTGCTGTCTACTTTCTTGGCTTTGATCAATGCGTTTTTCATGTCTTGATGAAGCTTATTCCAAGGCCTTACGTGTCCGTGGTAGACCTCACCACCAGTGCGATCAAAAACGACCAACTCATTGGCATCGGGATCGACTCCAATCCTGCGCGCAGATGTAGGCTTTACCTGAACCGAACTCTCCAAAGCCTTCTGCCCATTCGAGGGACCTTTGCTCTTGACCGGCGTGTCTTTTTTTCCATGGTAGTTGGCAGCGTCGAACTCAAGTGCCAAGACAATGTAAAGAGGCTTTATTCCCGAGTCAGCCGGAAAGACCAGAATAAAGTCTTGGTATTCAGGCGGGTAAACTGGATTGACAATGATTTTGTCCGCCTGCTCGGTCGGCGGATATACCCAGATGTGGGGAACCTGCGGCGCACTTTCCAGCGGCGGAATTGCCGATCCGCGTGACGAGTCTACCGAGGGAGTCCAGAGTAGGGTCGACCCATTGCCAAAATCTGCGACGTGCGAGGCGCCTTGCTTGACGAACTGGACGACAGGAATCATTTCCCAATCGCTGCGCGTTTGAGTGTTGTATCCGTATCCTTTCAACGTGCCGTCGGGCTGCTGTTCTACGTGCAATCGAACCCGAGTCCGAGCCGTCTCAAGCGACTGTAGCTGCTCCTCTGTGTAGAGAGCGCTATCGGCGAGACTCGATGGCCACAGCAGCGCAACCAATCCGAGCAACCCGCCTGCGACGACACCGCCGGTAGCCAGGCTTGTGCTACTTGCGGTCGCAGCGCTGGCGCTCAGACTGCCAGAGCTGCCGAGAGCAAAAGCCCCGATCGACGCTTGCAAACTGCTCGCGCCAATTGCCTTGAGTGCGATATTCCCGGCGGCGTCACGTTCACGCCCCGCTAGCAAGGACAGCGTTCCATAATCCGAAATTTTCCCAACCGGTATGAATCCGGATGGATTGGCATCATTGATGACGCCGTTCGGCAGCTTGCAACTCTTCGCAAACACACAGCCGCTTAAATTGTGCTGTTGTCGTATGGCCTGATTGCCAAGTCGATCTTCGTGAACCTGTTGCCGCGCCAGCATGTCTTCATAAGCGCCATGCGCGGCCTCGCGCTCAGCAAGTTCGCTGGCAGTCATGTAGCGGGTGGTGATGTGGTGTCCATCTCCCTCTGGCGGGTTTTGGACCCGGGGGATGTCTTTCTTGCGAGCCATGAGCGTCCTTGTCCGTTGTTAAAAAACGAAGCGGACGCTAAAGCAACGACGGAGTGATGGATGTAGGACGCGTCTGAAATTTTTGCAGTTGTCAGGACTGTAAAAAGATCAAATCCATTGCCAGACAGGTCAACATATCGCTTTACCCTCCCGCCCAAACCGCTCCCGATAAACCGACGGCGGTACGCCCACCACGCTGCGAAAAGCCACGCGAAAACTCTCCACCGATCGATAGCCGCAGCGCTGGGCGATCTGCTCGGTGTGTTGGTGTGTGCTTTCCAGCAACTCCCGCGCTCGCGCCAGGCGTTCATGTTGCAGCCAGGCTTTCGGCGATTGGCCGCTGGCTTCGGGGAAGCGCCGCAGAAACGTGCGCTCGCTCATTGCTGCTTCGCTGGCCAGATCGCGGACTTCCAGCGGTTCGTGCAGGCGTTCGCGGGCCCATTGCATGACTCGCGACAGGTCGCTGCGGGGTGTCGGGCTGACCGGGGTGGGGATGAATTGGGCCTGGCCGCCGGTGCGTTGCGGCGACATGACCAGGCGCCGCGCGACGGCGTTGGCGACCTGTGTGCCGAAGTCGCGCGCCACCAGATGCAGGCAGGCGTCAATGCCCGCCGCGCTGCCGGCGGAGGTGATCAGTTGGCCTGCATCGACATACAGCACGTCCGGATCGACCTCGATGGCCGGAAAACGTTGGGCCAGTTCGCTGGTGTAGCGCCAGTGGGTGGTGGCGCGGTGGCCGTCGAGCAAGCCGCTGGCCGCAAGGACGAACACCCCGGAGCAGATCGACAGCAACCGCGCGCCTCGGCCATGGGCCTGACGCAATGCGTCGATCAGCGCTGGCGGTACCGGGGCGTTGCGGTCGCGCCAGCCGGGGATGACGATGGTGCGCGCTTCGGCGAGGAGTTCGAGCCCGCCATCGGCCAGCACCTGAATGCCGCCCATGGCGCGCATCGGGCCTTGATCGACCGCGGCGATCGCATGCTCATACCATGGGAACTCGAACTCCGGTCGGGCCAGGCCGAAGATCTCCACGGCAATGCCGAACTCGAACGTGCAGAGGCCATCGTAGGCCAGAATGGCAACCAGATTGGGCTGAGTGAGCATTTGGCGGAAAACTCCCGGTCGGTGTCTTGCGCGCCACTGTAGCGGTAAGCGCCGTCTCGATAAAGTCTGTTCACCCCTCACAGACAAAGGAGCAACACAACATGCCCAGCCTGGTTCGCGACACCCCCGCCGCACCTTCGGCGATTGCCCTGATGCATTTCAGCAATCGTCTGACCTTCGAAACCGATTGTTCCGACGTATTCAGCAGCCACGAGGCCGGCGAGGTCGATTTTGTTCTGGTGGATGTGCGCGGTCCATTGGCGTTCGAGCGCGGGCATGTGCCTGGCGCGATCAATATCCCGACACGCTTGCTCACGGCGGAACGCTTGGCCGATTACCCGAAAAACACGTTGTTCGTGGTCTATTGCGCCGGGCCGCATTGCAATGGCGCGAACAAGGCGGCGGTGAAACTGGCCGCACTGGATTACCCGGTGAAAGAGATGATCGGCGGCGTTACCGGATGGTTGGATGAAGGCTTCAAACTGAGCGCGGCGTCAGTCGCCAAGACACCTGTCGCCTGCGAATGCTGATCCCTGTGCAGGAACTGCCGGAGGCTGCGATCTTTTGACGATTGTTCCCACGCTCTGCGTGGGGACGATCAAGATCAAAAGATCGCAGCCTTCGGCAGCTCCTACGGGGAGGATCAGCGTTTCTTGCTCTGAAAACAGTCTTGTCCTACAGCCTTCGCACCACCACGGCGCACGCCTTGACCCCCGTCAATGCGTGCGCCGATGTTCTGTAAGTATTTGTCGCTTAAAAACAATTGCCCCCGTGCGCGTCGCCATAGACTGCCGGCCACTTCGGTTTTTGCTGTTAGAACGCCATGACCGAACGCTGAATCGAAAGCTGCCAATAAAAGCCTCCGCACGGGAGTAATAAATGAAAAAGCTAGTGATGTTCGGTGCCTTGGCACTGTCGATGTTGTCCCTGACCGCTGTGGCCGATGATGCCAAGCCGATCCGCATCGGCATCGAAGCCGGATACCCGCCATTCTCGATGAAAACCCCTGACGGCAAACTCACCGGTTTCGACGTGGACATCGGCGACGCGCTGTGTGCGCAGATGAAGGTCAAATGCACGTGGGTCGAGCAAGAGTTCGATGGTCTGATCCCGGCTCTGAAAGTGAAAAAGATCGACGCGATTCTGTCGTCGATGACCATCACTGACGATCGCAAGAAAAACGTCGATTTCACCATCAAGTACTACCACACCCCGGCGCGCTTCGTGATGAAGGAAGGCTCCGGCGTCAAAGACCCGCTGACCGAGCTCAAGGGCAAGAAAGTCGGCGTGCTGCGCGCCAGCACCCACGACCGCTACGCCACAGAAGTGCTGGTTCCGGCCGGGATCGAACTGGTGCGCTACGGCTCGCAGCAGGAAGCCAACCTCGACATGGTGTCCGGGCGTATCGACGCGATGCTGGCCGACTCGGTCAACCTCAGCGACGGCTTCCTGAAAACCGACGCCGGCAAAGGCTTCGAATTCGTCGGCCCTACCTATGAAGACGCCAAGTACTTCGGCGGCGGTGCCGGCATTGCCGTGCGCAAGGGCGATACCGCACTGGCTGAGCAGTTCAACAAGGCCATCACCGAAATCCGCACCAATGGCGAGTACAAGAAAGTCCAGGACAAGTACTTCGACTTTGACGTGTACGGCCATTAATAAGCCGTAAGAAAAAAGTGGCCCCGTTTGCGCGGAGGCCACTTTTTTTGCACCCATGATTTATCCTGCGTTCATATTTGCCATGTAGGAGCTGCCGAAGGCTGCGATCTTTTGACTTTGCTTGTAAAAAACAAGATCAAAAGATCGCAGCCTTCGGCAGCTCCTACAGAAAAATCGGAGATTTCCCATGCAACGCATCGACCACGTTCTGCCCTGGAGCCATTTGGGCAGCGAGCGCTCTCTCAGCGTGTTCCGCTATGGCGCCGGCAGCCGTAAGGTGTACATCCAGGCCAGCCTGCATGCCGACGAGCTGCCGGGCATGCGCACTGCGTGGGAACTCAAGCTGCGCCTGAGCGAGCTGGAACAGCAGGGCCGCTTGCAGGGCGTCATCGAACTGGTGCCGGTGGCCAATCCGATCGGCCTTGATCAGCATCTGCAAGGCAATCACATGGGCCGCTTCGAGCTGGGCAGCGGCAAGAATTTCAACCGCGCGTTCGTCGAGCTCAGCGCCCCGGTGGCAGCGCTGGCAGGGGAGCGGCTCGGTGCGGATGCCGAGGCCAACGTCGCGTTGATCCGCGAGGCCATGGCTCAGGTCTTTGACGAGTTGCCGGCGGCCAAATCTCAACTGGAAGCCTTGCATCGCTTATTGCTGCGCCACGCCTGCGACGCCGACATCACCCTCGATCTGCATTGCGACTTCGACGCTGCCATTCACCTGTACGCGCTGCCGCAACACTGGCCGCAGTGGCAACCACTGGCGGCGCGGCTGAAGGCGGGTGTGGCGTTGCTGTGCGAGGATTCCGGCGGCAGCTCGTTCGATGAATCTTGCTCGACGCCTTGGTTGCGTCTGGCTAAAGCATTCCCGCATGCGGCGATCCCGGCGGCGAACCTGGCAACCACGCTGGAGCTGGGCAGCATGGGCGACACCCGTGTCGATCAGGCCCGGGCCAACTGCGAAGCGATTCTCGGCTTTCTCGCCGAGCAGGGCTTCATCAGCGGCGAATGGCCAGCAGCCCCGAACGAGTGCTGTGAAGGCCTGCCGTTCGAAGGCACCGAATACCTGTTCGCCCCGCACCACGGCGTAGTGAGTTTCTTGCGCAACGCCGGTGAATGGGTAGAGCAGGGCGATGCGCTGTTCGAGGTCGTTGATCCATTGCAGGATCGCGTGACCACCGTGCGCGCCGGCACCAGCGGGGTGCTGTTTGCGATTGATCGCGGGCGGTATACCGAACCGGGGATCTGGCAGGCGAAAGTGGCGGGGCGGGTGCCGTTTCGTACCGGCAAGTTGACCAACGACTGAGGATTTCCGTCGGCTTCAATGGCCTCATCGCGAGCAGGCTCACTCCTACAGGGGGAACGCATTCCAAATGTAGGAGCGAGCCTGCTCGCGAAAGGGCCATCAGCCACACCACAAAATTTGGATCCTCCGCCGAGGATGTTAGGCTCCCCCGCGAACCCGACACTCTGTGAAGGAACGCTCCATGCTGAAACTATTCGTCCTGCTAACGCTGCTCGCATCCACCGCCGTCCACGCCCAAACCACCCTGCAATCCGACCTGCCGCTCAAATACCTCGAACAGGTCCACGCCGATGCCGAGCCGCGTCCGCTGGTGATTTTCCTGCACGGTTATGGCAGTAACGAGGCCGATCTGATCGGTATGAAATTTCAGCTGCCGGCGCAGTACAACTACCTTTCCGTGCGTGCGCCGATGAGTCGGGGTGAAGGACGTTACCAGTGGTTTCGCAAGAAGGGCGACGGTGCCTACAACGGCGAGACCGATGATCTGAAGGTCAGCGGCCAGAAGCTGCGCGACTTTATCGCTCAGGCGGCGAAGAAATATCACGCCGCGCCGGACAAGGTGTACCTGATCGGCTTCAGCCAGGGCGCGATGATGAGCTACGAAGTGGGCCTGCGCGCGCCAGCGGCCGTGGGCGGCTTTGCCGCGTTGAGCGGGCGCTTGTTGCCGGTGCTCAAGGCCGAACTCAAGCCCGGACAGGCGCCGCTGCCGCTGAGCATCTTTATCGGCCACGGCACCGCCGATGATCCGGTGCCTTACCGCCATGGCACCGAGGCCAACGCGCTACTGCAGAAACTCGATTACCAGCCCGAGTTTCACGCTTATCCGGGCGTCGGCCACAGCATCAGTGCGGCCGAATTGCGCGATCTGAATGGCTGGTTGCAGCGGCTCAATCCTTGACGATGGCTTTGACCAAGGCATCGTGAGTCTTCTTGTCGCTGGCGCGGGAAATCACCTGCACCAGCGCCATCTTCGTCCCTGAGCCGGCCAGTAGCGTGGTGTTCAGCGTCTGGCCACCGCCCTGGGTGGCGGTGCTGTCAACCTGGCGCAGGCCAAGGCCGGTGCCTTTCTGGGTCAGGCTTTTTTCGCTGAGCTTGTTGAAGTCCGGCAGCGCCTTGCGCTGATCGTCGATGAAGCTCGACACGCTGCCGTCGAGGAATTCACTGTCGTTATTCTTGACGTTCTGCCCTGCGGGGATCTGGTTTTCCGCGGCGATGACCACGGTTTTGGTCGCCTGATTGGTGTACATCGTGCCCTTGGCCCCGCTCGGGCTGGCGGGCAGCGGGTCGGCGACAAAGCCTTTGGGCAGGACAAAGGCAAACTTGCCGTCGAGCATCGAGACCTTCTCGGTTTTGCCTTTTTCCTTGGCTGCTTGCGCACTGATCGCACCGAATCCGGCGACGGCCGCCAACATCAGGATGACGGCTTTTTTGCTCAACAATGACATCTGAATCTCCGGGAATTGGTCGCGCGAGGCGGGCGATCATCCCATGGAGCGTGCCGGGGATTCCAGCGCGATTCGTCCGGACGGTTATTACGCTTGCGCCCTGGCCACTGTCCGCGCCAGCAGACGCCGGGTCACTCCCAGCATCGCGACCGAAACCGCCACGCCTACGGCAAAACCGCTGAGGCCCATGCTTGGCAACGTCAATGCCGACACCAGGCAGAATGCCGAAAACGAATACATGCCGGTCGCCGTTGCGCGCAGTAACGCGGCGGTAAACGCTGGGCCGCGGGTTTGTTGCGAGAACACCGCCATGACGCTGCCGAGCACCGGGAATACCGCGAGCAGGCCGCTCCAGCGTTCGCCAACGGTGCTGGCGAGCAGCGTCACTACCAGCGTCAGCGCCGCGCCGGCAATCATCCGCCAGATCAGTTTGTCCGATTTCGGCGCCGGCCCGTTCAATACGGGTTGCACTTCAGGAAACAGGTAAGGCGATGCCAGCAGTGCTACCGCCGCAGCAATCACCGAGAACGGCAAGGACCCCGGAATCACCGATAACACCGCCGCCAGCACGCCCCAAACCGCCAGCGAAATCGTAAGTGCCCACGGCCAGTTGGCGCGTTGCGCGACCTGCGCATAGGTGATGCAGAAGGCAATCATCGCGAACATTGCCGACAGCGCCGCCACCGCGGATTGCGCAGCGAACTGCGGGCCTTGTTCGATGGCGAGGAAAAACAGAATCGGCCCGACCACCACCGGCAACCCCGACAGCCACCCCGCCACGCTCGGGCCCCAGCGCTTGCCCGCCAGAGAAATCAGCAGGAGGAAACCGGGAATCAGCAGCAGTTTGAGAATCAGCACGCGGGTGTCTCCGTCGGGTCAGGGTGAGCCACGTTAGCACTGCGCCGACAAGATTGCTGCCGATGTTTGCAAACTTTGTATACAAAATTTCAGGCGTGAATCCGGCTATGCTTGGAGCATCACGACGCGCGGAGACAAAACGGCGATGAACAGGACACCGAAGCTCGTCCGTGGCTGCTGTGGCATTGGCTTGTGGGCGCTACTGCTGACACCGACATGGGCCAGTTGGCAAGACGCCGTGCCCGGTGCGCAGATCATCGGCAGCGGCGATTTCAGTGTGTTCGGCTTCGATGTCTACAGCGCACGCCTGTGGAGTGCCGCGCGTCCGCTGGCGGCCGGCCAGCCCTTTGCCCTGGAGCTGATCTACCGCCGGGCGATCTCGCGCGATGATCTGGTCAGCACCAGCGTCGACGAAATCAAACGCCTTGGCGGCCCCCGCGTCAGTCCGGCGCAACTGGCCGACTGGCAGGTGCAGATGCAGCAATCGTTCGTCGATGTGCAGGCCGGCACGCGTATTACCGGCGTGTATCTGCCGGGGCAGGGTGCGCGATTTTTTATCGGTCAGAAGCTTCAGCATGAAATCGAAGATCCGCAATTTGCCAAGGCGTTTTTTGATATCTGGCTGGATCCGCGTACGCGCAGTCCTGAGTTGCGCGAGCAGTTGTTGGGCGTGAGTCAATAAGATCAGAAGATCGCATTCCACATGCGGGCGCCGCCAGCTGCGATCTTTTGCTCTTCAACGCTTTGTTCGAAACGACTAAGCTGCCGGGCTCCCGTGTTTGTTTCTGGATGTGTGCGTGAAATTCAGCTTGCCCAAAATCGCCACTGCGCCGTTTTGCCCGCCGGAAGTGGCCGGCAGTGTCGCGGTCGATCCCACTGCTTCATTCTTCAAGCGCGTGCTGCGTTTTGCCGGCCCCGGTTTGCTGGTGTCGATCGGCTACATGGATCCGGGCAACTGGGCCACCGCGATCGAGGCCGGTTCGCGTTTTGGTTACAGTCTTTTGTTCGTGGTGCTGTTGGCGAGTCTGGCTGGCATGGTGGTGCAGTGCCTGTGCTCGCGGCTGGGCATCGCCACCGGCCGCGATCTGGCGCAACTGTCCCGCGAGCGCTACAGCACGCCGACCGCACGCCTGCAATGGGGGCTGGCGGAAATCTCGATCATCGCCACCGACCTCGCCGAAGTGCTTGGCTGCGCACTCGCGTTTCACTTGCTGCTCGGCTGTTCGCTGACTTTCGGCATCGCCCTGACCGCGTTCGACACACTGCTGGTGCTGGCCCTGCAGAACCGTGGTTTCCGCCGGCTCGAAGCGATCATGCTGGTACTGGTCGCGACCATCGGCGTGTGTTTTTTCGTTGAGCTGTTGCTGATCAAACCTTACTGGCCGGACGTGGCGCAAGGCTTCAATCCTTCGCTGTCGGCCATCGGCGATGCCGCACCGCTGTATCTGGCCATTGGCATCCTCGGCGCCACCGTCATGCCGCATAACCTTTACCTGCACACCTCGATCGTGCAGACGCGAATGATCGGCAAGGATCTGGCGAGCAAGCAGGATGCGGTGAAACTGGCGCGCATCGACACCATCGGTTCGCTGGCCCTGGCGCTGCTGGTCAATGCGGCGATTTTGATTCTCGCAGCGGCGGCGTTTCACCAGTCCGGGCACACCGATGTGGTCGACATTCAGGACGCCTATCACTTGCTCGATCCGCTGGTCGGCGGTGCGCTGGCAAGTGTGTTGTTCGGCGTGGCGCTGCTCGCGTCCGGACAGAGTTCGACCTTCACCGGGACCATCGCCGGGCAGGTGATCATGGAGGGCTATTTGAACCTGCGCATCCCGTGCTGGCAGCGGCGTTTGATCACTCGCGGGCTGGCGCTGATTCCGGCTTTTATCGGCGTGTGGCTGATGGGCGATAACGCGATCGGCAAGTTGCTGGTATTGAGCCAGGTAGTGCTCAGCCTGCAACTGCCGTTTGCCTTGTATCCGTTGATCCGCATGACCAACGATAGACAGCTGATGGGGCCGTTTGTGAATCGCTGGCCAACCCGGGTGCTGGCGTGGGGGCTGTTTGTGTTGATCAGTGGGGCGAACAGTTGGTTGATCTTGCAGTGGGCGGTTTGATTGTTGAGTTGCGGTGGATGTTTTGGCCTCTTCGCGAGCAGGCTCGCTCCCACAATGTTGAGTTCATCACTGGGCCAATGTGGGAGCGAGCCTGCTCGCGAAGACTGATCATCAGCCGCCGCTAATGATGAACAGTGGAACCCGGCCATTGAGCGATGGCCTGTAATCCCAGCTCAGGCTATTCAGACCAAGGCTGCTGGCAAGGATTTGATTCAAAGTCGCCCCGGCAATACTCATCGCCAACGCTTGCCCCGGACACTGATGCCGACCACTGCCAAAACTGAAACTTCGACGGTTGGCGCGCTGCGGCACGAACTCCTCCGGCCGTTCATTCAGCGCCGGATCGCGATTGGCTGCGGCCAACAGCAGGAGAACTGCATCACCCGCTTCAAGCCGCACGCCATCGATTTCGCATGGGGCAGCAACAAAGCGTCGGGTGTTCTGTACGGGCGGGTCGAAGCGCTGAACTTCCGCCAATAGATTCTCTATCGGTGTTGCATGTAATTCAGGCTGGCGCTGCAACGTTACCAACGCATTGCCGATCAGGCCGGCGCAGGCTTCGAAGGTCTGCGAGCACAGGCCGATGAGGTTGGCGATCAATGTATCTTGATCGCCATCGAAACGTTGGGTGATCCCCTGCAATAGCGCGCTGTTCATGTCGGGATCGGCCAACAATTCGATGAAATAACCGCGCAACTGCGTTGCGGCAGCATGCGCGGCGGCGAGTTGCAGGTCATTGCTCAACGGTGACAGGCACGCGACGAAATCGGCAGTCAGTTCGCTGATCGTCCGGCTCTGCGCCGGCGTGAAGCCGAGCGACGTTGCGACCACGGCGACCGGGCCGCGAAACATTGCGTTGTACAAACCGTCGGCATCCGCTGTGAACAGTCGGGCAGCAACCAGCTCACCTGCCTCGCTCTGATCGATCAGCCCCAGCGCCGGTTCGATGGCCGAGCGTGGGCAGCGCTGGCGCTCGCCGTCATTCATGCGCATCAGTCGGCCGAACACCTCGCCGGCCGGACCTTGGGCAATGGCTTGAGGCACCGGTTCCTGCACCGGGCGCACCCGGCAATCGGCGTGCGCCAGCACCGCACACACCGCCCGCGCGCTGCTGGCAACCCACAGTTGCAAATCCTCGTTAAAGGCCAGTCCGCCGCCCGCACGCAGCTCTGAATAGTAAGGATAGGGATCGGCGTGAGTCGCAGCGCGGAGCGGGTCCATGGTTGGCAGCCTTGTCAGCAGAGAAAGTGTTGCTACTATCTGCAGTCCTTGCAGGCGACGATTCGTCCGGGAGCGAACTATGCACGCAGAACATCAGGACATCGGCGTTTCCCAAGTGGCCGCCGCCATCGCCGAGCCGGCGCGAACGAAAATCCTCTGTTCGCTGATGGACGGCCACGCCCGCACCAGCACCGAATTGGCGACGATCGCCGAAGTCAGCGCCTCGACCGCCAGTGCGCACCTGGCGAAACTCAAGGATCTGGCACTGGTGCGCCTGCATGTGCAGGGCCGTCATCGCTATTACAGCCTTGCCGATCAGCGGGTGGCGCAAGCGCTGGAAGCGTTGATGGTGATTGGCCAGAATGCTGCGCCGACGTTCAAGGCGCACACCCCGGATCGCCTGCAATTCGCCCGCACGTGCTATGACCACATGGCCGGAACGCTGGCGGTGTTGTTGCATGACCGCTTGATTGCAGGCGGTTGGCTGGTGCAAACCGACGAGCGGGCGTATCGCCTGAGCGACAGTGGCGAGGCGTTGTTTCTCGGGCTGGGTATCGAAGTGCGGGACCTGACGACTCTGCGCCGCAAGTTTGCCTGCCCGTGCCTCGACTGGAGCATGCGCCGCCCGCATCTCGGTGGCTCGCTGGGCGCGGCCTTGTTGCAAACGGCGCTGAAGCGCAAATGGGTGACGCAGGATCTGGACAGTCGGGCGCTGGCGTTGACGGCGGTGGGGCGCAAGGAGATCAGTGCGCGTTTCGGCTTTGAGTTGCCGTTGGACGGGCAGATCAAAAGATCGCAGCCTTTGCGTTCTGAGGGGTTTCATACCTCGTGACTGTCACCACCATCCCACAGGATTCACTGGCAGCCGACGAGGGGTCATCCATCGGCTTGTTTCACGGCGGTCGAGCCTATACTGTATATGCACACAGTAAAGAGTCCGTGCCATGCAAATCATTGACAAGCTCAGCATCCTCGCCGACGCCGCCAAGTACGACGCCTCCTGCGCCAGCAGCGGTGCGCCCAAGCGCAACTCCGAGGGCAAGAGCGGGCTCGGTTCGACGGACGGCATGGGCATTTGCCACAGCTATACGCCGGACGGGCGCTGTGTGTCGTTGTTGAAGATTTTGCTGACCAACTTCTGTCTTTACGATTGCCAGTATTGTGTCAATCGCCGTTCCAGCGATGTGCCGCGTGCGCGCTTCACCCCTGAAGAAGTCGTCACGCTGACCATGGATTTCTACCGGCGCAACTGCGTCAGCGGCCTGTTTCTCAGCTCCGGGATCATCCGCTCGGCCGACTACACCATGGAACAACTTGTGCGGGTGGCGAAGTTGCTCCGTGAAGAGCACGAGTTTCGCGGCTATATCCATCTCAAGACCATTCCGGAAGCCGATCCTGCCTTGATCGAGGAAGCGGGGCGGTACGCTGATCGCCTCAGCGTCAACATTGAATTGCCCACCGATGCCAGCCTGCAAACTCTGGCGCCGGAGAAAGACATCACTTCGATCAAACAAGCGATGAACACCATCTACACTGGCGTGCAGACCGTATTGAACGAGCCGCGCTCGGCCAGGTTCGCACCGGCCGGGCAAAGTACCCAACTGATCGTCGGTGCCGATGACACCGATGACAGCACCATCCTCCACAGCGCCCAATCGCTGTATGGCAACTTCAGCCTGCGGCGGGTCTATTATTCGGCGTTCAGCCCGATCCCCGACAGCCCGAAAAGCGTACCGCTCGCCGCGCCGCCGCTGATGCGCGAGCATCGCTTGTATCAGGCCGATTTCCTCCTGCGCAGCTACGGCTATCGCGCGGACGAACTGCTCAAAGGCCCGGGAAACCTGGCGCTCGACATCGATCCCAAGCTGGCCTGGGCCTTGGAGAATCGCGAGGTGTTCCCGCTGGACCTGAACCATGCCGATGCGTCGCTGATCGCGCGGATTCCCGGCATCGGCTTGCGCACCACCGAACGCCTGGTCGAGCTGCGTCGTCAGCGGCGGATCCGTTACGAAGACGTGGCGCGAATGCGTTGTGTGCTGGCCAAGGCCAAGCCGTTCATCATCACCAGTGACTATCACCCGCAGCAGGCGGAAGTCACCAGCCACATGCTCTATCAGCAATTGCGCGACCGGCCGATGCCGCAGCAGATGGGGTTGTGGGGATGATCAGTCTGGATTGTGACGATCTCTTCGAAACGTGGCGGCAGCAGGCGCGCTGGTTGCTCAGCCATGAAGTCGATCCCAGTCTGGTGAGCTGGGCGGCGGAAGGGGTGGGTGATCTGTTTGCCAGTGATGAACAGGTGCCCGAAGGCCATGGGCCGTTTCAGGCGCGTATTCCGCGCGCGCTGCTCGACACCCTCGAACAGGCGGCGCGCTATCGCGGCGAGCAACGCTGGAGCCTGTTGTATGAAGTGCTATGGCGCGTCAGCCATGGCGACCGCACGGCGATGATGGCCGGCGACAAGCTTGGCAGTGAGTTGCAGCGACGCATCAAGCAGGTCAGCCGCGAGGCCCATCATCTGCATGCCTTTGTGCGTTTCATCGAACGCCCAAAGGATCTGCCCGGGCCGCAATATGTGGCGTGGCACGAACCGGCGCATGACATTTTGCACAGCGCCAGCGAGCACTTCATCGGGCGAATGGGCCAGCATCGCTGGTTGATCGCCACGCCGCGCGACGGTGTGTATTACGACGGTGAGCAATTGATTCACGAGCGGCAGTGCCCGATCGAATGGCAGCAACTGGCGCAGAACGTCGACGACCCCCATGGCGATTTGTGGTTGACCTACTACAGCCACATCTTCAATCCAGCACGGTTGAATCCGAAGGTCATGCAAGGGCATCTGCCAGTGCGGTTCTGGAAGAATCTGCCGGAGGGTGAGTTGATCCCGGGATTGATTACCCAGGCGCGAATGGGCAAGCAGCAGAATGGGCAGGCGAGCGGGATTTCGAGTCGCTCGGGCAAACGCATTGCCGCCAAAAATCAAAAGCAAGCCCTCACCCCAGCCCTCTCCCAGAGGGAGAGGGGGCCGACCGAGGTGTTCTCCCGTACTACACCGACTTGAAAGTTCGCGTCGAACTGGGGTTTTGAAAAGCACAAAAGATCTCCAGCCTTACACAAACAAAACCAACAACCACAATCAAAAAAGCCCCCCACCAATCACTCGGTGGAGGGCTTTTGAGCATCCGCAGTCGTCAGATCAAACCTTGACGATCCAGCCCGCAGGCGCTTCGATGTCGCCGGTCTGCACGCCAGTCAGCTCTTTGTAGAGCTTCTGGGTCACCGGGCCCACCTCGGTTTCGCTGTGGAACACATGCAGGTGATCGTTGTAGCTGATGCCGCCAATCGGCGTGATCACGGCAGCGGTACCGCAGGCACCGGCTTCCTTGAAGTCCGACAGCTTGTCGATCAGCACGTCGCCTTCAACCACTTCCAGGCCCAGGCGCGATTTCGCCAGTTCGATCAGCGACAGGCGGGTGATGCCTGGCAGCACCGACGGCGAGTTCGGGGTGATGAACTTGTTGTCGTGGGTGATCCCGAAGAAGTTGGCCGAACCGACTTCCTCAATCTTGGTGTGGGTCATCGGATCGAGGTAGATCGCGTCAGCGAAGTTGGCTTTCTTGGCTTTCGAGCCTGGCATCAGGCTGGCGGCATAGTTGCCACCGACCTTGGCCGCGCCGGTGCCTTGTGGGGCCGCGCGGTCGTAGCTGGAGATCTGGAAGTTGTGCGGAGTCAGGCCGCCCTTGAAGTAGGCGCCGACCGGAATGCAGAAGATCGAGAAGATGAACTCGGGCGCGGTGCGCACGCCGATGTTGTCACCCACGCCGATCACGAACGGACGCAGGTACAGCGCGCCGCCGGTGCCGTACGGCGGGATGAAACGCTCGTTGGCGCGAACCACGGCTTTGCAGGCTTCGATGAACTGCTCGGTGTCGACCGTCGGCATCAGCAGGCGCGCGCAGCTGCGTTGCATGCGCAGGGCGTTCTGGTCCGGACGGAACAGGTTGATCGAACCGTCCTTGCAGCGATAGGCCTTCATGCCTTCGAAGCACTGCTGACCATAGTGAAGGGCGGTGGAGCCTTCGCTGATGTGCAGCACGTTATCTTCGGTCAGGGTGCCTTTGTCCCACTCGCCATCGCGAAAGTACGACAGATAGCGCTTGTCGGTCTTGATGTAGTCAAAACCCAGCTTGTCCCAATTGATGCTTTCGTTACCCATGACACCCTCTATCACTGAACAACCGCCGAAACGGTTCAAGGCTTCTGACGTTTTTTTGGATGGGCACAACAATACTTCATTCTTGAGCGGTTTCGCAGCCCGGACTATCGGATGAGCGACAGATAGACCGCGTCAGCCTCAGGAATTCGCGAGCAGGCTCGCTCCTACAGGGGAATGCATTCCAGAATGTAGGAGTGAGCCTGCTCGCGATGGGGCCATCAATTCCACCAACGCTTACAGGTGCAGCGCATGCCCCAACGCACGCAACGCCGCTTCCTGCACCGCCTCACCCAGGGTCGGATGGGCATGGATGGTGCCGCCGATGTCTTCCAGCCGCGCGCCCATTTCCAGGCTTTGCGCAAATGCCGTCGACAATTCCGACACGCCAACGCCCACCGCTTGCCAGCCGACAATCACATGGTTGTCGCGACGCGCGACCACACGCACGAAGCCGCTTTTCGATTCCAGGGTCATCGCCCGACCATTGGCAGCGAACGGAAAGCTGGAAACAATGCAGTCCAGCCCGGCTACGGCGGCTTCGTCGGGGGTCTTGCCGACTACCACCAGTTCCGGGTCGGTAAAGCACACGGCGGCGATCGCGGTCGGATTGAATTCACGGCTTTTGCCGCTGATCAGCTCGGCAACCATCTCGCCCTGGGCCATGGCGCGGTGAGCGAGCATCGGTTCGCCGCTCACGTCGCCAATGGCGTAGACGTTGCGCATGCTGGTCTGGCAGCGGCTGTCGATCCTGATGGCCGAACCGTTCATGTCCAGATTCAGCGCTTCGAGATTGAAGCCCTGGGTGTTGGGCCTGCGACCGACCGCGACCAGCACCTGATCGGTTTCCAGATTCAGGGTTTCGCCTTGCGGATCGCGCACCTGCAACGTGCCGTCGAAACCCAGCACGCTGTGTTTCAGATACAGCTTCACGCCCAGTTGCTTCAATGCGTCATGCACCGGTTGCGTCAGTTCAGCATCGTAAGCGGGCAAGATACGGTCCTGCGCCTCGACCACACTGACCTCGGCGCCGAGCTTGCGATAAGCAATGCCCAGCTCCAGACCGATGTAACCGCCGCCGACCACGATCAGGCGTTTCGGTACAGACGTCGGCGCCAGCGCTTCGGTGGAGGAGATGATCGGCCCGCCAATCGGCAGGATCGGCAGGTTGACGCTGGTCGAACCGGTGGCCAGCACCAGATGCTCACACTGAATGCGCGTATCGCCGACTTCCACGGTTTTGCCGTCGATGATTTTCGCCCAACCGTTGACGACCTGAACCTTGTTCTTCTTCAGCAACGCAGCGACGCCAGTGGTCAGGCGATCAACGATACCGTCCTTCCACTCGACGCTTTTGCTGATGTCGAGGGTCGGCGCGGAAACATTGATGCCCAACGCCGAATGCTGGCTGTGATGCTGCGTCTGCTGAAACTGCTCAGCCACGTGAATCAGCGCCTTCGACGGAATGCAGCCGACGTTCAGGCAGGTACCGCCCAACGACTGGCCTTCGACCAGAATGGTCGGAATGCCCAGTTGCCCGGCGCGGATCGCCGTAACGTAACCGCCGGGGCCGCCGCCGATGATCAGCAGCGTAGTGTTCAGAGATTGCATGCGCGCCTTACTCCACAAACAAAGTGGCAGGTTGTTCGAGCAAGCCACGAATGGCCTGGATGAAGAGTGCCGCGTCCATGCCGTCGACCACGCGGTGATCGAACGAGCTGGAGAGGTTCATCATCTTGCGGATCACCACTTGGCCTTTGACCACCATGGGCCGCTCGACGATTTTGTTCACACCGACGATGGCCACTTCCGGCAGGTTCAGCACCGGCGTGCTGACAATACCGCCCAATGCGCCGAGGCTGGTCAGGGTGATAGTCGAACCGGACAGCTCATCGCGGCTGGCCTTGCCATTGCGCGCGGCGTTGGCCAAACGTGAAATCTCCGTGGCACTGTCCCACAGGCTGCGGGCTTCGGCGTGACGCACGACCGGCACCATCAAGCCAACATCGCTTTGTGTGGCGACACCAACATGCACCGCGCCGAGGCGAGTGATGACCTGGGCTTCGTCGTCATAACGGGCGTTCATCTGCGGGAAGTCGCGCAGGGCCACAACCAGAGCGCGGACGAGGAACGGCAGCAAGGTCAACTTGCCACGGCTGGTGCCGTGCTTCTCATTCAGATGAGCGCGCAGTTCTTCGATTGCGGTGACGTCGATTTCCTCGACGTAGCTGAAGTGCGCGGCACGTTGCGTGGCGTCCTGCATGCGCTGAGCAATCTTGCGGCGCATGCCTATGACTTGAATCTGTTCTTCGTCATTACGTTGAGCGTACGCGGCGGCAACGGGTGCCGAAGCGTTCGACTGACCTTGCGCCAGATAGGCCTCAAGGTCTTCGTGCAGCACACGACCGGCCGGGCCGGAGCCGCGCACCAGACGCAATTGAATACCCAGATCCAGCGCATGTTTGCGCACGGCGGGCGATGCGAGGGGGCGTTCGTCTGCTTCGCGAGCAACCATCGGGCCTTGGCAAACAGGCGCAGGGCGCGGCGCGGCTGCAGCAGGTTTGCTCTCAACAACAACGGCTTCAACTTTCGGCGTGACAGGCTCTTTATCGACAACAGGTGCGGCGGACTCTTTAAGATTGCCAGCCCCCTCGACCTCGATGCTGATCAGCACACTGCCGACTGCCATCACTTCACCCGGCTGACCGCCGAGGGCAATGACTTTGCCATGTACTGGCGACGGGATATCGACCATCGCCTTGTCGGTCATCACGTCCGCCAGCACCTGATCTTCTACGACCAGGTCGCCAACCTTGACGTGCCACTGCGACAGTTCTACTTCTGCGATGCCTTCGCCGATGTCCGGCATCTTGATAACGTGCGTGCCCATTCAGACCTCCATGACCCGTTTCAACGCCGCGCCCACTCGGGACGGCCCTGGGAAATACGCCCACTCCTGCGCGTGCGGGTAGGGGGTGTCCCAACCGGTGACGCGCTCGATCGGCGCTTCCAGGTGATGGAAGCAATGCTCTTGCACCAGCGACACCAGCTCGGCGCCGAAACCGCAGGTGCGCGTGGCTTCGTGAACCACCACGCAGCGACCGGTTTTCTTCACCGACTTGACGATGGTTTCCAGATCCAGCGGCCACAGGCTGCGCAGGTCGATGACTTCGGCATCGACGCCGGACTCTTCGGCAGCGACTTGCGAGACATACACGGTGGTGCCATAGGTCAGCACCGTCACGTCCTTGCCCGGGCGAGTGATCGCGGCAACGTCCAGCGGCACGGTGTAATAACCGTCCGGCACCTGGGCTTGGGGGTGTTTCGACCACGGGGTTACCGGGCGATCGTGGTGGCCGTCGAACGGGCCGTTGTACAGGCGTTTCGGCTCAAGGAAGATCACCGGGTCATCGTTTTCGATGGAGGCGATCAGCAGGCCTTTGGCGTCATACGGGTTGGATGGCATGACGGTGCGCAGACCGCAGACCTGAGTGAACATCGCCTCGATGCTCTGGCTGTGAGTCTGGCCGCCATAGATGCCGCCGCCGCAGGGCATGCGCAGGGTCATCGGTGCGGTGAACTCGCCGGCCGAGCGATAACGCAGACGCGCCGCTTCGGAAATGATCTGGTCGGAGGCAGGGTAGACGTAGTCGGCGAACTGGATTTCGGCGACCGGACGCAGTCCGTAGGCGCCCATGCCGACGGCCACGCCGACGATGCCGCTTTCCGAAATCGGCGCGTCGAACACCCGCGAGGTGCCGTACTTGGTCTGCAGGCCTTCGGTGCAGCGGAACACGCCGCCGAAGTAACCGACGTCCTGCCCGAAGACGACGACGTTGTCATCGCGCTCAAGCATCACATCCATGGCCGAGCGCAGGGCCTGGATCATGGTCATGGTGGTCGTGGTCATGGCGGTTTCCAACTGAATATTGTTGTTGTGATCGTTCATGTCAGATCCCCAACTGCTGACGCTGGCGCTTCAAGTGCTCCGGCATCTCTTTGTAGACGTCTTCGAACATGGTCGCGGCGCTCGGGATCTGGCCGCCGGCGAGGGTGCCGTACTGTTCGGCCTGTTTCTGCGCGGCAATCACTTCGGCTTCGAGTTCGGCGCTGACGGCGGCGTGTTCTTCCTCCGACCAGTGGCCGGCCTTGATCAGGTGCTGTTTCAGACGCGCGATCGGATCGCCAAGGGGGAAGTGGCTCCAGTCATCGGCAGGGCGGGATTTGGATGGATCGTCGGAGGTCGAGGGCGGGCCGGCGCGGTAGGGGACCCATTCGGTCATGGTCGGGCCGAGGGTGCGCCGGGCGCGTTCGGCAGCCCAGGCGGAAGCCGCGTAGACCGCGTAGAAATCATTGCCATCGACCCGCAGCGAGGCGATGCCGCAACCGACGCCGCGCCCGGCGAAGGTGGTGGCTTCACCGCCAGCGATGGCCTGGAAGGTCGAGATCGCCCACTGGTTGTTCACGACGTTGAGGATCACCGGCGCGCGATAGACGTGAGCGAAGGTGAGGGCGGTGTGGAAGTCCGATTCGGCGGTGGCGCCGTCACCGATCCACGCCGAGGCGATTTTCGTATCGCCCTTGATCGCCGAGGCCATGCCCCAGCCGACGCCCTGAATGAACTGGGTGGCGAGGTTGCCGGAAATGGTGAAGAACCCGGCGTCCTTGACCGAGTACATGATCGGCAACTGGCGGCCCTTGAGCGGATCGCGCTCGTTGGACAGCAACTGGCAGATCAGGTCGACCAGCGGCACCTCGCGCGCCATGAGGATGCTTTGCTGGCGGTAGGTCGGGAAGCACATGTCGTCGATGTTCAGCGCCAGAGCCTGAGCGCTGCCGATGGCTTCCTCGCCAAGGCTCTGCATGTAGAACGACATCTTTTTCTGCCGCTGGGCGACGACCATGCGGTTGTCGTAGATGCGCGTCTTGAGCATCGCGCGCATGCCTTTGCGCAGGATCTCGACCGGCACGTTTTCAGCCCATGGGCCGAGGGCGTTGCCCTGGTCGTCGAGCACGCGAATCAGGCCACGGGCCAGGTCGGCGGTGTCAGCAGGTTCTACATCGACAGGAGGTTTGCGCACCGTACCGGCATCGGTCAGATGCAGGTAGGAAAAGTCGGTTTTACAGCCGGGACGGCCCGAGGGTTCAGGGACGTGCAGGCGCAGCGGTTCATACGCTTGGGTCATGGCTTCTACGCTCGATCTTGTGAATTTCTTGTAGTGAGCTGGCAGTCATTCCTGGGTAGAGGAAATCTTGTCCTACAACAATCATAGGCGCGGGCAAGAAGAATATTTCTCTGTGTTTCGTTGCGCTGGCGACCATTTGCAGATAGAAATTCTGCATAAACATAAAAAACAGGTGGTTTTGTCTCATGCGCAAACTGGACCGTACCGACATCGGCATTCTCAACAGCCTTCAGGAGAATGCGCGCATCACCAATGCCGACCTCGCCCGTTCGGTGAATCTGTCACCGACGCCATGCTTCAACCGGGTCAAGGCGATGGAGGAACTGGGCCTGATTCGCGAACAGGTCACGCTGCTGGATGCCGACCTGCTGGGGCTGCACGTGAACGTGTTCATTCACGTCAGCCTGGAGAAACAGGTGGAGGAGGCGCTGCAGCATTTCGAGGAAGCGATCTCCGATCGGCCCGAGGTGATGGAGTGTTATCTGATGGCGGGCGACCCGGACTACCTGATCCGCGTGCTGGTGCCAAGCATCCAGTCGCTGGAGCGCTTCATGATGGATTTTCTGACCAAGGTTCCCGGCGTGGCGAATATTCGTTCGAGCTTTGCGCTGAAGCAGGTGCGTTATAAAACCGCGTTGCCGTTGCCGGCTAATGGATTGACGTTGGGAAACTGAAGATCAAAAGATCGTAGCCTTCGGCAGCTCCTACATTTGCACCGTATTCCAAATGGAGCTGCCGAAGGCTGCGATCTTTTGACGTTAAAGTTTGTTGAGCGGGATCTTCAGGTAAACCACGCCGTTGTCTTCCGCCGTTGGCATATTCCCCGCCCGCACGTTCACCTGAATCGCCGGCAGCAGCAACGTCGGCATGCCCAATCCGGCATCACGCTGGGTACGCATCTCGACGAACGCGGCTTCGTCAATCCCGTCATGCACATGAATATTGCTTTTGCGCTGTTCGCCGACCGTGGTCTGGCACTGCGAAGCGCGCCCTTCAGGCGGGTAATCGTGACACACGTAAAGCTTCACGCCGGCCGGAAAAGCCAGCAACTTCTGGATCGACCTGAACAATTGCTGGGCATTGCCACCGGGGAAATCACAGCGCGCGGTGCCGACGTCGGGCATGAACAGCGTGTCACCAACGAGGATCTGTTCGCCGTCGATCACGTAAGCCATGTCCGCTGGGGTATGGCCGGGGACGTGCAGGGCGGTGGCCTTGAGGTTGCCGATCATGAACGACTCGTTCGGCGCAAACAGGTGATCGAACTGCGAGCCGTCGATACGAAATTCCGGCTCGAGGTTGAACAGCGCCTTGAACACATTCTGCACCTTGCTGATCGATTCGCCGATGGCGATCTTGCCGCCCAGCTCGCGACGCAAGTACGGCGCAGCGGACAGGTGATCGGCATGGGCGTGGGTTTCCAGCAGCCATTGCACCTGCAGCCGGTGCGCACGGACGAAGGCGATGATCCTGTCCGCCTGCTCGGTGCCGGTGCGCCCGGCGGCGCCGTCGTAATCGAGCACCGGGTCAACGATTGCGCAGTGTCCGCCGTCGGCTTCATAGACCACGTAGCTGTAGGTCGAAGAGGCGGGGTCGAGGAACGCTTCAATCAGGGCGGGCATGGCAAAAACCTGTGCTGGGGAATTTCGGGTTGCAACACTTTATGTAAAAACATAATGTTCGCAGCTTAAGTGACCTTCAAGGCCTCGTGCAAATGCAATCCAGTCTGACCGAATGTGAAGTCGCCCAACTGCGTGCCTCGGCCTCCAAAGCCTGCGCGCTGCTCAAGGCCCTGGCCAATGAGGATCGCCTGCTGATTCTCTGTCAACTGACCCAGGGCGAACGCAATGTCGGCGAACTGGAAACCATGACCGGCGTACGCCAGCCGACGCTGTCCCAGCAGCTGGGCATTTTGCGTGACGAAGGGCTGGTCGCGACCCGCCGTGAAGGCAAGTACATTTTCTATGGCCTGGCGAGTCATGAGGTGATTCAGGTGATGAAAACCCTCTCGGGGCTCTATTGCGGAGCGGTACTCAAGAGCTGGGAACAGCCATAAATGCCAGCCCTCACACGCCCCTTGTAGGAGTGAGCCTGCTCGCGATAGCGGTGAAACAGTCAATGAAGATGTCGGCTGGTACACCGCTTTCGCGAGCAGGCTCACTCCTACAGGGGTTTTGTGTGAAGGCTGAGAAATCCTTGCGTGCAGCAAAAGGAACAAGCAATGAACGATCAACACTGGGGCCCATCCATCAGTGCGGACATCGTGGTCATCGGCGGCGGGACGGCCGGCATCGGTTTTGTCGCCAGTCTGCTCAAGCGTGACCCGCACCTCAACGTCACAGTCATCGAGCCCAGTTCACAGCACTACTACCAACCGGCCTGGACGCTGGTTGGCGGTGGCGCATTTGATGTGAAAGACACCGTCAGGCCGATGAGCAAAGTCATGCCGCGTCAGGCAACGTGGATTCAGGCGAGCGTCAGCGCCATTGACCCGGCTCAGCGTCAACTCACCCTCGATGATCAGCGCACCGTCAGCTACCAGAATCTGATCGTCTGTCCCGGCCTGCGCCTGGCCTGGGAGAGAATCGAAGGCTTGCAGGAAAGCCTCGGCCAGCACGGTGTCACCTCGAACTACAGCTACCAACATGCCCGGTACACCTGGGATCAAGTGCAGAAACTGCGCGATGGCCGGGCGCTGTTCACCCAGCCGGCGATGCCGATCAAATGCGCCGGCGCGCCACAAAAAGCCCTGTATCTCTCCTGCGATCACTGGCGCAAATCCGGGGTGCTGCGCAACATCAAGGTTGAATTCAACCTGGCCGGGGCCGCGCTGTTTGGCGTGCCGACCTTCGTCCCGCCGCTGATGAAGTACATCGAACAGTACAACGCGCAACTGGCCTTCAACTCCAATCTGGTCAAGGTCGACGGCCCGGCAAAAACCGCGTGGTTCGAGATCAAGGACGCCGACGGCAACGTCACCCGCGAGGCGAAAAGCTTCGATCTGCTCCACGTCGTGCCGCCGCAGGTTTCGCCGGACTTCATCGCGCAAAGCGCTCTGGCCGACGCCGCCGGCTGGTGCGAAGTCAACCCGCACAGCCTGCAACATCCGCGTTATCCCGAAGTGTTCGCACTCGGCGATATCTGCGGCACCAGCAACGCGAAAACTGCAGCGGCGGTGCGCAAGCAGATTGTCGTCGTTGCGCAAAACCTCCTGGCCGCGCGCAAACAACAGCCGCTGCCGCTGAAGTACGACGGCTACGGCTCGTGCCCGCTGACGGTGGAGAAGGGCAAGGTGATCCTTGCCGAGTTCGGCTATGCCGGCAAACTGCTGCCGACCTTCCCGCTCGACCCGACCGTGCCGCGGCGGTCGGCGTGGTGGCTGAAAGCGACGCTGCTGCCGTGGTTCTACTGGCACGGCATGCTCAAGGGCCGCGAGTGGCTAACGCGTCTGTCCAGGGTCGACTGAGAAAACCCTATGTTGCTGGCAAGTCTGTTTGGCGTGGTGATGGGGTTGGTGCTCGGTCTGACCGGCGCGGGCGGCGGGATTCTCGCGGTGCCGGCGCTGGTGCTCGGGCTTGGCTGGACGATGACGCAAGCGGCGCCGGTGGCCTTGTTTGCGGTCGGCAGCGCGGCAGCGGTCGGGGCAATCGATGGTTTGCGCCATGGCCTGGTCCGTTACCGCGCGGCGCTATTGATTGCGGCCCTGGGCGCGGTGTTTTCGCCGCTGGGAATCTACTTCGCGCATCAGTTGCCGGAGAAGGTTCTGATGATCCTGTTCAGCCTGCTGATGGTCATGGTTGCCTGGCGAATGTTCAGAAGAGACCGTCAGCAAGCGGGGCCGAGCGATCACGGGCATGCCAGTTGGGGCCAGAAGAACTGCATGCTCAACGAGCAGACCGGGCGCTTCGACTGGACCGCCAAATGCACCGCAACTCTCGCCGCACTGGGGGCGATTACCGGTGTGGTCTCGGGATTGCTTGGCGTCGGTGGCGGGTTCCTGATCGTGCCGGCGTTCAAGCAACTGACCGATGTGCAGATGCGTGGAATTGTTGCGACATCGTTGATGGTGATCAGTCTGATTTCAGCGATCGGGGTGATCGGCTCGTTGCATGCGGGCGTACGCATCGATAGCCAGGGCGCCGCGTTCATCGTCGCGAGCATCGTCGGCATGATCATCGGCCGCAGGCTGTGCGCACGGGTGCCGGCGCGGGCGTTGCAGGTGGGGTTTGCCAGTGTCTGTCTGGTGGTGGCAGCCTGCATGCTTTTTCGGACCTGAAACACTTCTGGGGCGAGGGTGTTTCCCCCCGCGGGCCGGCGCACCAGGCCTTTTTTAAAAGGGCGCCCGCTGCGCGCCCGGGGGGGAGCAACCCCCCCGCCACAGTCACATTGTTACAACACCAGGTGCGGCAGCCACAGCGACAGAGCCGGAATGTAGGTAACCAGCATCAGCACCAGGAACAGCACGGCGTAGAACGGCAGCAGGGCTTTCACAGTGCTTTCAATACTGACCTTGCCGATGGCGGAGCCGACGAATAGCACCGCACCCACGGGCGGTGTTATCAATCCGATCCCCAGGTTGACCAGCATGATCATGCCGAACTGCACCGGATCGACGCCGATGTCCAGAATCACCGGCATCAGGATGGGCGTCAGGATCAGGATCAGCGGCGCCATGTCCATCACCGTGCCCAACAGCAGCAACATGACGTTGATGCACATCAGGATCACGTAACGGTTGTCCGACAGGGTCAGGAACGCCGTGGTGATCTTCGCCGGAATCTGCATCAGGGTCATGATGTAGCCGAAGCTGGCGGCGAAGCCGATCAGGATCATCACGATCGAGATCGTCCGCACGGTGCGGTGCATCAGCTTGGGCAGTTCACGCCACTTGTAGTCGCGGTAGATGAACATGGTCACGAAGAACGACCACACCACGGCAATGGCGGCCGACTCGGTCGCGGTGAAGACCCCGGAGAGAATACCGCCGAGGATGATCACCATCGCCATCAGGCCCCAAAGGGCTTCGCCGACGATTTTCAGCGCCTGGCGCATCGGGATCACTTCACCCTTGGGGTAGTTGCGCTTTTTCGCGAAGATCAGGCACAACACCATCAGGCACGCGCTCATCAGCAAGCCCGGCACGATGCCCGCCATGAACAGCGAGGCGATCGAAACGGTACCGCCTGCGGCCAGCGAGTAGAGCACTGAGTTATGACTTGGCGGGGTCAGCAGGGCCTGCACCGAACCGCTGACGGTCACAGCGGTGGAGAAGTCGCGCGGATAACCCTTGCGCTCCATTTCCGGAATCAGCACCGAACCCACCGACGCGGTGTCGGCCACCGACGAACCGGAGATCGCACCGAAGAAGGTCGAGGCGACGATGTTGACCAGTGACAGGCCACCACGGACGAAACCCACCAGCACCCCGGCACACGCCACCAACCGCCGGGACATGCCGCCCTCGGCCATGATCGCGCCGGCGAGGACAAAGAACGGAATGGCCAGCAGTGAGAACTTGTTTACCCCGCCGGCGACTTGAATCATTACGGCCTGGAAGGGGATGTCGATCCACCACGCACCGATCAGCGCGGCGGCGCCGAGGGCGTAGGCGACCGGCATGCCGATCAGGATCAATACGATAAAACTGCCCAGCAGAATCAGAGCGTCCATTAAACGGCACCTTCGCTTTCTTCAACCAGATCGAACTGCACGACCCGACGCTTGCTCTGGTCACCGAGAAACAGTTTTTCCAGGACAAAAACCAGGGTCAGCAAACCGCCCACGGGAATCGGCAAATAGGTCACGCCCACCCGCAGGGTGGGCAGGGACGCCATGAACTGGTTCCAGGTGGACATGCACAACTTGAATCCCCAGATCGTCATGAAAATGCAGATCAGGGCCATCAGCAGTTGGGAAAATATCGACGCGGCGCGGCGCAGATGCGGCGGCATGCGGTCGGTCACCATGGCCACGGCCATGTGCGCACCGGCGCGGTAGCTGGCAGCGGCGCCAATAAAGGTGAACACGATCATCAGCAGAATGGCCGTTGGCTCGGGCCAGCTCGAACCGGTACCCAGCACGTAGCGGGCAAACACGCCCCAGGGAATCATCAGGGAAACTGCCAGAACGGAAAGGCCGGCCACCCAGATGCAGGTCATGTAGATCTTGTCGTTGATACGCAGCAGCAAATTCTTCATCGGGTTTCACCGTAACCGGGCGCGCCTCGAACATCCGGCGCGCCGGGCCTTATTCATGAGTACGGAGCGGGAGGCGTTACTGAACGGCTTCGATTTTCTTGATCAGGTCGGCATACGGCGCACCGTACTTGGCCCGCACCGGTGCAGTGGCGTCGTAGAAGGGTTTTTTGTCGACCGTGATGAACTCGACGCCGGCGGCCTTGAGTTTTTCTTCACTGGCAGCGGACTTCTTGTCCCACAGCTCGCGCTCTTCAGCCTGGGCAGCCTTGGCGGCTTTCTTGACCAGTGTCTGTTGATCCGGAGTGAGTTTCTCCCAGGTGATTTTCGACATCACGATAGGCTCTGGCAGGATCAGGTGACCGGTCAGGCTGTAGAATTTGGCGTTCTGGAAGTGGTTGTGTTCGAGCAGGGTCGGCGGGTTGTTTTCCGCGCCGTCGATCACGCCGGTTTGCAGGGCGCTGAAGATCTCGCCGGTGTCCATGGCGATCCCGTTGGCTCCCATGGCGTTCATCATCTCGATGAACATCGGGTTGCCTTGCACACGAATTTTCATGCCCTTGAGGTCTTCGAGCTTGCGCACCGGTTTTTTGGTGTAGATGTTGCGCGTGCCGCCGTCCATCCAGGCCAGGGCCACCAGGCCGAATTCCGAGTTGGTGATCTTGTCGAGGATCTCATCGCCCACCGGCCCATCGATGACATTGCGCATGTGCTGGTGGTCTCGGAAGATGAACGGCATGTTGAAGACGTTCACGTCCGGTACGACAGGGCCGACGATCCCAAGGCTGACCCGGGACATCTGTATCGCGCCGACTTGCATCTGCTCGATGACTTCCTTTTCAGAACCCAGCACACCGCCCGGGAAGTACTTGAAAGTCAGCTCGCCGTTGGTCTCTTTGGTCAGCATTTTGCCCATGCTTTCTTCCGCCACCGTGGTTGGATAACCCTTGGGGTGGATGTCGGCGACTTTAAGTTCCAGTGCCTGAGCGGCGCTAGCGAGGGTAAATATCAGCGGGAGTGCAGCGGCGAGCAAGGTGCGTTTGAAGTTCATGGGGGTGAGTCTCCAGTCTTGTTATTTTTGTGTTCAAGGCGCAGCGGTGCAGCAGAAGGTCTAAAGCAGATCGTTGAATTCAGGTTCGGCGAGGCCTTTGATCCCGGGCTTCAAGGCGAACACGCCGCCGGCCAGGGATTGCGGATCGAGGTCATCGCCGGGGCGAATCGAGGCGACAAAAAGAGTGTCGAAGTTGCTGCCGCCGAAAGCGCACATGGTCGGTTTTTTCACCGGTACTTCCAGCGAGAAATCGAGGCGACCGTCCGGGGCGAAACGGTGAATCAGGCCGGCGTCGTTGGCACAGATCCAGTAGCAACCTTCGGCATCCACGGCGGCGCCGTCGGGGCGGCCGGGGAAGTGGTTCATGTCGACGAAGATGCGGCGATTCGATGGCGTACCGGTTTCGGTGTCGTAATCGAACGCCCAGATCAGTTGCACGTTGGGGTGCGAATCCGACAGGTACATGGTTTCGCCGTCAGGACTGAAGGCGAGGCCGTTGGGCACGATGAAGCCATCCAGCTGCGCTTCAACCACGCCAGCCTGCCCGGCGCCGAAGCGGTACAGCCGGCCTTCGGGCGCATTCAGGCCCATGTTCAAGACCATGCTGCCGGCCCAGAAACGCCCCTGGCGGTCGCAACGACCATCGTTAAGGCGCATGTCCGGGCGGCTGTGCTCGACGGTGGCGAGCAATTCGCTGTCGAGGCTGCCGTCGCTGTGCGCGTGCAGGCGAAAGAAACCGCCTTGCATACCAGCGACCCAGCCACCGCTGCGGTGGCGGGTGATGCAGGCGAGCATTTCCGGGGCTTTCCACGAGGCAACGTGGCCAGTGTCGGCGCTCCAGCGTTGCAGCCCGCCGTTGGGAATATCCACCCAGTACAGCGCGTTTTCCTGCGGCACCCAGACCGGGCTTTCACCGACCGCGTTGCGGGCGTCGACGATCAATTCGGCTTGCATACTCATTCCCTTGGTTTTTATTGGAGGGGGATCAAGTCGAGCGATCAGTCGCCAAACGGGCCTGCTGCAACGAACGCGCCGCCCTGATAGATCCGCGCCGGATCGTCATCGGCCGGCATCGGCTGGGCTTCGACTTTGTCGCGGAACACTTCCGAGCTGTCCCTGGCTTCGAAACCGAGGTGGCTGGCGTAGCGGTTGTCCCACCAGACCTCCTTGTTGGCGGACATGCCGTAGACCACGGTGTGACCGACATTCGGTGTGTACAGCGAGCGTTCGAGCAGTTGCGTAAGGTCGTCGAAGCTCAGCCAGGTGTGCATCATCCGGCGGTTCTGCGGCTCGGGGAACGAGGAACCGATGCGGATGCTGACGGTTTCGATGCCATAGCGATCGAAGTAGAAACTCGCCATGTCTTCGCCGTAGGACTTGGAGAGGCCGTAGTAACCGTCAGGACGGCGCGGGGAAGTGGCGTCGAGGTTTTCGTCCTGCTTGTAGAAGCCGATGACGTGATTGGAGCTGGCGAAAATCACGCGTTTGACGCCATGGCGGCGCGCGGCTTCGTAAATGTGGAAGACGCCGCAGATGTTCGCACCGAGAATTTCTTCGAACGGCCGCTCGACCGAAACGCCGCCGAAATGCAGGATCGCATCGACGCCTTCGACCAGTTGATGCACGGCTTGTTTGTCGGCGAGGTCGCAGAGCACGATTTCTTCATGTTCATCGACGGCTGGGGCGAGGGCGGCGATATCGGACAGGCGCAGCACGTTGGCATAAGGGCGCAGGCGTTCGCGCAGGACTTTGCCCAGGCCTCCGGCGGCACCGGTCAGCAGCAGGCGATTGAAAGGTATGCGGGGGGTAGAAGTAGACGTCATGGCAATCCCTGGACACATTGTTATTAGGTTTGTTGTAGGTTGTCGTATGACTGCGCGGAAGTATCGATAGGGTTTCCGGATCTTGTCAACGCGACTTTTGGTGTAGATGACGGAAGGCGGAAAGGTGTTTTTACAGTTGCTTCGCCTTGAAATGCATTTCCTTGTAGGAGTGAGCCTGCTCGCGATAGCGGTGCATCAACTGACATTTGCTCTGACTGATATACCGCTATCGCGAGCAGGCTCACTCCTACAGGGGGTCGGTGTCGCCTTGGAAATTACAACAATGAAATCGGATAGCTGATGAAGATCCGGTTCTCGTCAAATTCGTTGGTGCTGAAATCCCGGCGGATGGTCGCATTGCGCCATTTCACGTTGAGGTTCTTCAGCGGGCCGCTCTGCACGGTGTAGGCCAGTTCCGATTCGCGGCCCCATTCCTTGCCGTCATTGGTGGTCGCGGTGTGCACGTTATCGCCGCTGATGTAGCGGTTCATCAGGGTCAGGCCAGGCACGCCCAGCGCCACAAAGTTGTAGTCGTGACGCAGCTGCCAGGAGCGCTCCTTGGCGTTGTCATAACTAGCGTTGTAACTGTCGTTGGCCAGGGTGCCGCCGCTGGTGCCGTTGACGCGCATCCAGGCATCGTCGCCGGTGAGTTTCTGCAGGCCGACGTAGAAAGTGTGGCCGCCGTACTTGGCAGAGAGCAGGGCGAACGCGGTCTTGTTGTCGAGGTCGCCGGCCTGGGCGCTGCCGTCTTCCTTGCCGGTGAAGAAACCGAGGTTGGCGCCCAGCGTCCAATCGCCCATCGGCTGGCTGTGGCTGAGGTTGAAATACTGCTGCTGATAGATATCGGTAAGCTCGGCGTACCAAACGCCGACCATGGTGCGTTTCTCGTTGAAGGTGTATTCGCCGCCGCCGAAGTTGAAGCGATCAGAGGTGAATGCACCGCGGCCGTTCATCGACATGTCTTCCATGCTCGCGTCGTTGCGCGGGCTGTTGCCCCGGAACTGGCCGCCGTAGACAGTCAGGCCGTTGATCTCGGTGGAGGTGATCTGGCCGCCGCGAAAGGTCTGCGGCAGGGAGCGGCCATCGTCGGAGCGCAGGATCGGCAGGACCGGCATCCATTCGCCGACCTTCAATTCGGTCTTCGAGACTTTGGCTTTCAGCGCCACGCCGAGCCGGCCGAAGTTGTCGGCCGGGCGCCCGTCATCGTGGATCGGCAACAGCTGCGTGCCGCCAGTGCCTTTGCCGCCATCGAGCTTCTGCGAGTACAGGCCAAGGATGTCGAGACCGAAGCCGACGGTGCCTTGGGTGAAGCCGGATTTGGCGTCGAGGATGAAGTTCTGCGTCCACTCTTCAGCCTTGCCCTGGGGATAGGCCGGGTTGACGAAGTTGCGGTTGAAGTAGGCGTTGCGCAGGTTCAGCGTGGCTTTGCTGTCTTCGAGAAAGCCTTCGGCATCGGCGCTCATTGGCAGGGCGAGGGCGAGGCTGCTGCAGCCGAGCAGGCTGAGGGTCGAACGCGGCTTGAAAGTGGCAAAACGTGGAGGGCGGACGGAATTGCGGGCGAGTGTGCTCACTGTGACGCTCCCTGATTCGTTTGTTGTTTTTATTATTTGTCATACGTCGTCGTACAACATCGCTGGGGATATTTCCCAGATTTTCGAGGATTGTCAACTGGAAGTTATACGATCACTCGTCCAGCCACGCATTCTCCACTGTAGGAGTGAGCCTGCTCGCGATAGCGGTGTGTCAGCGAAGAAAATGGCGAGTGATTCACCGTTATCGCGAGCAGGCTCACTCCTACAGGGTTTTTTGTTGTCCATGGAAAAGTGTGCTGCAAAGAAATATGCGGCAAACTTCCCTCACACCCAGCACCAGGCCGATCCATGGATAAGTACGCCCCGCGCAACTGGCAACCTCACGAAAAGCCCAGCCTGCCCGGTTCGCCGTCGACACCACTGCACTCCACGCCCAAGCGCCTGGCGTACGCGGCGGTCGGTGTGCTGGTGGCGGTGACTGGTGGGCTGGGGAATTCGCTGGTGGTCGCCAACCTGCCTTATCTGCAAGGCTCGCTCGGCGCGACCACTGCGGAAATGGCCTGGCTGCCGGCCGCCTATGTGATGACCAACGTATCGATGAACCTGCTGCTGGTGAAGTTTCGCCAGCAGTTCGGCTTGCGCGCGTTCACCGAAGTGTTCCTGGTGCTCTATGCGCTGGTGACCTTCGGCCATCTGTTCGTCAACGATCTCAATTCTGCGGTGGCGGTGCGTGCTGCCCACGGCATGGTCGGCGCGGCGCTGAGTTCGCTGGGGCTGTATTACATGGTCCAGGCGTTCCCGGCGAAGTGGCGACTCAAAGCGCTGGTACTCGGTCTTGGCACTTCGCAACTGGCGTTGCCGCTGGCGCGGCTGTTTTCCGAAGACCTGTTGCAGATCGCCGAGTGGCGCGGCCTCTACCTGTTCGAATTGGGCATGGCGCTGTTGTCACTCGGCTGTGTATTGCTGCTGAAGTTGCCGCCCGGTGACCGCTTCAAGACCTTTGAAAAGCTCGACTTCCTGACCTTCGCCATCCTCGCCACCGGTGTGGCGTTGTTGTGCGCGGTGCTGTCGCTGGGGCGCATCGACTGGTGGCTGGAGGCGGACTGGATCGGCGTCGCGCTCGCCTGTTCGATCGCGCTGATCATCATGGGTCTGGCCATCGAACATAACCGCAGCAACCCGATGCTGATGACCCGCTGGCTGGGCAGCGGCACGATGATTCGTCTGGCGCTGGCGGTGACCCTGATCCGCATGGTCACCTCGGAGCAATCCACCGGTGCGGTCGGTTTCATGCAGAACCTCAACATGGGCTATGAGCAACTGCACAGCCTGTACGTGGTGATGCTGATCGGCAGCGTCGCCGGGCTTGCCACCAGCGCGCTGACCATCGACCCCAAACACTTGCTGATGCCGTTGATCATCTCGCTGGCACTGATGGCCACCGGTTCGGTGATGGACAGTTTTTCCAACAACCTGACCCGCCCGCAAAATCTCTACTTCAGCCAGTTCCTGCTGGCGTTCGGCAGTACGTTTTTTCTCGGCCCGACCATGGTGTTCGGGACACGCAACGTGCTGACCAACCCGCGCAACCTGGTGAGTTTTTCCGTGCTGTTCGGGATCTGCAACAACCTCGGCGGGCTGCTCGGCGCGGCGTTGCTTGGCACGTTTCAGATCGTGCGGGAGAAGTACCATTCCAGCCACATCGTCGATCATCTGGTGATGTCCGATCCCTTGGTGGCCGCGCGCGTGCAGAGCGGCGGATCGGCCTATGGCGGTTTGCTGGCCGATCCGAGCCTGCGCAATCTGGCCGGGATCCGCAGCCTCGCCAATGCAGCGACACGCGAAGCGAACGTGCTGGCCTATAACGATGTCTTCATGCTGATCGCGGTCATTGCCGTACTGACCATGATCTGGCTTTCGATTCGCGCGTTGTGGCTGATGAGTACCACCAAAGCCATTGAGCCGACACCTTCCGTACCATCAAGCGGCGCCATTTCTTCATGACCGAACCGACCACCACAACCACTAACGCCATTGCCGCCACGCCTGAAGGTGAGGCGCCGCCATCGTCGGCCAATACCGCGCCGCGTTCGCTGCGGGTGCGGATCATTTCTTCGCTGGGCTTTGCCGCGATCGCCATCGTCGGCGTGCTGATCGTGCTCTATGCCTGGCAATTGCCGCCGTTCAGCAGCGCCGTGGAAACCACGGAAAACGCCTTGGTGCGCGGGCAGGTGACGATCATCGGCCCGCAGCTCAGCGGTTACGTGTTCGAGGTGCCGGTGCAGGACTTCCAGTACGTCAAGGCCGGGGATCTGCTGGTGCGTCTGGACGACCGCATTTATCAGCAGCGCCTCGATCAGTCGCTGGCACAACTGGCGGTGCAAAAGGCCGGGCTGGCCAACGTCGTGCAGCAGCGCAACAGCGCCGAGGCAACGATCAAATTGCGCCAGGCGGTGTTGGCCGACAGCCAGGCGCAGTTGCGCAAGAGCGAGGCCGATCTGCGCCGTAATCAGGAACTGGTGCGCGACGGTTCGGTGTCGAAACGCGAGTTCGACGTGACCCTCGCCGCCAATGCACAGAGCACGGCGGCAGTGGCGCAGGCCAAGGCCAATCTGGAAATCGCCCGGCAGGACCTGCAAACGGTGATCGTCAATCGCGGCTCGCTGGAAGCTGCGGTGGCCAGCGCCGAAGCGGCGGTGCAACTGGCACGGATCGATCTGTCGAACACGCGGATTGTCGCCCCGCGCGACGGCCAGCTCGGGCAGATCGGCGTGCGGCTCGGCGCCTACGTCAACTCCGGCGCGCAATTGATGGCATTGGTGCCGGATCAGAAATGGGTGATCGCCAACATGAAGGAAACCCAGATGGCCAACGTGCGTGTCGGGCAACCGGTGCGCTTCACCGTCGACGCCTTGAACCACCGCCGATTCACCGGCCATGTGCAGCATATTTCGCCGGGCACCGGTTCGGAATTTGCCTTGCTCCAGGCCGACAATGCCACTGGCAACTTCGTCAAGATCGCTCAGCGCGTGCCAGTGCGCATCACCATCGATCCCGATCAGCAGGAACAGGAACGGCTACGACCGGGCATGTCGGTGGTGGTGAGCATCGACACCGCAGCCGGCGACACCCAACCCCACTGATCAATGCATAACCCTGTGGGAGCGAGCCTGCTCACGAAAGCGTCGTATCAGTAACATTTCTTTATCTGACACACCGCTTTCGCGAGCAGGCTCGCTCCCACAGGATTAGTGCTCACGGGCTCTATTCACTCGGGCGAGGGGGTGACCCGGCAACTCTTGCGGTTGCGAATCTGCTCGTCGCTGGGTCGTTCGCGGACGAACTCGAAGCGCGGTTCGCCTTCGCTGTAATGCACCAGCCAGCCCCATTCCAGTTCGCTTTCGTTCTGCCCGGGTTGTGGTGGCCGGGCCCACCAGGGTTCTTTGCTGAGGATCTTGCGCATGGCAGCCTCCGGTTGATGGCAATCCATGAACTATAGCTTCCTGTCGCGAGTCGTCAGAACAGGCTGTGTAGAATCGGCGCGATCATGACGAACAAGGGGAGAGGGCAATGATTGATGGGGTGCGCAAGGATGAGCCGTCGAAGCGATTGTTTTTTGCTTTGGATTGCCCGCCAGCGCAGCGCAAGGCGATCGCCCAGTGGCGCGCGGAACTGGGCCTGCGAACCGGAAAACCGGTACCAGCGGACAACTTTCATCTGACCTTGCTGTTCCTCGGCGCGGTGCCGCTGGCGCAGATTCATGGCGTCTGCGAAGCCGCCGGCAGTGTGCGCACGCCGGGGGAAGCGTTGCGGATTTCGCTGGATCGCTTGCAGGTCTGGCATCGCGCCGGTGTCCTGTCATTGGCACCGGAGCAGGCGCCGCCGGGATTGTTGCGCCTGGTCTATGCGCTGGAGCAAGCGATGCTGCCGTTCGGTTTTGAAGAACCCACCCATGAGTTCCGCCCGCACCTGACCCTGGCTCGCGAATACCGTGCGCCGGAGCCGGAAGCGGGCACGCCGCCGGAGTTTTTCCTGCGCGCTGAACGCTTCGCCTTGTTCGAGTCGCACAAGGGCCGCTATCGGGTGGTGCAGGACTGGCCGCTGATCTGAGCGACAAAAAAGGCGCCCGAAGGCGCCTGCACATTCACCCGGGCCGAGAGAGCCGGGTGAGGCCGTTCAGAGCAGGGGGCGGCGGTGGTAAGGCGCTGCGTGAACGGGAAACTTGTGATTCTGTCTGGCATAACGCCGAACCACTGTAGGAGTGAGCCTGCTCGCGATGACGTCAGCACATTCACTATCGAAGCTGGCTGAAACACCGCTATCGCGAGCAGGCTCACTCCTACATGTGGATCACTGGTGTGCTTATTTCCCGAGCTTCACCCGCGTCCAGCCGCGCGTCATGATGCGCTGTGTGGCAATCGGCTGATCCGGTACGGCATACAACGTCGCCATCACCGCTTGCGATGGATACGAGCCCGGTTCATTGCGGATCGCTTCGTCCACCAGTGGCGTGGCCGCTGCGTTGGCGTTGCTGTAGCCGATGCTGTTGGTGACTTCGGCGATGATCTCCGGGCGCATCAGGAAGTCCATGAACAGGTAGGCGTTGTCGACGTTCGCAGCGTCGCGCGGGATGGCGACCATGTCGTAGAAACTGCCGGCGCCTTCCTTGGGAATGCTGTAGTCGATCACCACCTTGTTGCCCGATTCCACCGCCCGTGCCTTGGCCTGCAGGACGTCGCCGGAGTAACCGACCGCTACGCAGATGTTGCCGTTGGCCAGATCGGAGATGTACTTCGAGGAATGGAAATACGCCACATACGGGCGGATTTTCATGAACAGCGCTTCCGCCTCGGCGATGTGCGCCTTGTCCTTGTCGTTCACCGGATAGCCCAGGTAGTGCAGGGCGGCCGGGAGCATCTCGGTCGGCGAATCGAGAAAACTGATGCCGCAGGCTTTGAGTTTTTCCGCGTTCTGCGGTTTGAACAGCAAGTCCCAGGAGTTGGTCGGGGCGTTGGCGCCGAGCACTTCCTTGACCTTGGCCGGATTGAAGCCGATACCGATCGAGCCCCACATGTACGGGAACGCGTGCGCGTTGTCCGGATCACTGGCGGAGGCGTTTTTCAGCAGTACCGGGTTGAGATTCTTCCAGTTCGGCAGCTTCGATTTGTCCAGCGTCTGATAGACGCCGGCCTTGATCTGCTTGGCCAGAAAACTGTTGGACGGTACGACGATGTCGTAACCGGATTTGCCCGCCAGCAGGCGCGCTTCGAGGGTTTCGTTGCTGTCGAAGACGTCGTAGGTCACGCGAATACCGGTCTCGTCTTCGAACTTCTTCACGGTGTCCGGCGCGATGTAATCGGACCAGTTGTAAACACGCAGCACCTTGTCGTTGGCCTGGGCGCCCATGACCATCGCGCCCATTAAGGACAGTGTCAGCAGAGTCCTGCCAAACATTTTCATCGGTACAACTCCCTTTTTCTTATTCAAAAACCCAACACAAAACATGATGTACACAGAACCGTTTTGGCGAGGGAGCTTGCTCCCGCTGAGCTGCGAAGCGGCCGCAAAATCTTGTGAGCGCTGCGCACTCAAGCGGGAGCAAGCTCCCTCGCTACAGGTTTTTTATAGTCCTTGAGTCAGGCTGTGGCCGCTGCGACACGTTGCGGCTGCCACGACTCATTCGCGGTCTGATCCATTGCTTCCTGGATCGCCCGTTTGCGATTGGCTTCCGCTTTGCGGCCGAAGTACCAGACGAGGAAAGTCACCAGCGACACCGCCAGCAGAATCAGGCTGGCCACGGCGTTGATCTCGGGTTTCACACCCAGACGTACCGCCGAGAACACTTCCATCGGCAGCGTCGTCGAGCCCGGCCCGGAGACGAAACTCGCCAGCACCAGGTCATCCAGCGACAAGGCAAACGACATCATCCCGCCTGCCGCCAGCGACGGCGCGATCATGGGGATGGTGATCAGGAAAAACACCTTGAACGGTTTAGCGCCGAGATCCATCGCCGCTTCTTCGATCGACAGATCCAGCTCGCGCAGGCGGGCGGAGACTACCACCGCGACATAAGCCGCACAAAAGGTCGTGTGAGCAATCCAGATGGTGACGATGCCTCGCTCCTGCGGCCAGCCGATCAACTGCGCCATCGCTACGAACAGCAACAACAACGACAGACCGGTGATCACTTCCGGCATCACCAGCGGCGCGGTCACCAGGCCGCCAAACAGCGTGCGACCCTTGAAGCGCGTGACGCGAGTCAGGACAAAAGCGGCGAGGGTGCCCAGCGCCACCGCAGCAATCGCGGTGTAGCAGGCAATCTCCAGCGAGCGCACCACCGAGCCCATCAGTTGCGTGTTGTCGAGCAGGCCGGCATACCACTTGATTGACCAGCCACCCCACACGGTCACCAGTTTCGAGGCGTTGAACGAGTAGATCACCAGAATCAGCATCGGCAGATAAATGAACATCAGGCCGAAGATCAGCATGAACCTGGAAAAGTTGAAGCGTTTCATCCCCGTGCCTCCATCTCTTTGGCCTGACTGCGGTTGAACAGCAGAATCGGCACAATCAGGATCAACAGCATCACCACCGCCAAGGCGGACGCCACCGGCCAGTCGCGGTTATTGAAGAACTCTTGCCACAGCACGCGACCGATCATCAGCGTCTCCGGGCCACCCAACAGTTCCGGAATCACGAACTCGCCGACCACCGGAATAAACACCAGCATGCAGCCGGCAATGATCCCGTTCTTCGCCAGTGGCACGGTGATCTTCCAGAAGTTGTTGAAGTTGCTCGAGCCCAAGTCCTGCGCGGCTTCCAGCAGGCTGTTGTCGTGCTTGACGAGGTTGGCGTAGAGCGGCAGAACCATGAACGGCAAATACGCGTACACGACACCTATATAGACGGCAGTGTTGGTGTTGAGGATCTCGATCGGGTGATCGGTGAGCCCGGTCCACATCAGGAACGCATTGAGCAAACCGTTGTTGCTGAGGATGCCCATCCACGCATAAACGCGGATCAGAATCGCCGTCCACGTCGGCATCATGATCAACAGCAGCAGGACGTTTTGCGTTTCCTTGCCGGTCTTGGTGATCGCGTAGGCCATCGGAAAACCGATCGCCAGGCACATCAGCGTGCTCAGTGCTGCGACCTTCAGCGAACCGAGGTAGGCCGACAGGTATAGCTCGTCTTCGCCGAGCAGGGTGTAGTTGCCGATGTTCAGCAGCAGCTGGAATTTCTGTTCGGCGAAGGTGTAGATCTCCGAGTACGGCGGGATCGACAGTGCGGCTTCCGAGAAGCTGATCTTCATCACCAGAAAAAACGGCAGCATGAAAAACAGGAACAGCCAGATGAACGGAATGCCGATCACCAGTTTTCGTCCGCTGGGCACCAGGCGCAGGAATTGCTGATTGAAGGTTCTCATGAGCGCAGTACCACGCCGCTGTCGTCTTCCCACCAGACGTAGACCTTGTCGTCCCAGGTCGGCCGCGCGCCACGGCGTTCGGCGTTGGCCATGAACGACTGGACGATCTTGCCGCCGGGCAGCTCGACGTAGAACACCGAGTGACCGCCGAGGTAGGCGATGTCGTGCACCTTGCCTTCGGACCAGTTGTAGCGGAACTCCGGTTGGCTGGTGCTGACGAGCATTTTCTCCGGGCGGATGGCGTAGGTGATCGACTTGTCCTGCACCGAAGTGCTGACGCCGTGACCGACGTAAATCTTCTGCTGCAAATCCGGGCTGTGGATGATCGCGTGGCCTTCCAGATCTTCCACCACGGTGCCGTCGAAGGCGTTCACGTTGCCGATGAACTCGCAGACCATGCGGCTGACCGGCGCTTCATAAATGTCGACCGGGCTGCCGATCTGCGCGATCCAGCCCAGGTGCATGATTGCGATGCGCTGAGCCATGGTCATGGCTTCTTCCTGGTCGTGGGTCACCATCACGCAGGTCACGCCGACGCGTTCGATGATCTCCACAAGCTCAAGCTGCATCTGCGAACGCAGTTTCTTGTCCAGCGCACCCATCGGCTCGTCGAGCAGCAACAGTTTCGGCCGTTTCGCCAGCGAGCGGGCGAGAGCGACGCGCTGCCGCTGACCGCCGGACAATTGGTGCGGGCGGCGTTTGGCGTATTGGGTCATGTGCACCAGACGCAGCATTTCTTCGACGCGGGCATCGATTTCACTGGCAGGCAAACGGTCCTGTTTGAGGCCGAAGGCGATGTTCTGCGCCACGGTCATGTGCGGGAATAACGCGTAGGACTGGAACATCATGTTGATCGGCCGCTCGTACGGCGGCATGTCGGTGATGTCCACGCCATCGAGCAGAATCCGCCCCTCGGTCGGCCGCTCGAAACCGGCGAGCATGCGCAGCAGGGTCGATTTGCCCGATCCGGAGCCACCCAGCAGCGCGAAGATTTCGCCCTGATGGATCTCCAGGGACACATCGTCCACGGCCACGGTTTCGTCGAACTTCTTGGTGACACGGTCGACTTTCACCAACACCTTTTTCGGTTGCTGATGACCTTCGAGTGCCTTCCGGTAAGTGCTGGAGGCGTTTGCCATGTGAAACTCCCAACAGGTTTCGTGTGCCTGGCCAACGTGGCCGGGCTTAAGTGGATTGCAAGCCTGCAAATGCACCTGTAGGAGCTGCCGAAGGCTGCGATCTTTTGATTTTGTTTTTCAGGATCAAGATCAAGAGATCGCAGCCTTCGGCAGCTCCTACAGGGCTCCTGCCCTGCGGCTTGGGTCGTACTTGTTGTTATTACGGGTGTCGCAGTTCACGACTGACAGGTGTGCAAACGCACACCCGCCAGCCGCGGGGGCAGTAAATCGTTACTTGATTCGTGGTTGCGTCAGCGCTGGTTGCGCCGCGCCGCCCGTTGCCGGCACGCTGCGCCGAACGCCTGGAAAATCTTCAGGTAATCGGGGTTGTCCAGCACTTGCCACTCCGGGTGCCATTGCACGCCGAGTGCGAAGGTCGGGCTGTGCTCGACCGAGATCGCTTCGATCAAACCGTCCGGCGCCACCGCTTCGGCACGCAGGCCAGGAGCGAGGCGGTCGATGCCTTGGCTGTGAATCGAATTGACCTGAAACTCGTTGGGCAACTCCAGCGCTTCGAACACACCGCCAGCGATCACGCTGACCGCATGAGCCGGGGCGTATTGCACCGCGACATCCGGGCTGTCCGCCTCACGGTGATCGAGCATGCCCGGCAGCTCATGCACCTTCTGATGCAGACTGCCGCCGAAGGCCACGTTCATTTCCTGAAAGCCACGGCAAATGCCGAGCACCGGAACGCCCGCCGCGATGGCTGCACGCAATAAAGGAAGGGTGGTGGCGTCGCGGGCCGGGTCGTGATCCGTGCCAGGCGCACTGGTCGGGCCTTGATAGTGGAAAGGCTCCACATTCGAGGGTGAGCCGGTCAGCAACAGACCATCGAGCTGGCCGAGCAGGTCGTCGATTTCAGTCAGGTTGCCGAGGGAAGGAATGACCACTGGCAGCCCTTCAGCGCCAACGCTGACAGCACGTACGTACTTGTCGCCGCTGATGTGATAGGGATGCAGGCCAATCTGTTTGACGCACGCAGTAACGCCGATCAATGGCTTGAATGCCATTTTTATTCACCTCGAAGTCTGTCACTTGAACGAGCTTTTCCGGAGCTTAGCCTCGTTGATTTTAATTAACAACTGCCATGTAAAAAATTCTAAACGCCGGTCATCAGGTTGCGCTGGTTTCATGGGGTTTGACGGCGGATCTGGCACGAGAGTGTGAATAAAAGCCCGAAAAATAAAGGCTGCGGGGCCAGCTGTTCGCTATTGACTTCACTTTGCCTTTCGGATTGACTGGCTGCGCAACACGGTGGTGAACATAATAATTAACAGCTAAATAGGTGCATCATGTCGGTCCCTCTGCGTACCGTTCAACTCAACGAAGCCAACGCATTCCTTAAGAAATATCCTGAGGTTTTGTACGTCGACCTTCTGATTGCGGATATGAACGGTGTGGTGCGCGGCAAGCGCATCGAACGCACCAGTCTTCATAAGGTGTACGAAAAAGGCATCAACCTGCCGGCGTCGCTGTTCGCGCTGGACATCAATGGCTCGACGGTGGAAAGCACCGGCCTGGGTCTGGACATTGGCGATGCCGATCGCATCTGCTATCCGATTCCCGGCACCTTGAGCATCGAGCCGTGGCAAAAGCGCCCGACCGCACAACTGCTGATGACCATGCACGAGATCGAAGGCCAGCCGTTCTTCGCCGACCCGCGTGAAGTGCTGGCCAATGTGGTGCGCAAGTTCGACGACCTCGGCCTGACCATTTGCGCCGCGTTCGAACTGGAGTTCTATCTGATTGACCAGGACAACGTGAACGGCCGTCCGCAGTCGCCACGCTCGCCCGTGTCGGGCAAACGTCCGGTATCGACTCAGGTGTACCTGATCGACGATCTCGACGAATACGTCGACTGCCTGCAAGACATTCTCGAAGGCGCGAAAGAGCAGGGCATCCCGGCTGACGCGATCGTCAAGGAAAGCGCCCCGGCGCAGTTCGAAGTCAACCTGCATCACGTTTCCGACCCGATCAAGGCCTGTGATTACGCGGTGCTGCTCAAGCGTCTGGTGAAAAACATCGCCTACGACCACGAGATGGACACGACTTTCATGGCCAAGCCGTATCCGGGCCAGGCCGGCAACGGTTTGCATGTGCACATTTCGATTCTGGATAAAGAAGGCAACAACATCTTCGCCAGCGAGGATCCCGAGCAGAACGCCGCGCTGCGTCACGCGATCGGCGGTGTGCTCGAGACCCTGCCGGCGCAAATGGCGTTCCTCTGCCCGAACGTCAACTCCTATCGCCGCTTCGGCGCGCAGTTCTATGTGCCGAACTCGCCGAGCTGGGGCATCGACAACCGCACCGTCGCCGTGCGCGTGCCGACCGGTTCAGCGGACGCCGTGCGCATCGAACACCGCGTCGCCGGTGCCGATGCCAACCCGTATCTGCTGATGGCTTCGGTGCTGGCCGGTATTCACCACGGTCTGACCAACCAGATCGAACCGGGCGCTCCGGTCGAAGGCAACAGCTACGAGCAGAACGAGCAGAGCCTGCCGAACAACCTGCGTGACGCCTTGCGCCAGCTCGACGACAGCGAAGTCATGGCGCGCTACATCGACCCGATGTACATCGACGTGTTTGTCGCATGCAAGGAAAGCGAGCTGGCCGAGTTCGAGAACTCGATTTCTGACCTTGAGTACAACTGGTATCTGCATACCGTGTGAGTGTCTGAAGGCCCCAAAAGCCAAAAGCCCCTCACCCTAACCCTCTCCCGGAGGGAGAGGGGACTGACCGAGTTGTCTTGGGATATTCAGTGACCTGAACGATCCAGTCGATTATGGATTCGGTATCGATTTTTCAGGTCGGCGGAGATTCTGAGCATCCCCCAATCGGTCCCCTCTCCCGGGAGAGGGCTAGGGTGAGGGCAGCCATCTCAAGCCAGACACAGCAACCCGACACCCCCCAATTCCCCCTTGTCGAGCTCAAACCAATGACCACAACCCGCAACGACTGGGAACAACGCTTCCAGTCCCTGTCCATCGAATCCCGCGCCTTCATCAACGGTGAATACCGCCCGGCGATCAGTGGCGACACCTTCGAATGCCTGAGCCCGGTCGATGGCCGCTTTCTCGCCGCCGTCGCCAGTACCGATGAAGCCGACGCCAACCTCGCGGTGGAAGCCGCGCGTCAATCGTTCAACTCCGGCATCTGGGCGAAAAAGGCCCCGGCCGAGCGCAAGCGCATCCTGATCCGCTTCGCCGATCTGATCCTGGAGCACCAGGAAGAACTGGCGCTGCTGGAAACCCTCGACATGGGCAAACCGATCAGCGATTCGATGAGCATCGACATCCCGGCCACCGCCAACGCGATCCGCTGGAGCGCCGAGGCCATCGACAAGATCTACGACGAAGTCGCCGCCACCCCGCACGACCAACTCGGCCTCGTCACCCGCGAGCCCGCCGGTGTGGTCGCGGCGATCGTGCCGTGGAATTTCCCGCTGATCATGGCCAGCTGGAAGTTCGCTCCAGCGCTGGCAGCGGGTAACTCGTTCATTCTCAAGCCTTCGGAAAAGTCGCCACTGACCGCCATCCGTATTGCGCAGCTTGGGCTGGATGCCGGGATTCCGAAGGGCGTGTTCAACGTGCTGCCGGGCTTCGGTCACACCGTCGGCAAGGCGCTGGCGTTGCATATGGATGTCGATGTCCTGGCCTTCACCGGCTCCACGGCGATCGCCAAGCAACTGATGATTTACGCCGGCCAAAGCAACATGAAACGCGTCTGGCTCGAGGCCGGCGGCAAGAGCCCGAACGTGGTGTTTGCCGACGCACCGGATCTGCGCGCCGCAGCCCAAGCAGCGGCTGGTGCCATCGCCTTCAATCAGGGTGAAGTCTGCACCGCCGGTTCGCGCCTGCTGGTCGAACGTTCGATCCGCGAGCAGTTTATTCCGCTGCTGGTGGAAGCCTTGCAAGCGTGGAAACCGGGACATGCGCTTGATCCGGCCACCACTGTCGGCGCCGTGGTCGACCAGCGTCAGCTCGACAACGTGCTGCGCTACATCAGCATCGGCCGCGAGGAGGGCGCCGAGCTGATTGCCGGCGGCCAGCGCACCCTTGAAGAAACCGGTGGCCTCTACGTGCAGCCAGCGATTTTCGACGGCGTGACCAATGCGATGACTATCGCCCAGGAAGAAATCTTCGGCCCGGTGCTGTCGCTGATCACCTTCGACACCGCTGAAGAAGCCCTGCAGATCGCCAACGACAGCATCTTCGGCCTCGCCGCCGGTGTGTGGACCAGCAACCTGAGCAAGGCGCACACCTTCGCCCGTGGCCTGCGTGCCGGTAGCGTCTGGGTCAACCAGTACGACGGCGGCGACATGACCGCACCGTTCGGTGGTTTCAAGCAATCGGGCAACGGTCGCGACAAATCGCTGCACGCGTTCGACAAGTACACCGAGCTGAAAGCGACCTGGATCAAGCTCTAATTCTTTTACAGCGGCGGTCGCCCCTGGTTGGCGACCCTCGGAGAAATGTATGAAACAGCAACACGTCAACAGCTACTACGCCGCCACCCGCAACGAAGTCATCGACTTTCCGATTCTCGAAGAAGCGCTGGACTGCGACGTCTGCATCATCGGCGCCGGCTATACCGGCCTGTCCTCGGCGCTGTTCCTCAGCGAGGCCGGGTACAAAGTCGCGGTGCTGGAAGCGGCGAAAGTCGGCTACGGTGCCAGCGGTCGCAACGGCGGGCAATTGGTCAACTCCTACAGCCGCGATGTCGATGTCATCGAAGAGCGCTACGGTGACAAGACAGCGGAAATCCTCGGCAGCATGATCTTCGAAGGCGCCGACATCATCCGTTCGCGCATCCAGGATTACGACATCAAGTGCGACTATCGCCCGGGCGGTATTTTCGCGGCGATGAACAAGAAGCAACTCAACGGTCTGGCCGAGCAGAAGCGCAACTGGGAACGCTACGGCAACCGCAATCTGCAGATGCTCGATGCAGCGGACATTCGTCGTGAAGTCGGCTCCGATGCTTACGTTGGCGGTTTGCTGGACATGCAGGGTGGCCACGTTCATCCGTTGAATCTGGCGCTAGGGGAGGCCGCTGCCATCGTGCGTTTGGGCGGCAAGATCTACGAGCAATCGGCGGCGGTGGAAATTACCTACGGCGAGCCGATCACCGTGCGCACCGGCAAAGGGCTGGTCCGCGCCAAATACCTGCTGATCGCCGGCAATGCTTATCTGCCGCAAGGCCTCGACAACCGCGTCACCGCGAAAAGCATGCCGTGCGGCTCGCAGATCGTCGTCACCGAACCGCTGACCGAGCAGCAGGCACGCAGCCTGATCACCAACAACTATTGCGTCGAAGACTGTAATTACCTGCTCGATTACTATCGCCTCACCGCTGACAACCGTCTGCTTTATGGCGGCGGCGTGGTCTACGGCGCGCGGGAGCCGGACGACATCGAACAGCTGATTCGGCCGAAGATCCTCAAGACCTTCCCGCAGCTCAAGGACGTGAAAATCGACTACCGCTGGACCGGAAATTTCCTGCTGACCATGTCGCGCATGCCGCAATTCGGTCGTATCGAAAAGAACGCCTACTACATGCAGGGCTACAGCGGTCACGGCGTTACCTGCTCGCACCTGGCCGGCAAACTGATCTCGGAAATGATCCGCGGCGACGCCGAACGCTTCAACGCCTTCGCCTCACTGCCGCACATGCCGATGCTCGGCGGCCGCACCTTCTCCGCACCGCTCACCGCTTTGGGCGCGGTCTACTATTCCCTGCGCGACCGTTTCGGCGTCTGATTGACCTCACCGGCGACGGTCCCCAAGACCGCGCCGGTTTTTCCCATTGAAGAGAACTGATCACCCTTGTGGGAGCGAGCCTGCTCGCGAAGAGGCCAGCCCAGTCACACTCGCTTTGCTGACCTGCTCACAACCAAATGTGGGAGCGAGCTTGCTCGCGAAGGGGCCATATCAGCCAACATCTTCGTTGTCTGACACATCGCTTTCGCGAGCAGGCTCGCTCCCACATTGGCTGTATTGCCAGTGCAAGAGGAAGTTTCGTCTCACCATCCATCGAACCTGCTGAGCAACACCACCAAACGTGATTTAATAGCCGCCTTTCACGGTTCCGGGACACGGGAGCAACGTGATCCGCGCGACCTGCGCGTCACCCGCCACCCACCCCCATTACCCTTAAGTACCTCAACATAAGGCAGTCATGGATACGGGTTCTCGACTCAAACTAGTACGCGAAAGCTACAAACTCTCTCAGCGCGAGCTCGCCCGGCGTAGCGGCGTGACCAACGCGACCATCTCGCTGATCGAACAGAACCGCGTCAGCCCCTCCGTCAGCTCGCTGAAAAAGCTGCTCGAAGGCATACCGATGTCCCTGGCCGACTTCTTCACCTTCGACCAGCCGCCGCGCGAACACCAATACGTCTTCCGCGCTAACGAACAACCCGACCTCGGCCGCCACGGCCTGCGCCTGCTGCTCATCGGCGCCTCCGTCCCCAGCCGCCAGATGCGTCTGCTGCGCGAACAATACGCCCCCGGCGCGAGCTCCGGCGAAGAGCCGATCGTGCATGCCGAAGGCGAAGAGTGCGGGCTGGTGACGCGCGGCACGGTGGAATTGACCGTGGACGGGCAGGTGAGTGTGTTGAGTGCGGGCGATGGGTATTACTTTCCGACCACGCTGCCGCACAAGTTCCGCAATATTGGCGCGGATGAGGCTGAGATTATCAGTGCGAATACGCCGGCGAATTTTTGAGGGGCATGCATTTCGCACAGCTTTATCGAGGTTGATTTTCCAGGAACCCGCGGGCCGTTCGGGTGTTTTGCCGCGAAGCGTTCAGGCGTCGTAATTTGGCGAAACATCCGGGTGATAACCATTCGTCCGACGCGTCGCACGTTCGCCGCGCACCTGCTTCCAAGTCTGTAACTCCACACGCAAAGGAAGAGCCACCATGCTGAACCATAGATTTGCGGTGATTACCCTCGCGGCATTGCTGTTCGGCAGTTCGCCGTACACTCTCGCGGCTGGCGAAACGTCGACCCCGAAGGCGAGCGACGGCACCAGCCAGACTCGTGAACCGGCGTCTCCAGCCACCAATGCCGACCCGGATGCCGATTCGCTACCCCAAGGTGGTGATGGTGGCAAGACCGACAATGGGCCGGTGCCTTCTGCCTCTAAACCCAGCCCTGCGGGTCAACCGTCCGGTAGCAGCAGTGGCGGGAGCGGCGGTAGTTGATGAGTGTCGCAAGCTGAAAGCCCGGTCTTTTGAGCCGGGCTTTTTTCTGCGTATAAGATTTTGTCTTTTGCTGACCCGATATGTCGCCGCACAAGTTTCGCCATATTGGAGCTTATGGCGTTGAAATTATCAGTGCGAATACGCCGGCTAATTTTTGAAAGCGAGTCTGATAGTGCAGTCGGATTCTACTAATGCTGAGGGTGACCGATCTACCTGTTATGTTATGTCGATCACCGTTTTACGGATGGAGTAGAGTTGTTCTTGTGGAGTAGTGCATAAGTTCATCCACAGAGTCCGCCAATCGCTATTATTTGGGGCCCGGAACTAATTTTAATTGATTGTTTTCATATGCGAAATAACCCACGCCTTGTTCAATCACTTTTTCCGATTTTGGATGTGGAGGAGTACACTCGGCGTAGACGCGCAGGACAAAATGGTTCTGTTCGCTTGGGTACTTCTGCAATGGCGAAATTGCATCAGCAATACAGTCGTTGATTTCAGCTGGAGAAATTTCTTCAACAGAGTTCGGGCCTAAGAAACCTCCGTTGTAAACATAGTCTTCCTTTGAAACGCTGAAGGTACTTTTTCCTGCGGTGATTCTGAGAATAAATCTCAGCTTGTAAGATGACACTGCATTCTGAGCGCTCACGTTTGTCAGTATTACCTTTACTTTGTGCCCATTCGGAACTATCGAGACCTGTATGATCGGGAAGTGCTGGTAGTGTTCAAGTCGGCTTTGAAGTTCCAGTGTAGCTTTGGATGCTACCTTCACCTCTCGCCGTGCTCGCCACGAGATCAAAACCGCTAACAGTGCGACAAGGGTCGTAACAGTAAATTTCCAATCCATGTGATTTCCTAAAGTTCGCTTGGGTAGCTGCAGACAATGCAGTCGGGCAGAGTGCCATCATTTTTTCCTTGATGAAAGAGGCGATTCCTCGCTTGCATAGGGTGGCTGGAATATCTGATTCCTGTGTACTGCCTGTCTCCTTGGGCGACGTTGATTGCTAACGATTGGAAATACGGCACTCTCGCTCAATCATCCGAAACACATCACTTACATCCTGCCCCAGGATCGAGGTCACGGGTTGATATTGTCTGCGGCATAGTCCGGACGGCTGATGCAGCCAAGGCTGAAGTATTGAGGACCGCGATGACACGTTCGGGTAGCCAGGTATAGAGGTATCCGAAACCTGCCAACATTGCCATTCGTCAGCCCTCCCGCATTTTCCATGCGCGCCCGCTTCCAATGCGTACCTAACCCCTGCAAAGGAACCGCCAACATGCGTAAATCCAATCTCGCAGCACTTACGTTAGCCAGCTTGTTATCCGCCGCCTCGCTCTACGCAACAGCCGCCAGCGACACCCCTGAACCCACTGCAAACGACGGCAACAGCCAAACCAACCCGAGTGCGCCGGAAGACATTCATTCCAACGGCGCCACCGTGCCCAAGGGCACTCAGGGCAATACCACCAACAATGATGGCTCGACACCTTCGGGCTCCAAGCCCAGTGGTTCGAAGCAGTCGAACGATAGCGGTACCAGCAGCGGCGCTGGTGAGGGCTGATGGTGGGTTCAAATACAGCAAGCCCGGCATCCAGCCGGGCTTTTTGACAGATCCTGGAAGCTACTTGGCCTTCCAGTCACCACCACTGTTCTCACAATCAATCTTCGCCTGAGCCAAGTGTTCACCGTCGTAGTAATACGTGGTGACTTTGGCGTTGTCGGGCATGTTCAACGGTTTGGCGCTTTTGTCTTTGCTGGTCGAGTGCGGATTAGCGAGGGATTCCTGGGTGAGGCGGGCGGTGCAGGTGGCCTGGTAGTGGTCGTCGCAGCGCTCGACTTTTTTCTTGGTGGCGTTGAGGGTGTCCTTGCTTTCGTTGCTGCATGACCAGTTGATTGAGTCCACGGGCATGCCTTCGTATTCGTAGCAGCTGTGGGTTTCCACGGCGGGCACTGCGGCGCTGGAGGAGCGGGTCTGGACGTCGCAGCCTTCGGCCATGACGCAAGTGGGGATGATGGCGAATGTGGCGATCAGGAGCAGCAGTCGGGTTTTCATCGGCAGTTCCTCTCCAATGGCGCCGCGTCTGATCGGTGATTTGGCGCTTGTCTGGTTTCGAGGCGGCGAGGGCGGGCAAGGTTCAATCGGCTTTGCGCTGCGCGATCTTCGCGTACACTGCGCAACAATCAGAAACATCCAGCGCAGGATTCGATTCCCATGGCCCAAACCCTCGAACGCGCCATCGCCATTGCCGCCACGGCCCACAGCGGGCAGGTGGACAAGGGCGGCGCGCCGTACATTTTGCATCCGCTGAAAGTCATGTTGCGCATGAACACGCTGGAAGAACGCATCGTCGCTGTGCTGCACGATGTGGTCGAGGATTGCGGGGTGAGTCTGGATGATTTGCGCGGGGAAGGTTTCAGCGATGAGGTGCTGGCGGCGATTGCAGCAGTGAGCAAATTGCCCGGTGAATCCTATGATGATTTCGTCGATCGCGCCGCGCAGAACCCGATCGGCCGGGTAGTGAAGCTGGCGGATCTGGAAGAGAACAGCGATATCTCGCGGATCGCCTCGCCGAGTTGGGAGGATCTGGAGCGGGTCGAGAAGTATCGGCGGGCGATTGCACGGCTTCGCGCATAAAACGCAACCCCCCGTAGGAGCTGCCGAAGGCTGCGATCTTTTGATCTTGATCTTAAAAAATCAAAAGATCGCAGCCTTCGGCAGCTCCTACAGGGAAATGGTGGTGTGTCAGTTGGATAGCCAGGAAGGCGACTATGAAATCCATTGTGTGCTTGTTGATTGCAGCCGGTTTCGGCGCGTTGTTGCAGTTTGAAGGTCTGCCTCACGGCTTGTTGTTGGGCTCGATTGTGGTGACCGCGTTGTTTGCCAGCAAAACCGGCATCGCCCCGGCAACCCCTTATGGACTTGGCTACATCCAGGTCACGCTGGGTATCGCCACCGGGCTGATGTTCGAAGCTTGGGACAGCGAAACGGCCTCGACGATGTTGCCCAGCCTTGGCATCTTGCTGATCTGCCTGGCCGTACAAATCGCCCTCGCTGGCTGGTGGCTCACCCGCGGCGCCGGCTGGAATCGCACCGATGCGCTGTTGGCGGTGTATCCCGGCGCATTGGCCGCGGTGTTCGATTTGCTTGAATCGGAAAAGGCTTCGAGCAAGGTCATCATCGTGCACCTGATGCGGCTGCTATTGATCACCGTGCTGGTGAGCGTGCTCATTCCCGGGCAAGCAGCGGTGTCGGAAGTCGCCAGCGATCCGTTGACTACAGGCATGGCGCTGACCGCGTGCTCAGTCATCGCTTTGAGCGTATTGCTCGGGCGTTTGCTGCTGCTGATCGGCGTCCCGGCGCCATTCATGCTTACCGCGATCCTCCTTACCGCGGTGTTTGTGAAGTCGGGATGGCTGCATGGCTTTCACATGCCGGAGTGGAGTTTGAACCTGGCGGCACTGATTCTCGGCGTGCGCATCGGCTCGCGGTTTCAGGGACTTGGCATCGCGGAACTGGCGCGACATGGGCGCACGGCGTTGGTCTCGGTGGGTTTGATGATCGTCGTCGCAGCTATGTTTGCTGAGGTAGCTGCGCGGTGGCTGGGCAGTGATCCGCTGTCGCTGTGGCTGGCGTACATGCCTGGCGCGATCGAGACGATTGCGATCGTCGCGTTTGGGGGTGGGCTGAATGTGGTGTTTATCCTGACGCATCATCTGAGCCGGATGGTGCTGCTGCATTTTGCCCCGGCGTTGTTGGTGCAGTTTCGGCGGGTGCGCCAGGAAACTTGAAGCAAGCCAGTGGTGCCTGGCGATTACGGCGTGTCAGTCAGATCCATCCCCCTCTCCCCCAAAGGGGGCGAGGGGGGGATCAAAACTTGAGTTCGGCTCGATATCCCAGGTCGGCGTAATTTGCCAGAACAACTCGGTCAGTCCCCTCTCCCTTTGGGAGAGGGTTAGGGTGAGGGGCTAGCGGATGTGCGCTGAAAAACCCTCCAGGCCCGGCGCAATCTCATCCTTCAACGTCAACCCCGGAATCTCATACTCCCCACCATTCTGCTGCCGAAACCCGATCGGCCGCACACTCCACATTTCATCCAGGCGCAACCCCAGTTCCTCAGTGGTCTGGCCATACCGCGCCTCATCCATCCGGCTGGTGCGATACACCACAAACGGTGGCACCACATCAAACCCTGGGTAATACAGAATCCCGTGTTGAATCGGAAACAGTAAATCGTCCATCGGCCCATTGATCCCGCGTGGGCTGTAGTGCGATTCCCAGCCGCCGGTGGTAACCAGCAACATCGCCCGTTTGCCCTGCATTTTCCCCTCGCCGTATCGCTCGCCCCAGCGGCTGTCGGAGTGTTCGCCGACGCCATAGGCGAAGCCGTAGGCGTAGACACGGTCGAACCAGCCCTTGAGGATCGCCGGCATGCTGAACCACCACATCGGGAATTGCAGGATCAGTGCGTCGGCCCAGCGCAGTTTCTCTTGCTCGCGGGCGATGTCGGCGGCCTGGGTGCCGTCGGCGTAGGCTCGTTTCGAGTCGAGGGAGGCGTGGAACGGTTGCGATTGATCTCGCTGCGGTGCGTCATCGGCGTCGAGCACGGGTTTCCAGTTCATTGCGTACAGATCGGACACCTGCACGGAGTGTCCGGCAGCTTGCAGTCGCTGGACGGTGAAGTCGCGCAGCGAGCCGTTGAACGAAGTCGATTCAGGGTGAGCGTAAACCAGTAATACATTCATGTCGGGTGCTCCTTGAGTTGATGACTGCAGGATCGGCGCTCGCCCGGTATATTGGAAATGAATGTCTGATATGTCTGGTATAGCCATGAATAATTTGAGACGCCTCGATATCAACCTGCTGCTGACCCTCGACGTATTGCTCGCCGAGCACAACGTCACCCGCGCGGCGCAGCGTCTGCATTTGTCGCAGCCGTCGGTGAGCGTGCATTTGGCCAGACTGCGCGAAATCTTCAACGATCCGCTGTTGCTGCCCGGTCCGAGAGGGATGCGCCCGACCGCCCGCGCCGATGAACTGCGCGAGCCATTGCGTGAAGCGTTGGAGGCGTTGGAAAGGGCGGTGGCGCCAGCGGATGTGTTCGACCCGGCGCGGGCGAATAACAGCTGGGAAATCGCCGCGACCGATTACGGTGAATCCACTGTCGTCCTGCCAGCGCTCAGCCATTTGCGCGAACAGGCCCCGGGCACCCGGCTGGCGATCATCGACCTGACGCCGGCGCAAATGGTCAAGCAGGCCGAGCAGGGCGTGTTCGATCTGGCCCTGCATATCAGCGAGGACGCGCCGGCGGAGTTGCATCGGCGACCGTTGTTCACTGAACGCTATGTGCTGGCCGGGCGCATCGGTCATCCGGGATTGACCCGGGCGCCCAGCCGCGAGCAATTCTGTGAGTTGGAGCATGTGCTGGTGTCGCGAGAGGGCGGAGGCTTTTTCGGCGTGACCGACAAGGCCCTTGCCGAGGTCGGCCTGGCGCGGAAAGTGGTGTTGTCGGTGCCGCACTTTCTGATGGCGATGTCGGTACTGGCCAGCACCGATCTGGTGGCGATGCTGCCGTCACGCCTGGTCCGCGGCAATCCGGCGCTGCAAGTGGTCGATGCACCGTTGCAGGTGCCCGGTTATGAAATGGCGATGTTTTGGGCTGAGCGCATGCACCGCGATCCGGCACATAAATGGTTGCGTGAGCAATTGCTCGCCTCGGTTTGACTTGTTGTCAGGCGTGGCCCAGGGCAATCGCGAACGACACGACGATCATGCAGGCGAAGGCGAAATTGAGATTCATGGGCGGTTCATCCTGAGCTTTTAAGAGTGGGGCCATTGTGAACAGGCGCAACGCAAAGAAAAAATTCGCCTTGTTGATTCCAATGATCGAAAGCATTGATAGCCGCTGCGTTTGTATTCGCCCGAGACTTTCGCTAGTGTCGCTGAAACCTGCAATTACAAGCACAAACAGGCACAACCATGCACGACCACTCCATCGCTGAATTGCCTTCGCTGCGCCGGCAGAAAATCCTTTTGCTTCTCGAACGTGACGGCAAGGTCATGGCCTCCGAGCTGAGCCAGCATTTTGCAGTCTCCGAAGACACCATCCGCCGCGATCTCGCCGAACTGGACAACGCCGGTCTGGTGCAGCGCGTGCATGGCGGGGCGTTGCCGCGACCGAAAGATTCCGGCAAGGATTACTTCACCCGCCTGGATGAGACGGACGAGATCAAAGTGCGCCTGGCGCAATTGGCGGCCCAGCACATCGAGAACGGGCAGATTGTATTGTTCGACTCCGGCTCGACCACCTTGCAGGTAGCGCGGGCGTTACCCGCCGACATCTGCATTACCGCCGTGACCGCATCACCGCTGACGGCGATTGCCTTGTCCGAATACAAGGGCGTGAAAGTGATTCTGGCGGGCGGCGAATTGAATCCGCATTCGATGTCGGCGAGTGGTCAGGAAGCGCTGCGACTGCTGGCGGGGATCAAGGCTGATCTGGCGATTACCGGCGTTTGTGCGATTCATCCCGAGGTCGGGATAACCTCGCTGCATTTCGATGAAGTGCCGATCAAACAGGCGATGCTCAACAGCGCGACGCGGGTAATTGCGGTGACCACGGCGGACAAGCTCGGTGCGGTGGAGCCGTTTGTGGTGGCGCCGTGCACGCGCCTGCACAGGCTGATTACCGAGCGGCATCCGGGGTCGGGGAATGTCGAGGATTATCAGCGGTTGGGGATTGTGGTGGAGCAGTTGCCGGATTGAGTTTTTTGTTGGGTTTGAGGGCCTCATCGCGAGCAGGCTCACTCCTACAGGGGACCGCATTTCAAAATGTAGGAGTGAGCCTGCTCGCGAAAGGGCCGGTCCGGTCAGCGCAACCGCTCAAGCATCTGGTAATACCACATTCCCGCCGCGAGCAACGGGTTGCCAAGCAGGTCGCCCATCGGTACGCGAATGTGCTGGCACGCGGCGAAAGTATCGAACTGCTCCAACTGCCCGGTGATCGCCCGGCTCATGATTTCGCCCATGATGTGCGTGGTGGCGATGCCGTGTCCCGAATAGCCCTGGCAGTACCAGACGTTGTCCGAGAGCTTGCCCAGTTGCGGGATGCGGTTGATGACGATGCCCATGGCGCAGCTCCACTGGTAATCGATCGGCACGCCTTTTAGCGCCGGGAACGTGCGCTCGATGCACGGGCGCAGTTCGGCGGCAATGTCCCGTGAGTCCTTGCCGCTGTAATTCGCGCCACCACCAAACAGCAACCTGCCGTCGGCGGTGAGCCGGTAGTAATCAAGGACGAATCGGCAGTCATAGACGGCGAGGTCTTCGCGGTTGATCTGTTGCGCCAGATCGCCGAGCGGCGCGGTGGTGACGATGCCGCCCATGGCCGGAAAAATCTTGCCCTTGAGCTGACCCGGTTCGAGTTTGTGGTAGACGTCGCCGGCGAGCATCACCTGATTGGCGTCGATCTGGCCGTGGGCGGTGCGCACGCCAGGGTTGTCGCCGTGAATGATCTCCAGCACTTCACTGTTTTCGAAGATCAGCGCACCGAGGCTTTCGGCCGCCCGCGCTTCGCCGATGCACAGGTTGAGCGGGTGCAGGTGCATGTTGCGGGTGTTCTTGATTGCGCCGTGGTACAGCTCGCTTTGCAGCAAATCACGAACCTGGCTGCGGTCGAGCAGGCTCACTTCATCGCCCAGACCTCGGCGCACGGCTTCGTCGTAGTCCTTGCGCAGATCGGTCATGTGGCTCGGCTTGTACGCCGCGTGCAGATGGCCGTGTTTGAGGTCGCACTGGATCGCATATTTCTCGACGCGCTGGCGGATGATTTCATGCCCGCGCCAGCGCAGGTGCCAGATGAAATCGTCGACGTCATCGCCAAGACTGGTGCGCATCTGTTTGCGCATCGCACCGTCGCCGGAGAGGCTGCCGGTGACTTGCCCGCCATTGCGTCCGGTCGCGCCCCAGCCAATTTTGTGGCTTTCGACGATGGCGACTTTCAGGCCTTTTTCCGCCAGTTCGACAGCAGTGGCGACACCGGTGAAACCGCCGCCGATGATCACCACATCGACCTTGTGCCGGCCTTGCAGGGTGGGGTAGTCGGTGTCGTGGTTGAGGGTGGCGGTGTAGTAGGAATTGCAGCGAATGGTCATGTCAGCGTCCACAAAAAATTCAGGTTGGTACACGGTCCCCTGTAGGAGTGAGCCTGCTCGCGATAGCGGTGCGTCAGTCAAAAATCAATTGTCTGACACACCGCTATCGCGAGCAGGCTCACTCCTACAGGGGTTGTGGTGAATCGTCAGGCTTCGGTCAGGTACCACCGCCAATCCTGCTCACCCACTTCCGCCATGAACTGCCGATACTCGGCACGCTTCACCGCCAGATAAACCCCAAGGAATTCCTCCCCTAGCGCCTCCCGTGCCCACGCGGAATTTTCCAGCGCCTGTAACGACGTCAGCCAATCGGTCGGCAACAGCTCTTTGGCCTGGGCATAGCCATTGCCCTCGACCGGCGCGCCCGGATCCAGCTCTTCACGAATGCCGCGATGAATGCCGGCGAGGATCGCCGCCGCTGCCAGATACGGGTTGGCGTCGGCGCCACAGAGGCGGTGTTCGATGTGTCGCGTCGGCGCTGGCCCGCCGGGAACGCGCAGGCTGACCGTGCGGTTGTCGACGCCCCAGGTCGGCGCCAGTGGCGCGTAGCTGTTGGCCTGGAAACGTCGGTAGGAGTTGGCGTTGGGGCAAAACAGCAGCAGCGAATCGAGCAAGGACGCGAGCATGCCGCCAATCGCCGTGCGCAACAGCGGTGTGCCGGCCGGGTCTTGCGAGGCGAACAGATTACGGCCGTCGGCGTCCGCGAGGCTGACGTGCATGTGCATGCCGGTGCCGGCTAGATCGTCGAACGGCTTGGCCATGAATGTCGCCTGCATGCCGTGCTTGTGCGCCACGCCTTTGACCAGGCGTTTGTAACGCACCGCCTGATCCATCGCAGCCAGTGCATCGCCGTGTTCGAGGGTGATTTCCACCTGGCCCGGGGCGTATTCGGAGATTGCCGTGCGCGCCGGAATGCCGTGCAGTTTGCAGGCGCTGTAGAGGTCAGCGAGGAACGGTTCGATCTGTTCCAGCTCGCGCAAACCGTAGACTTGCGTGTGTCGCGGTCGCCCGCCATCAGCGTCCAGCGCCGGTTGCGGGCGGCCGTTGTGATCGCGTTTGGCGTCGAGCAGATAGAACTCCAGCTCGCAGGCCATGATCGGGTGATATCCCTCGGCCTTCAGCCCGTCGATCACCTTGGTCAGCAAGTGCCGAGGATCAGCGATGCTCGCCGGCAGGCCTTCGGTCGGGTGCATGCTGACCTGCACCGCTGCAGTCGGAATCTGCCGCCATGGCAGGCGCACCAGACTGCCTTGCAGCGGATAGGCGCGGCAGTCGATATCGCCGACGTCCCAGACCAGTCCGGAGTTCTCGACGTCCTCGCCCTGCACGGTCAAACCGAGAATCGTGCTCGGCAGCGGCCGGCCGCTTTCATACACGGCGAGCAGCTCTTCACGATGCAACAGCTTGCCGCGCGGCACGCCGTTGGCGTCGAGGATGAACAGCTCGATCATGTCGATATCGGGGTTCTGTTCGAGGAACAGGCGTGCGTCTTCGATGGCTGCGAATTTCATGGCAAATCACTCACGATGGCGCCGCACGGGCGCGCAGATTCGGCCGGACGCAGTGCGTCCCGGCAGGGATTTCATAGGGAGATCAGTCAGAGGACACAGAACCTGTGGCGAGGGAGCACGCTCCCTCGCCACAATGGCTTAGTGACTGACAGAAATCAGCAGGCGATATCCGGCGGGCGTGCGGAGTGACGCAGCTTGGAACGGCGCAGGGCCATGGGCAGATTGACGATGCGGTTCATACGCGGCCCCGCTTGCAGTGGGCGCGTACGGCAGAGACGTGCAACCTTTGGGGTTGTTGTGATGACGTGCTCATAACGCGTGTTTCCGTTGGCGGAAAGCGTCGGCAGCAGGGCGGGCCCGGCGACCGGTGTGCCCGGATAGTAAGGGGGAATTCGCGCGCGTGTAAACGCAAAATTTGCCGGTGTCGCTTGGTGCGTTTGGTCTGATTGAGCGAGTTGCCTTTTTCGCGAGCAGGCTCGCTCCCACATTGGAATGCATTTCAACTGAGGGAGCGAGCCTGCTCGCGAATGTCCGCACCTCGGTCCAGAGTGAACACGCCGGGCCCTATCGTTGCTTGCCGCCATGCCTTTCAGCGCAGTACGTAATCGTCCGGTTGCGGCGCGGGCGGCAATGGCGAGACGCCGAGTTCGTGCAGCACGTCGCGCTCCAGGGTACGCACCAGTGCGTCGGTCGGCAGGTCGTTTTCATCACGCCCGAACGGGTCTTCGAGTTCATCGGCAATCGCGTCGAAGCCGAAAAAGGTGTAACTGACAATCGCCGTGAACAGCGGCGTCAACCAACCCAGCGATTGCGCCATGGCGAAGGGCAGCAAAAGGCAGAACAGGTAGATGGTGCGGTGCAGCAGCAGGGTATAAGGAAAAGGCAGCGGCGTGTTCTTGATCCGGTCGCACACGGCCTGGGCCTGGCTCAGGCAGGTCAGGTGACTGGCCAGTAATTGATAACGCCATGGCGACAGCACACCGGCCGTTTCCAGCTCGGAAAACTGGCGCCCGACCTGGTGCAGGATCTGCCCGCAGTGGTCCGGTACAGCCTCGTCGATCGGCGGGCTGACCCAGTCGGCACTGGCCTGCGCCTCACTCTCTGTGCGTAGCCGGGCGTTCAATGCATGGGCAAACCCGCACAAATTGCGCAACAGTTGCCGACGCAGGCTGGCGTCGTCGATGCCCTGGGTTTCGCGCATCACCGCGCGCACCCGCAGCAGCACTTCGCCCCAGGCCTTGCGGCCTTCGTACCAGCGGTCGTAACAGGCGTTGTTGCGAAAGCTGAGGAAAATCGACAGCGATAGGCCGAGCAGGGTGAACGGTGTCGCGTTGATCTCGGCGAAGTAGCGCGGCACAAGGATTTCAACCAGCACAATCACCGCCGCCAGCAGCGTCAGCATCAAGGTGCGCACGGCAATGCGTTTGGCGATCGAACCTCTGAGGGTGAACAGCACGGCGAACTGATTGGGTCTCGGTCTGACGATCATCTCGCGGTCCCTGTTGCGCGGCGAATCAGCCGCCGGTCATGTTCATGAAACGCACCACTTGCACGTCGTCGTTGACTTCGAAGTTGTGTCGATAGGGCTTGAGTTTCATTGCCTCGATGATCGCGTTTTCCAAGCGTTCCGGGTGGCCCGGATGCGCGCGCAACACCGCTTTGAGGTCCATCGAATGCTCGTTGCCCAGACACAGCAGCAAGCGACCTTCGACGGTCAGGCGCACGCGGTTGCAGGTGCCGCAAAAGTTGTGGCTGTGCGGTGAAATGAAGCCCAGGCGAATGTTCGGCGCTTCGGCTACGCGCCAGTAGCGCGACGGCCCTTGCGTGGATTCGGTGGAGTCGATCAGGGTAAAGCGTTCGGCGATGCGTTCGCGCACTTGCGCGCTGGAATAGAACGACTCGGCGCGGCTGTGTTCGGCAATCGCGCCCAGCGGCATTTCTTCGATGAAGGAAATATCCAGATCACGCTCGATGGCGAAACTGACCAGATCGTTGATCTCGTGGTCGTTACGCCCTTGCATCACCACGCAATTGAGTTTGGTGCGAGTGAACCCGGCGGCACGGGCGGCATCGATGCCGTCGATGACTTGCGCCAGATCGCCGGTGCGCGTCAGTTCCTTGAAACGCTGCGGATCGAGGCTGTCGAGGCTGATGTTGAGACGCTTGACCCCGGCCTCGAACAGCGGCCTGGCCAGCCGACCCAGCTGCGAGCCATTGGTGGTCAGGCACAGTTCGCGCAGGCCGGGCAGGGCGGCAATCTGCTCACACAGCTGCACGACGCCGGGGCGGATCAGCGGCTCGCCGCCGGTCAGGCGGATTTTGCGCGTGCCGAGGGCGACGAAGCTTTGCGCTACCTGAAACAGTTCTTCGAGGGTGAGGATCTGCTGGCGCGGCAGGAACTGCATGTCCTCGGCCATGCAGTAGACGCAGCGAAAATCGCAGCGATCGGTGACCGACAGGCGCAGATAATCCACGCGGCGGTTGTGACCATCGATCAATTCACGCTGTGTCATGGGCTCGCCTCGTGGATGTGGAGCGCCGTCAGCGGGCGCAGATCGCGCAGGGTAGGCTGCGCTCGCCACGCCGTCCAATCACTCTGGCTGACCGAGTGATTGACGGCGTCGATGATGCCTTACGGTGCGCCAAACATTGCCGTCCAGTAAATGCCGGCGTTGCTTTTCGGATCGGTTGCGTACGCGGCGCCCAGTTCCTGATATTGCGGGTTCATCAGGTTGGCGCAATGACCGGGGCTGGCGAGCCAGCCGTCGACGACCTTGCCGACAGTGTCCTGCCCGGCGGCGATGTTTTCGCCAACCAGTTGCCCACTGTAACCGGACAGTTCGGCGCGGTCGCCGGGTGTGCGGCCGTCGCGGTCCTTGTGGTCGAGATAATTATTGTTGGCCATGTCGCGGCTGTGATCCTGGGCAATGGTGCCCAGCGTGGCGTTCCAGGCCAGCGGTGCTGCCGCCGCGAAGGACTGGCCGCCGCACTGACGGGCCTGACTGCGCGCGGTATTGAGTTGCGCCAACAGCTTTTGCCCTTCGCTTTGCGCATCGCCGAGTTTCGCCGTCAGCAACGGCCGCGCGAGGACGATGCGCCAGTCACGGTCAACGCGGTTAACGCCGATATCGACAAACTGCGGGTCGAGCACCACCTGACAGAAGCTTTCCTGAATCGCCTTCATTGCTGACGCCGCATCGCGCGGGCCGTTGAGAGTGATCGCCTGAACGTTGACCATCGGATAGCGGGCGCTGGCCATGGCCTGCTGCAAATCGACCGCGCCACTGGCGGGCAGTCGCAGGCGCGGGTCGGCCGACAACGGTGGCAACTCGTTCGACGCCTGGCTGCCGCAACGCTGCGGCTGGCTGCGATAGCTGTTGATCGACTCGATCAATTGCAGTTCATCGGCGGCCAGCGCCGAGGTGGCGAACACCACGCCCAGCGACAATGCGGCACAACGCAAAACGGACGGCATGAAGCGCATGGAAATCTCCCTTGAGCTGAATGCGCCCATGATGCGCGAAAGGCCCCCGGTGGGTGAATGTGTTTTTCTTTGCGGCGGATTTTTTCTGCACTGGTGTGCCCGCGTATTTGCTCGCTACACTCTGCGAAGACCCCGCAAACCGGGCGTCTCACCGACGTAACATCTTGCCCCCGACGGGCGCTGACGGAAGAACCGACATGGGATTGAAAGGCTTGGCGGGCGGTTTGTTGTGGATTGTTTTTGCCGGCGCTGCATGGGCCGGCGCTCAGGCCCCGATCGAGGCCAAGGCGGAACAGAAAGCCGAGGTGCTGGAGGAGAAAGCGGCGGATAAAGTCAGTGCTGCTCCGGCGCCGAAATCCGAGGCCATCACCCCCACCGAAGCGCAGGCAGTGGACCCGGCCGGGGCCGCGCCGCTGGACGATCCGCTGACCTGTCTGGCGCGTAGCATCTATTGGGAAGCCAAGGGCAAGGACACCCCGGAAATGGAGGCCGTCGCCAGCGTGGTGATGAATCGCCTTGGCCATGAAGGCTTTCCCGACACGGTGTGCGCGGTGGTCAAGCAAGGCTCGGAAAGCGGCAACTGTCAGTTTTCCTGGTGGTGCGATGGCAAGCCCGATCAGGTCAAGGAAGACGCCGAATACGCGCTGGCCAAGGAAATCGCTGGCAAGGCGTTGAATCGCCAGCTCAAGGACCGCACCCGCGGCGCCCTGTATTTTCACGACCGCGGCGTGCACCCGAGCTGGGCCAAGGCCTATCGCAACACCGCGCAGACCGGCAGGTTCCTGTTCTACAAACCCGCCGGCGGCGGCGCGCGTTAACTGGCGTGGGTGTTGAGAATGCTCGCCACCTGCTGCGGCTGGCAGTTCAGGTACGGTGACTTTTGCAGCCAGCGCTGATCCGGGTACCAGGAAAACATGAACTGGCCGTTCTTCAGGCGATCGATCACCTGTTTGGCGATCTGCGGCCGCACGGCGGGGCAACCCTGACTGCGGCCGATGCGGCCCTGACGCTTGCTCCACAGCGGGTTCACGTAGCTGGCGGCATGAATCACGATCGCGCGATCGCGGGCCAGATCATTGAAACCGGGTTCCAGGCCGTCCATGCGCAGTGAATAGCCGTGGGTGCCTTCGTAGCTTTCCTGGGTGCGGAACAGGCCGAGACTGGACTGATAACTGCCTTCGCGGTTGGAAAACTGTGTGGCGAAGTTTTCCCCGGAATTGGAACCGTGGGCGACCAGATCCCGCAGCACCAATTTCTGTTTGCTCAGGTCGAAGATCCACAGACGACGTTCGGTGGACGGTTGCGAATAGTCGATGATCGCCAGATGCCGCGAGGGCTTTGCGCCGTTGTTGACCGCGCACTGCATGGCGTTCAATGCACCTTTGAGCGCTTGGGGATTGAGTTCCGGCGCGGCGTGGGCGAGGCTGTTGTAGAGAACCGGCGATGGCTTGCCGGCGGCAAATACTGGGCTGGTCACGGCGACAAGGGTCGCGGTGCTCAACAGAAGTCGGCGCAAAAACGTCAACATTTTATAAAGTGTCCTCAACTTGCTACATAAACGGCACTTTGGCTCCTGACTCCCAGTCAATACCCGCAGGCTCCGAGGCTGGAGCCTGACTGTTCAGCGCACCTGATGTAAGGTTGACCGTCATCTGGACGGCCATGGATTGGAGTAAAGCAGTTGTTCAAAAAGTACGCATGCTACTTGAGCATTTGTTTGCTCGCTGCGCCGTTTGTCGCTTGCGCCGATGAGCCGCTGCCCCCGCTCGAAACCCTGCCGACGCCGACGACGGAACTGCCGGTGGAGCCGCGCAGCCCGTTGCAGGCCGTGTTGATCAGCCTGGCGCAGTCGTGCCCGGCCATTGCTCCGCGTCTCAACGGCCCGGCGCTGAGTCAATTGCAGGCGTTCTATGCACAGCAGGACTGGATGCCAGTGTGGGCAAGTGAATCGGCTCGATTGCCGGCATTGCGCGCGCAATTGCAGCTGTTGGCCGACGATGGGCTGAATCCCAATCGCTATGCTGTGCCGGCGTCACCGCCGCAGGACGGCGAGTTGTGTGCCGATATCGATATCAGCCGCCATTACCTGCAGGCCTTGCAGGATCTGCATTACGGTCGTCTGTTGCAGTCGCATTTCGAACCGCTGTGGCATGTCGACGGCCCGCCGACCGATCGTCAGGCGCAGTTGCTCAGCATTGCCGTGCCGGGGGTGAACGACATTGCTGCAGCGTTCGACCTCGCCCGTCCGCATCTGCCTCAGTATCAGAGCCTGCGTCAGCTGTATGCCGCACAACGTTTGCAGGCCCTGCCGCAATGGCGGCCGGTGGGCAACGGCCCGCTGCTGCGCCCGGCGATGGAAGACCAGCGCGTGCCGGAACTCGCCCGGCGTCTGTACAACGAAGGTTATCTGGCAGACGTGATCGTGACGCCGGACAACGCCTACGATGACGTGCTGGTGGAAGCGGTGAAGCATTTTCAGGCCAGTCACTCGTTGCAGGCTGACGGCGTGGTCGGGCCGGGTACGATTGCCGAGCTGAACATCAGCCCGCTGACTCGCCGCGATCAGTTGCGCGTCAATCTCGAACGTTTCCGCTGGATGGCCCAGGACATGGAGCCCAGCGGTCTGGTAGTCAACGTCGCGGCCGCTGAGCTGACGCTGTATCAGAGCGGTCAGCCGGTGTGGCAGACCCGCACCCAGGTCGGCCGCGCCGAGCGCCAGACACCGCTGCTGAAATCCCGCGTCACCCGGCTCACGCTGAACCCGACCTGGACCGTGCCGCCCACCATCTGGAAAGAAGACAAGCTGCCGGAAATCCGCAAGGACCAGACCTTCCTCAGCCGCCAGAACCTGCAAGTGCTCGATGCCAACGGTCAGCCCCTGGCGGCAGCGGACATCGACTGGGACAACCCCGGCAACATCCTCCTGCGCCAGGACGCCGGCCCGCGCAATCCGCTGGGGCAAATGGTCATTCGTTTCCCCAACCCGTTCTCGGTGTACCTGCACGACACGCCGAGCAAGGCGCTGTTTGAAAAAGGTCCACGGGCGTTCAGCTCCGGTTGCGTGCGTGTCGAGCATCCGCTGCAACTGCGCGATCTGCTGCTGTCACCGGCAGAAAAGACCCGCACCGACACACTGCTCGCCAGCGGTACCACCCACGAATTTCGCCTGTCTTCCCCCGTGCCGATCCTGATGACCTACTGGACGGCGCAAGTCGACAGCAGCGGCCACGTGCGATACGCGCCGGATATCTACAGTCGCGACAGCGCTTTATTGGTGGGCCTGGATCGGGCGCATTGAGTCTGGCACCAGCACGGCAATCAAAAACCTGAGTTCGATGAGTGATTTCAGGCCGACGAATCCCGTACAAACACCTCGTTCAGTCCCCTCTCCCTCGGGAGAGGGCTAGGGTGAGGGGCCGATTTCAAGCCGAACCCAATACTCAAAATCTCACCGTTCCAGCTTTTCAACTATCCAAGGCAAAAGCACCTCACACGACCCTTCAATCTTCAAATCCAGCAGCTCATCCGCCCGAGTCTTGCCCAGATTGATCGCCATCAACGGCTTGCCACGTTCCGCAATCACGCGACACAAACGAAATGCCGAATACGCCATCAAAGACGACCCTACCACCAGCAACCCCGCCGCATTCTCGGCAGCGGCCATCGCCCGCGCTGCGGTCGCCTGTGCCACGTTCTCGCCAAAAAACACCACATCCGGTTTCATCCGCTCACCCGCGCAATGCGGGCACTGCGGCACCTGGAAGCGCGCTTCAAATGCCGGGTCGAGCAAGGTATCGCCATCCGGCGCCTGCACCGCATCAACGCCGCTCAGATAGGAATTCTCCGCTTCCATCTGGCGCTGAATCTCATCGCGCGGACTGCGCTGCCCGCAATCCAGACACAGCACCCGATGCAGGCTGCCATGCAGTTCGATCACATCGTGACTACCGGCCTGATCGTGCAAGGTGTCGACGTTCTGCGTGATCAGATCGCTGATCCGGCCACGCTGCTGCAGCGTCGCCAGCGCCTGATGCGCTGCATTCGGCCGCGCCTGGCGCACGCGCGGCCAGCCGAGCATGGCTCGGGCCCAATAGCGACGGCGTGATTCCGGGGCAGAAAGGAATTCCTGATACATTATCGGCTGCCGTCCGCGACGCACGCCGTCGCTGTCGCGGTAGTCCGGAATGCCCGAAGGCGTGCTGATGCCAGCGCCGGTAAGTACCAGGAAAGATCCGTTGATCATCCACTCGGCCAGAGCGTCAAGTTCTCGCTCACTGCTCATGTCCGTACTCCTCGGCTTGTCAAGAATGGGCCAGACCTGTGACGACGTATAGCTTAGGGAAACACGACACAGTTTGGATCTTCTTTTCTCTCAACCATTTGCTGCCTCCAGTTTTCCGGAAAGCGCTTTATCTCGCTCAGCAACTGCTTGCTTAAGCCAGAGAGGACCATACAGCGTGGGTCATTGTCAGGGGGAAGACAATCGGTTTGCTTGTCGATCGACCACTTTAACCGGAACTCCTGTTCGTCTATCGCATTGAAAATACGCATGGCCGGGCATGGCAATGCTGCCAGCTCAAGTAACGAATGATGCAGGCCCTGCAAGTCACCGTCGCACTGGTTGAAGGCATAGATAAACGTTATGAAGTTTGAAGTCGCGATGTCTGAAAATTCTGTTCCCTTATAAGGGTCGAAGATGTCCCACCATGTAAGTACTGTTTTCAGGATCTTTGGTGTCGTGGCTGGTCGGAGTGTTGGAAAGATGTCATTTATCTGCCAGTTTCCGTTTTCAATTTCTTTTTGGGTAGCGATGAGCTGTTGCGCAGCTTTTTTGTAATTGACGCGCTGCTGACTGAAATTTTTGTGTTGGTGATTGGTTCTGAACCGGTCGAAAACGGTTTTTACTTCGCAGATTACCAGTGTATTGATGGTCTTGTTGTAAATGGCGACGTCTATGTCACCAGTATTTTTCTTGACTCTGCAAGTGGTAACTTCAATGTCAGGACTTTTTTTCAACTGGCTGGCGAGGTAAGTTGCGACGGTGGCGGATTGAGATCCGACGGTGTTATTCCAATGGTCTTGGGAACGCTTCATCAAAATAGCGAGTAATGTCAGATTTGGGTGGAGGACACTATAGGCAAACGGCCAGAACATATACCACTCACCGATTTTTACAAAAGGCACTGCGAGTCCCGAATCGGCAGCTTCTTTTAAATCCGGGATCAGCTTGTCCAGCAGATTTTCAATCTGGGCACTTGACGTTTTCGCCACTTTATATTGCTTGTTGAGCGACTGGGTAATCTTGACCAGATCTGACTTTTTAAACCAGAAATGACGCTGCCGCTTATGGATATAGGGTAGTAACGCCTGGAACAACAATAATTCGTCCTCGCGAATACCCAGCCGCGATAGGAAATCCAGCCAGGATCTTTCGGTCCCAATCGTTATGGGGCTGAGATCGGTCAGTTTTGTCTTGAGCGCGAAAGACACAAAGTTTGCATCATGCCCTGGATGGTCCAACATGTACCGAATCGAATCGGGGCGCGACAGGTAATCCGCTTTCTCTGAAAGCAAATCCATGGCCGTGCGTTGTCGAGAGCTGGCGATCTCTATTTTGTAACCGGAATCTGCATGGCGGCTGATTTTCCATAAACGTTCATTTACTGACGAGGCGTCATGCAGCATGCGTAATAAATCATGTTCATAGGTGAAAAGGTGCTCAGCTTTTTCTTTGAGTGCCAGAGTTTTCTCGTAAGAGGGCTCAAATTCGGAGAGTGAATCGGGATAGCTTTTCAGGATGGCGTTAATCAATGCCCTGAAGTTCACGCTGTGATCTGCTGACGCAAACTTTTTAACACTGTCGACAGTCTCATCTCCTTTTGCCAAGGCGGCGAGATGCAATTCGGGTATCCATTGATTCGCCGAAGGAATTGATTGGTAAACGATGTTGTGATTGTTGGTATACAAATCCTCAATGGATTTAATGTCAGCAATATACTGTTCACCGCATTCCGACATTTTTGGACTTCCCTGCAAAAGCTGTATTGAACGAAAGGGTATCGCATTATCAAACGAATTTTAAGGTGCCGTACGATGTTTCTGGAAATGCACACATCGGCTGATTCTTCTGCAGTATGTGCCGTTTGATGAAGTCATTTCCTTCCCTCCAATATCAGGTTGAACGGTGTCTGCGCGGCGCGGCGGAACTGCTTGAACCCGGCCTCGGTGAATACCTTGCGCAAGCGTAGCTCTCCGGCCTGGGCACCGAGCCCGAGGCCGACTTCCTGTGACAGCGAATTGGGTGTGCAAATAAACGTCGAGGCGGCGTAGAACAGGCGCCCGACCGCGTTGAGATTGTCGTCCAGTTTGTCGTTGGCGAACGGTTCGACCAGCAACACCGTGCCGTCGTCTTTCAGCGCCTCATGGGCATGGCGGGCGGCGCCGACCGGGTCGCCCATGTCGTGCAGGCAATCGAAAAAGCAGATCAGGTCGTAGTCGCCGCCGGGATAGTTTTTCGCCGTGCCCTCGAAGAATCTGGCGCGGTTGCCCACGCCACCTTCTTCGGCCCGTTGCGTGGCGACGGTGACGGAGGGCGCGTGGAAGTCGAAGCCGACAAACTGCGACCTGGGAAACGCCTGGGCCATGATCACCGTCGAGGCGCCGTGGCCGCAGCCGATGTCGGCGACTTTGGCGCCGCGTTCCAGTTTCGCCACCACGCCTTCCAGTGCCGGCAGCCATTCAGCGATCAGGTGACCTTTGTAGCCGGGGCGGAAGAAGCGTTCGGTGCCGCTGAACATGCACGGGTGGTGATCGCCCCAGGACAGCGCGCCATTGCCGCGCATGGCTTTGACCAGTTTGTCCTTGTCATGGAAAAACGACGCCACCACGCCGAGACCGCCGGCGACGTACACCGGCGAATCCTCCACGGCCAGCGCCAGCGCCTGTTCTTCCGGCAAGCGAAACTGACCGTCGAGGTGCTCCATGTAACCGGATGCGGCATGGGCGCTGAGCCATTCGCGCACCAGGCGCGGATTGCAGGTGGTTTTTGCTGCGAGGGCTTCGGGGCTGATCGGTTGGCTGTCGGCCATCGCCCGGTACAGACCGAGTTCTTCGCCGACGATGACATTGGCCAGCATCGCCGCGCCGCCCATGTCGCTGACCAGTTTGCCCATGAATTCGTTGAGCTTCGCCTCATTCATCACGTGTGCTCCTGAAACAGGATCACCGTCCGGCGGCGTTGAATGTCGAGGCAGGCGCCACCGGGCGGTGGTCACGGATAAGGGCAGGGCACAGCAGAAGTCCTGCGGCCCCCTCGACTGGGTACTGATTGAGTCTAGTCGGTGTTTTTCTCAGCGTGGCAGCGGCAACCTGAGCTCAGCGCACAGGCCGCCGCCCTCGCGATTGCTCAGCAGCAGCGAACCACCCAGCGCCATCGCCAATTGCTGGGCAATTGCCAGCCCGAGCCCGGTGCCACCGGTGTCGCGGTTGCGCGAGTTTTCCACGCGGTAAAACGGTTCCAGCACCTGCGCCAGTTCGGCCTCGGCGATGCCCGGGCCGCGATCGAGGACTTTCACCGACAGGCTGTTGCCCTGCGCTTCGACCTGCAGTTGCGCGGCGCCGGCGAATTTCAGGGCGTTGTCGGTCAGGTTCACCAGGACCCGGCGCAGCGCTTGCGGACGGGTTTCGATCACCGCTTTGCTCTTGCCGCCGAGCTGCACGTCCTTGCCCATGTCCTGATAGTCGAACACGAGGCTGTCGAGGAACGAGTCGAGATCGGTACGGCGGCTTTCTTCGGTGGCGCCGTGAACGCTGCGGGCGTAGGCCACGCCTTCGCGCACCAGATGTTCGATCTCGCCGAGGTCGCTGCTCAGTTTGTCTTTTTCCACCGAGTCGTCCATGAACTCCGCACGCAATTTCATCCGGGTGATCGGTGTTTGCAAGTCGTGGGAAATCGCGGCGAGCAGTTGCATGCGTTCTTTCAGGTAGGCGGCGATGCGCGTCTGCATGGCGTTGAACGCCCGCGCTGCGTGGACCACTTCGGTCGGCCCTTGCTCGTCGAGTTTGATCGGATGCGCGTTGGGGTCGAGCGTTTCCACCGCATTGGCGAGGCGGGTGAGGGGGCGAATGGCGATGCGCACGGCGAGCCAGGTGCAGAGGATCAGCAGCGCCAGTTGGCCCAGCAGCACCACTGGCAACCACGGCGACAGCGGCACCATCGCCGGACGGATATCGATGGTCACCGGGCTACCGTCGCTCAGGCGCAGATGGCCCTGGAAATGTCGTCTCGGACCGCCGGGAACCTCGGTAAACACCAATGGATAAGTGCCGCCGATGGCCGCGGTAATCGAGGCAATCGCAACGGATTCTTCAGCCGAGGTCACCGGCATGCCCGGTTCGCCCTCATTGAGCAGGTAGCCGTAATTGCGCCGTGCCAGGCGCGGCAACCAGGCCTCGCGTTCGGCGGCGGGCAGGCGATCGAGGATCGCCATCGAGGTCGAGACGTCGGTTTCAAGGTTGCCGAGCATGGTGCTTTTCGCGCTCTGGTAGCGCTCGTAATACTGCGCGCCGAACGACAGGCCCTGCGCCAGAATCAGCCCGATCAGAAAAATCAGCGAGAGGCGCGAGGCGAGGGTGCGCGGCCATTGCAGCTTGAGTTTCATGCCGACGCCCCAAGCAGTTCGACCGGCAGCGAAAACACATAACCTTCACTGCGCACAGTCTTGATGTAGGCCGGTTCGCGGGCATCGTCAAGCAGACGTTGACGCAAGCGACTGACCAATAGATCGATGGAACGGTCGAACAGATCGGCCTCGCGACCCTGGGTCAGGTTGAGCAACTGATCGCGGCTGAGCACCCGTTGCGGGTGGTCGAGGAATACGCGCAGCAGGCGGTATTCGGCGCCGCTGAGGGCAACCATGGTGCCGTCGCTGTCGAGCAGGTGCCGCGCCGAAGTGTCCAGTTGCCAGCGACCGAAGGCCAGCAAGCGTCCGGCTTCGGTGACCACCAGGTTCGGCGGCAACATGCGTGTGCGGCGCAACACGGCGTTGATCCGCGCCAGCAGTTCACGGGCGGCAAAGGGTTTGGTCAGGTAATCGTCGGCGCCCATTTCCAGGCCGATGATGCGGTCGGTTTCATCGTTGCGCGCGGTGAGCATCAGCACCGGCGTCGCCTTGTGTTTGCCCACGCGCAATTCGCGGCACAGCTGCAGACCATCGTCGCCGGGCATCATGATGTCGAGCACGATCAGGTCGACAGTATTGGCATCCAGGAAGCTGCGCATCTGCCGGCCATCGGCGACCACTGTGGTGCGCAGGCCGTTTTTCTTCAGGTAGTTGCCTACCAGTTCACGGATCTCGCGGTCGTCGTCGACGATGAGAATGTGATCGACATGTTCCATCGGTTCAAGCCTCTGTCAAAAGGGGAATGCCGTGCAGTCTATAGCGCCGGAAACCGCACGCCTGCCTGCCTTTGTATTGCAGTGTATCTGCCGCAACGGCGGATACACGCCGACGCAAAAACGCGATTTTTACCGGGGTTTGTATCGCTGTGTATCTACACATGGCGTGGATACACAACGAGTGATTCTCGTCCTTTCCTGACACAGACGCGATACCTCGAGCGCCTCAAATAGGCTCCATCGAGGCACACACAGATTGCCTCGGCTCAAAACCCACTGAAGCCTTGAGGACACCACCATGAACAACAAATCCGTATTCGCCGCCTGCCTGTTCGCCGCTCTGAACATCTGCACCCTGTCGGCCCACGCCGAAGCTGACGTCAGCCGGCAAACCTACACCTACGGCACCCATCTGGATATCAAGAAAGTGCTGTCGATGACCGAAGACACCTCGGTGACCTGCGGCATCACCGAGGCGCGCATGACCTACCTCGATTCCGCCGGCAAGACCCGCGAGCTGGATTACAGCAAATTCGCTGACGGCTGCAACAACCAGAACTGAGTCATCCCTACTTTTTCTGCAAGGAGTTTTGCCATGAACAACGTCTCGCGCTTTCTGACCGCAGCAGCCTTCGCCTTCACCGGTGCCGCCGCCCACGCCAACAGTGCCGTGGAGCAAAGCAGTTGCGCCAGCAGCACCTGCTTTCAGCTGACCACAGTGGCGAAGGAGGGCAGCGATGCACTGATCGCCGCTGATGGTTCGAGCCGCACGCCGCAGGGCCAGACGCTCGCCGCTGATGGTTCGAGCCGCACGCCGCAGGGCCAGACGCTTGCCGCTGACGGTTCCAGCCGCACGCCGCAGGGCCAGACGCTCGCCGCTGATGGTTCCAGCCGCACACCGCAGGGCCAACTGGTCGCGGAAAACGGTGCCAGTCGCACGCCACAAGCGCAGTTGCTGGACGGCCAGAACGCATGAGCCACGGCGTCAATAAAGCGAGCTAGCGAGGCGGACATATCCCCTCGCTGCCCGGTTGTGCGCCCAGCCCCCATTTCAAGGTGACCCGTCATGTACCTCATCGCATTTCTCGGCGGTCTGCTGACCGTCCTCAGTCCGTGCATCCTCCCGGTGGTGCCGTTTCTGTTCGCTGGCGCCAACCGTACACGCTCCTCGATCCTGCTCACCCTCGGCGGCATGGCGCTGACCTTTGCGTTGATCTCCAGCCTCGCCGTGGTCAGCAGCGAGTGGGTGATTGAGGCCAGCAACACCGGCCGCCACGTGGCCCTGTTGGTCATGGCGCTGTTTGCCCTGTCGCTGATCTCGGCCCGGGTCGGTGACTGGCTGACCAAACCCTTTGTCGCGTTGGGCAATCGCCTCGATCAGGACACCCGTAAACGCGCAGGACCCATGGCCTCGATCATGCTCGGTGTCGCCACCGGCCTGTTGTGGGCGCCTTGTGCCGGGCCGATCCTTGGAGTGATTCTCACCGGCGCGATGCTGCAAGGTGCCAATGCGCAGACCAGCCTGTTGCTGCTGGCTTACGGCGCCGGCAGTGCCTTGTCGCTGGGCACGTTGATCTTCGCCGGGCGCGGTCTGGTCAATCGACTGAAGCCGTCGATCCCGTTCAGTGGCTGGTTGCGCCGCGGTGCCGGGGTTGCGGTGCTGGCTACGGTCGCAGTGATCGCCACCGGCGCGGACAAAACCCTGCTCGCCAACACCTCTTCGGAAGGCGTTGCCAGCGTCGAGAAAAACGTCCTGGAAAACGTGCCGAAAGTGGTCGACTACTTCGTCAGCAAGGTCCGCGCGGATTCGATGATGGACGACGCCCAGGGCGCGATGCCGTCGCTGTCCGGCGCTGTGCAGTGGCTCAACTCCCCCGAACTCAGCGCCGAATCCCTGCGCGGCAAAGTGGTGCTGGTGGATTTCTGGACCTACGACTGCATCAACTGCCAGCACACCCTTCCGTATGTCAAAGACTGGGCGCAGAAATATGAGAAGGACGGCCTGGTGGTGATCGGCGTGCATACGCCGGAGTATGGCTACGAACGCATCATCGACAACGTCAAGGGTCAGGTGAAAAAACTCGGCATCACCTACCCGGTAGCGATCGACAACGACTACGCGATCTGGCGCCACTTCGACAACCAGTACTGGCCGGCGCATTACCTGATCGACGCCAAGGGCCAAGTGCGTTACAGCCACTTCGGTGAAGGTCGTTATGCGGAGCAGGAGCAGATGATCAAGCAGTTGCTGGAGGAGGCCAAGGCGCCGGCGGCTTGATCGCAATAACAATGGCTCATGGGTCGCGACCCATGAGCCATTGCCAGTATCTGCAGCCCTATGCCAGCCAACCTGTTTCATGGGCTTGACAGATTTCCACCGCTCATCGGCAAAGTCCCCGGTTTATGGGCTCGCCGGACGATTGACAGGGACGCCGGGCAGCCTCGGCGCGATAGTGAGCAAGCACGGTCCGCGTCGCAGCCTGTGCATTCTCTATGCCACGGAGCTCGCTGTCATGAGTACCCCGATTGATCTCACTGCCCTGAAGGAACGTCAGAAAGTCGCTTGGGCCAGTGGCGACTACGCCGTGATCGGCACCACGTTGCAAATCGTCGGCGAATGCCTCGCCGAAGCCCGCGATCTGCGTTGTGACGAAGAAGTGCTGGATGTCGCTGCCGGCAATGGCAACGCCACTCTGGCAGCGGCGCGGCGCGGTTGTGTGGTGACCTCGACCGATTACGTGGCGGCACTGCTGGAGCGCGGTCAGGACCGCGCCCGGGCCGAGCATCTGGAGGTGATTTTCCAGGTGGCCGATGCCGAAGCGCTGCCGTTTCCCGACGAAAGCTACGACGCCGTGCTGTCCACGTTTGGGGTGATGTTTGCGCCCGATCAGGTGACCGCTGCGAGTGAGCTGGGCCGGGTCTGTCGTCGGGGCGGGCGGATCGGTATGGCGAACTGGACGCCGGAGGGCTTCGTCGGTCAGATGTTCAAGATCCTCGGTCAGCATCTGCCACCGCCTGCGGTTGCACAGCCTCCATCGAATTGGGGCTCGGATGCATGGCTGCACAAGCATTTCGATGATCGCGATTTTGTCGTGCGGGTGACGCGCAACCACTTCAACTTCCGCTATCGCTCCGCGGCGCATTTCATTGACATCTTTCGCCACTGGTACGGGCCGGTGCACAAGGCATTTGCGGTGTTGACGCCAGAGGCTGGGCAGGCGCTGGAGGATGATCTGACGGAGTTGCTCAACCGCTCGAACCGGGCGGGAGAGGCGTCGCTGGTGGTGCCGAGTGAGTATCTGGAAGTGGTGATAACCAAACGTTAGTTCTGGACAAATGAACAACCCCTGTAGGAGTGAGCCTGCTCGCGATAGCGGTGGGTCAGCTGAAAATCATTCGACTGATACACCGCTATCGCGAGCAGGCTCGCTGCTACAGGGGGATTTGCTTATTTCGAGTGGCCGCGATCAAACCACTCCAGCGCCGTGCGCCAGATGCAGATCCCCAGGAAATATGCCGACATCAGCAGCCACAAGCCCATCACCAGTGGGTTGATTACCGGGTGATTGAGCACCAGCGACAGACTGCACAACAGCCAGATCGCCGTCACCGCAATGTTGATCGGCATGAAACGGCGCACGCGGAACGGGTGCAGGAACTTCATCCGCGTCACCGTCAGCAGCGCCAGACCGATCACGGTGAGGAAGGTGATCCACGGCCCCGGGCCAATGATGTACAAGCACAGCGCAACCACGTTCCAGGCCGCCGGGAAACCGACAAAGTAGTTGTCCTTGCTCTTCATGTTGACGTTGCAGAAGCAGAACAGCGAGGACACCAGAATCACCGACACCGTCAGCAACAAGGTGTAATCGGGGAGGGGAATGTAGCGGTAGATAAACAGTGCCGGGATGAACACATAAGTCAGGTAGTCGATCACCAGATCAAGGATCGAGCCGTCGAAACTCGGCAACACCGATTGCACATTGACCTTGCGCGCCAGTGCGCCATCGAGGCCGTCGACGATCAGCGCGACGCCCAGCCACATCAGGCAATGGATCGGCTGGTTTTCCAGCAGGGCGAGGGTGGCAAGGAAGGCGGTGACCACGCCGGTCGCGGTAAAACCATGGGCGCCCCATGCTTTCAGCCTGGCGATGTGTACGGTGGATATCACGGGGGCGTTCTCCAGAAAGTGAAGCAAGCCGGGTATCGCCCATCGTCAGGAAGGGCGTCGGCAAACCGGGTCGGGTTGCAGCTATCGACCGGTTTGGCCGGGATAAGGTTCACCACCCTTGAATCTTAGCTGGCTGGCGGAAAATTTCTTGCGTGGCGATTTATCGATTATCGGGCGTCAGCCAAACGGTGCTGGCGCTATGGCCGCGTCGGTCTATCGTTGCCTGACGCAATCGGGCCGTGGCCTTGAGGATGACGACATGAATACCAGCGATTTGCTCGAACAACTGCTGCGAGGCCAGGCCTCGGCGGGACAACAACGTGGTGCTGCGGCCGGCGATGGCCTGGGCGGATTGCTTGGCGGCCTGTTGGGCGGTGGAGGGCAGACCCGCGCAGGTGCTGGCGCGGCTTCCGGCGGACTCGGCGGCTTGGGTGGGTTACTGGGAGGCTTGCTCGGTGGTGGCGGCTTGGGAAGTGCCTTGGGTGGCGGCAACCGAAGTCGTTCCGGCGGCACCCATTACGCGGCCCTCGCTTCGCTGGGCATGATGGCCTACCAGGCGTATCAAGCCTGGCAACGCAGCCAGGCCAGCAAGGCGCCGCCAGACCTGCCACAAACCGCCGACCTGCTCGCCGGCCCGCAAATCGAAACCCACAGCCACGCGGTGCTCCGCGCCTTGATCGCCGCCGCCAAGGCTGACGGGCGTATCGACGACGCAGAGAAGCACCTGATCAGCAGCGAAATCGGCAAACACACTGCGGATCCGCAGTTGCAGCAATGGCTCGACGCCGAAGTCGCCAAACCGCTGGATCCCAGCGAAGTAGCGCAGTCTGCGGACGGCGACCCGGCCGTGGCCGCGGAAATGTATCTGGCCAGCGTGATGCTGGTGGACGACCAACAGGATGCCGAACGCAGCTATCTCGACGAGCTGGCCGCGGCCTTACAGATCGATCCAGACCTGCAGGTGCATCTGGAAAAACAGGCGAAAGGACAAGCCTGATCCGCTGTAAAACTCTACACCCGAGCCCCAGCCGCTCCATCCGTCCGGGGCTTTTTTACGTCGATTGAATTTTTCCGCCGCCGTGTCGCTCTTCTGCATAACAGAACCCGTCTGCCATCGGTGTGCTCATGAACAGGAACCTCGACGATTACAACCGCATGCGTGATTTTTCCGCGACTTCGGAACCGGCTGCGGTCAAGCGCCCGGGGCGCAAGTCTGCCAAGGACCATGCTTTGCAGTTCTGCATCCAGAAGCACGATGCTTCGCACCTGCATTACGACTTTCGCCTGGAACTCGATGGCGCGCTGAAAAGCTGGGCGGTGCCGAAGGGGCCGTCGCTGGATCCCAAGGTCAAGCGCCTGGCGATTCATGTCGAGGATCATCCGCTCGATTACGCGACGTTCGAGGGCAGCATTCCCGAGGGGCATTACGGCGCCGGCGATGTGATCGTCTGGGATCGCGGCGTGTGGATTCCGCTGGAGGATCCGCACAAGGCCTATGCCAAGGGTCGGCTCAAGTTCGAGTTGCAGGGCGAGAAGCTCGGCGGCGTGTGGAATCTGGTACGCACGCACATGCCGGGCAAGAAAGAACAATGGTTTCTGATCAAGCATCAAGACAATGCCGCGCGCCCGCAGGATGACTTCGACGTGCTGGTCGCCGAACCCGACAGCGTGCTCAGTGAGCGCACGATTGTCGGCAAACCCACGCTCGCCGCCGAACAGGCCAAACCGCTGAAGAAGGCCCCGGCCAAGCCACGCAAACAGGCGTCTGGGCAGCTCAATGGCGCGCGCAAGGCCAAGCTGCCGGCGTTGATCAAACCGGAACTGGCCACATTAGTCGATAGCGCGCCAGAAGGGCAGTGGAGCTACGAGATCAAGTTCGATGGCTATCGGATCATGGCGCGGATCGATCACGATGAGGTGCAGCTGTTTACCCGCAATGGCCACGACTGGACGCATAAACTGCCGCAGCAGGCCAAGGCGCTGGCGGCACTGGGCCTTGAATCGGCGTGGCTTGACGGCGAAATGGTCGTGGCCAACGAGCAGGGTGTGCCGGATTTTCAGGCGCTGCAAAATGCCTTCGATGCCGGACGCAGCGGCAACATCGTTTATTACCTGTTCGACGTGCCGTACCTCAACGGCGTCGACCTGCGTGATGTTCCGGTCGAAGAGCGGCGTGCGGCGCTGAGCACGATCCTTGGCGCACAGAAAGATTCTTCACCGCTGCGCTTCTCCGAAGCCTTCGAAGAAACTCCCGACGCACTGCTCAACAGCGCCTGCCAGATGCAGATGGAAGGCCTGATCGGCAAGCGCCTCGGTTCGCCCTACGTGTCGCGGCGCAGTGGCGACTGGATCAAGCTCAAATGCAAGCATCGGCAAGAGTTCGTCATCGTCGGCTATACCGATCCGAAAGGTGCGCGCAGTGCCTTCGGTGCTTTGCTGCTCGGTCTGCACGACGGTGACAGCGGCGAGTTGCGCTATGCCGGCAAGGTTGGCACCGGGTTCAACGAAACCACGTTGAAAAGCATCCTCGCCCAGCTCAAGCCGCTACAGACCAAAAGCGCTGCGGTGGTCAATCCGCCCAGTGGTTTCGAGGCCAAGGGCGTGCACTGGCTGAAACCGAAATTGCTGGCGGAGGTGGCGTTCGCCGAGATGACCAAGGACGGCTCGGTGCGGCACGCCGTGTTCCATGGTTTGCGCGATGACAAACCGGCCAAGGACATTACAGAGGAGCGAGCAAAGCCTGAGAAAGCTCCCAAGTCAAAAAAATCCGAAAAGACCAAAAACCCGAAAAAACCAAAACCGCCGCCAAACAACCAGCGAAGAAAACCGCCGCCAGCAAAGCCGAAACCGCACCGTCGCAGGCGGGGCTGGCCGGCGGCAAGGGGCGCATCACGCACCCGGATCGGGGGATCGATGCAGTCAGCGGCCCCACCAAGATGCAACTGGCGCAGTATTACGCCAGCGTTGCTGAACACATCCTCCCGCAACTCAAGGATCGCCCCGTGGCATTGGTGCGCGCACCGGATGGCATTGCCGGCGAACTGTTCTTTCAGAAGAACGCCGAACGCCTTGCCATCCCCGGGATTTCGACACTGGACAAGGACGTCACCGGCCAGCCAGTGATGATGATCAATAATCCCGAAGCGCTGGTCGGGGCGGTGCAGATGAGCACGGTGGAGCTGCACACCTGGAACGCCACGACGGTGGATCTGGACAAGCCCGATCGCTTCGTCCTCGACCTCGACCCGGATCCGGCGTTGCCATGGAAAAGCATGGTAGAAGCCACCGCGCTGACCCTCACCGTGCTCGATGAACTGGGACTCAAAGCCTTCCTGAAAACCAGTGGCGGCAAAGGCATTCACCTGGTGGTGCCCTTGACGCGCAAGCACGGCTGGGACGAAGTGAAGGACTTCAGTCACGCCATCGTCAGCCACATGGCCAAGTTGCTGCCGGATCGTATTTCGGCGGTGTCCGGACCGAAAAACCGTGTCGGGCGGATCTTTATCGATTACCTGCGCAACGGCCTCGGCGCCACCACCATCTGCGCCTATGCCGCACGGGCGCGGGAAGGCATGCCGGTTTCCGTGCCGCTGTACCGAGAGGAGGTCGCGGAGATCAAGGGCGGTAATCACTGGAACATTTACAACGTGCACGAGCGTCTGACCGAAGTCGGCGATGAGCCTTGGGCGGACATGAAGAAAACCCGTCAGACCATTACCGCCGAGATGCGCAAGCGCGTCGGCATGAAAAAGTGATCAGGTGTCGCGCAGCAAGTCGTGGGCGTTGAGCAGTTCGAAGGCGATTTGCGGGTGGTTTTCCAGACCCTTGCGAATCGCCGCCGGGATCGCCGCACGGGTCTTGCGGCACAGCCCCGGCAGATCGTCAATCTGAATGGCAATGCCGCGCATGGTGCGCACTTCATTGAAACCCGGTGCAACGTCGACGCGGATGCCCAACTGCTCATACATGCGCTGTTGCAGACGTTTGAGGTCGTCGAGGTCTTTGAGTTGTTCCAGACGCGCCAGGAGGATTTTTTCCTCTGCGCGAGTCAGGCGCAGGATGCGCAGATCCGCTCCGGGCGTTTCAAGCAAGGGATCGCGCCCGCAGATGCAGGCGCCGGGTGGGCAGGGTGAGCGCAAGGGCACGGTGGTCGTCATGGCCTCCATCATAGAGGCCGTCGGACGTTTTTGCCTATGCGCACTCAGCGGCCGTCCATCGGCCGCTGTATCCCTCGTGACTACTGCTGCACGCCTTCGTATTGCACCAGAATGGCGTTGGCCAGGTCTTCGTCGCTGGCGTTCAAGCCAGGGTTGGCCTGACGCACCTGTTGCAGTACCGACTCAAGATAAACCCCACGAATGGCTCCACCGCTGGCGACAAAGGCAGACACGTCGTCACGGGCCGGAATCACCATTTTGTCATCCTTGAAGGTCGAGTACAGCGACGCGGAGACACCTGCCGAAGTGGCGACGTCACCCGCATCAACACGGGCCAGCGCCGAACCGACCGGCAGGCAAAGCATTAGAGAAGAAATCAGGACTAACTTGCGCATGACGTGTTCCTCCACAAGCGCGAAGCAAAAAGAGAAGGGACTACATAGCTTCAGAGATAATCGGCGCGTCGGAGTTCCGTGAGCGGAAAAAAGCCTTGGGTCAGGGCATTATCCCGCTCAGTCGGATCAGATCACCCCGCAGGCCATGCGATCGCCGCCACCGCCCAGTGGCTTGGGCATGTCGGAATGGTTATCGCCGCCGGCGTGAATCATCAGGGCGTGGCCCTTGATCTCGGAGATTTTCTTCAGACGCGGCGCCAGCACCGGGTAGTTGGCGACACCGTCGGCGGTGACATACACCGCCGGCAGATCACCCAGATGCCCATCGGCGTACGGGCCAAGATGCTTGCCGGTTTTCGCCGGATCGAAGTGTCCGCCAGCGGCCAGTGCCGCGCCTTTGACCCCATCCTTGGTGCCCGCTTCGCAGCTGCCGTTTTCATGAACATGGAAACCGTGAATGCCGGCCGGCAACGCTTTCAGCTCGGGCGTGAACAGCAGACCGTAGGGCGTTTCGCTGACCGTGACCGAACCGATCGCCTGCGGCGCACCGTCGGCGCTGACCAGATTGATCGCGACTTTCTCCGTTGCCGCCTGTGCGGTGCCGATTGCCAGGGTGCCGAGCAGACCAAACCACAGTGCGCGTTTCATAAGCGTTTCCTTCAGCTGCATGAATGTTCGAAGCGCTGGATTGATAGCCTGCCGGGGTTAACCGGCGATGAAGGCGTTATCCAGCGGTGGTGCAAGGTGTGACTGGCCGCTCGATCCAAAAGTTTTGCCGGATTCAAGTCGCCGCTGACATCAGCCGATACGCTCTGTGTCGGCAGTTCCATGCCAATAGGCTTAACTGAAATCCGACAAGCGCAATCCAGCGTGCCCACGGGAGATTCCAAGGTGTCGATCAAACTGCGTTTGGTGTTGCTGATTGCGACCAGCCTGCTGACAGCGCTGATCGTGAGTCTGGTCAGTTACGTCGGCAACCTGCGGATGGCCACGGCGGTCGGCGATAACACGGTGAGCATGAGCGCACTGCGCAATCACATGGAAGCCGACATGATGCACGACGCCCTGCGCGCCGACGTGTATTCGGCGATGTTGGTCGGCCTGGGCAAAGGCACCGGCGCCGCGACGGAAGTGCGTGATTCGCTGGCCGAGCACGCCGGGCATTTTCGTGAAGTGCTGGATGACAACCTGAAACTGCCGATCAGCCCGCCGCTGCGCACGGCGCTGGAGCAGATCAAACCGAGCCTCGACACCTATATCAAATCCGCCGAGCAGATTGTCGCCGTGGCGCTGGACAACCCCGACGCCGCGCAACAGCAACTCGGTCGATTCAGCACCGCGTTCAGCCAGCTCGAAGAACAGATGGCGACGCTCAGCGAGTTGATTGAAAGCAACACCGGGCAAACCAGCGAAGGCACTGAAGCGGCCATTCGCAATGCCAATCTCGCCCTCGGCGTCGTCCTGATCGCCAGTCTGTTGTTGCTGCTGATTCAGGGCCGCTGGGTGATGCGCAGCATCCTTGGGCCGCTGAAATCCGCCAGTCGCATCGCCGAAAGCATCGCCCATGGCAATCTCAGCGAGCCGATTGTCGAGCCCAGCGGCAAAGACGAAGCCAGTGCCTTGATCCGCACGCTGGCGACGATGCAGCGCGATCTGCGCAACATGATCGACGTGGTCCGGCGCAACGCCCACGGTGTCAGTGGCATGAGCGAGCAACTCAGCCACGGCTGCCATCAGGTCGCCGACAGCAGCCAGCAACAAAGCGTTGCCGCCGGGACCATGGCCGCCGCTGCCAGCCAGATGACCGCCAGTATCGAAGAAATCACCCGCCACGCCGAACGTGCCCTGAGCATGGCCAATCAGGCTGAGACTCTGGCCAAGCAGGGCGGCGGGGTGATTCACCAAGTGGTCAGCGACATGGACGACATCGCCCGCTCGGCGCAGCAGTCGGCGCAAGTGATCCGCACGCTGGATCAGGAATCCGAGGCAATCTTCAACATCATTCAGGTGATCAAGAGCATCGCCGACCAGACCAATCTGCTGGCGCTCAACGCGGCGATCGAGGCAGCACGTGCGGGTGAGCAGGGCCGTGGTTTTGCCGTGGTCGCCGATGAAGTGCGCAGTCTGGCCGCGCGCACCAGCGCCTCGACCCAGGAGATCGCCGCGATGGTCGCGCGCATTCAGAACAGCACGCGCGAGGCGGTCAGCAGCATGGAGGCGGGCGTGGCGCAGGTCGACAAGGGCATGGCGGTGACGGCGGAAGTCGAGCGGGCTATTCGCGAAATCCTCGATGCGACGCTCAGCACCACGCAACTGGTCAATGACATCACTCGCACGATTGGCGAACAGAGTCAGGCCAGTAACGAAATCGCCCATCAGGTGGAGATGATTGCCGGGATGTCCGAAGGGAATAGCCGGGTGATCGGGCAGACGGCGACGACTACGGATGAGTTGTCGGATCTGGCGGGGCAGTTGGCACGATCGGTGGATCGGTTTCGGTTGTGATTTTCAGGTAAGGGTTTTTGGTTGTCTGGACTGGCGCTATCGCGAGCAGGCTCACTCCTACAGGGGATTGACGGTGTGAATGCGATCTGCGTTACGCCGCCGCCCCTTGTAGGAGTGAGCCTGCTCGCGATGAGGACAGTTCAGGCTACATCTATCTCAGAGACTTACTTCAATCAAAATTTGAACGCTTGTCGCCCCACCAACAACCATTTCCCGCCCTGTTTCTGCCAGATCTGGAAATTCTCGATCTCGGTGGGAATGACCTCGGTCCCCTTCAACGCCTGCGCGGAAAAGTGGTGGCGCACCAGCGCGGTATCGCCGGACAGGGTGATGGTCTGCTTTTGCATTTCGAGGGTCTTGAATGCGCTGCGACCGGTTTCGATGTCGGCGATGAATTCCTGCTTGTCCTGAATTTTGCCGCTGGAATGGCCGTAGGTCAGGTTCGGCGCGGTGAGGGCGTTCAGTTCGGCGATGTCTTTGTGCAGCATCGCCTGGGTCAGATGATCGACCGCTTGCGCCACTTGTTTTTCCGCTGGGGCAGGGGCGGCCATGGCGCAGGCGCTGAAGGCGCAGAACAAACCGATGAGGAGGCGGGACTTGGTCATGTTGTTTCCTTGTTGTTATTGGATGGAAATGACTGAAGTCGAATTCGTCAGTCATCGTACAACGTAGCAGGTTATTTTCTTCAGGAGCAACGGGGCGTGTGCACTGATTCGCTGAGTTGCGATGCGCATCGCGCAAAAAAACTGACGGTACGCACCGCAGTGGCGTCATGTTCCGCGCGCTGTGGCCGATAAGCTTCAGAGCGGAAAAAGACTTTCAAGTCGGGAACAGACGCGCGGGTTCGCCCTGGCGTGATATTCTCCGCGCCAATTTGATTTGACCTAATTCGGTTGGCTTGCCTTTCGGGCGGGCCGACGGGATCCCTGTCGCTCAAGCAGCTGAAGCCAATAACGATAAGAAGTCAGTTCAGAAGGGACATTAACTGAGGTCGATGCCACATATCGGCCTTGTGTGCCCACCCGTCAATATTGCAGTGTGCCGGATCGCGCGACGCCAGCCTGAGCGTCAATACAGCGCAACGCAGACTGATAACAACGACGGGCGGAAGGCGTTTTATCATAGGTGCAACAGATGTTTAAGAAAGTGAACACAGCCTTGCTGGGGCTGGCTTTGGCGATGGGGATGTCGTCTGCCAATGCTGCCGAAGCGAAGAAAGTTGACGTCCTGCTGATCGGCGGCGGCATCATGAGCACCACCCTGGGTGTGTGGATCAATGAGCTGGAACCGAGCTGGTCGATGGAAATGGTCGAGCGCCTCGACGGCGTTGCCCTGGAAAGCTCCAACGGCTGGAACAACGCCGGTACCGGTCACTCGGCCCTCGCCGAGCTGAACTACACCCCGGAAGACGACAAGGGCAACGTCACGATCCCGAAAGCCGTCGAGATCAACGAAGCGTTCCAGGTCTCCCGTCAGTTCTGGGCGTGGCAGGTTCAACAGGGCGTGCTGAAAAACCCTCGCTCGTTCATCAACACCACACCGCACATGAGCTTCGTGTGGGGCGATGACAACATCAAGTTCCTGAAAAAGCGCTACGAAGCCCTGCAGGCGAGCCCGCTGTTTGCCGGCATGCAGTACTCCGAAGATCCGGCGGTGATCAAGAAGTGGGTGCCGCTGATGATGGAAGGGCGTGACCCGAACCAGAAAATCGCGGCCACCTGGAGCCCGCTGGGTACGGACATGAACTTCGGCGAAATCACCCGCCAGTTCGCCGCTCACCTGCAGACCAAGCCCAACTTCGATCTGAAACTGTCGAGCGAAGTCGAAGACATCACCAAGAACGCCGATGGCACTTGGCGTGTCAGCTACAAAAACCTGAAAGACGGCAGCAAAACCGAAACCGACGCCAAGTTCGTGTTCATCGGCGCTGGCGGCGGTGCCTTGCACCTGCTGCAGAAGTCGGGCATTCCTGAAGCCAAGGAATACGCAGGCTTCCCGGTTGGCGGCTCGTTCCTGGTAACCGACAACCCAAGCATTGCCGAGCAGCATCTGGCCAAGGCCTACGGCAAGGCTTCGGTTGGCGCGCCACCGATGTCGGTTCCGCACCTGGACACCCGTGTTCTGGACGGCAAGCGCGTCATTCTGTTTGGCCCGTTCGCGACCTTCAGCACCAAGTTCCTCAAGGAAGGTTCGTACTTTGACCTGCTGACCAGCACCACCACCCACAACATCTGGCCAATGACCAAGGTCGGCATCAAGGAATACCCGCTGGTCGAGTACCTTGCCGGTCAACTGATGCTGTCGGATGAAGACCGTCTGAACGCGCTGAAGGAATACTTCCCGAACGCCAAGGCCGAAGACTGGCGCCTGTGGCAAGCCGGCCAGCGCGTGCAAATCATCAAGCGTGATGAAGCCGCTGGCGGCGTGCTGAAACTGGGCACCGAGATCGTGGCTTCGCAAGACGGCTCGATCGCCGGCCTGCTGGGCGCATCGCCAGGCGCGTCGACTGCTGCACCGATCATGCTGAGCGTGCTGCAGAAAGTCTTCAAAGACAAAGTCGCAACCCCTGAGTGGCAGACCAAGCTGCACCAGATCGTGCCGAGCTATGGCACCCAGCTGAACAGCGATCCGGCCAAAGTGGCTGCCGAGTGGGCTTACACCGCGAAAATCCTCGAACTGCCGACCCCTCCGGTGATCGGTCAGGTAGCTGCTCCAGCGGCACCTGCGGCTGATAAAGCCGTAGCACCGAAGGAAAACGCTGCACGTGACATGGCTCTGTAACCAGAACCCTGACACACAAAACCCACTGAACCGGCGACGGTCAGTGGGTTTTTTTGTGGCCTGGTTCCGGTAGGAGCTGACGAGTGCAACGAGGCTGCGATCTTTTGACTTTGACTTTGACTTTGACGTTTGAAGATCAAGATCAAGATCAAGATCAAAAGATCGCAGCCTCGTTGCACTCGTCAGCTCCTACATTCGGTAGGGTCAGGCTTTCGCGTTCGCCAGGTAGGCACCGAGGCGCCGGCCCATTTCTTCGCCCAGTGCCTGCAATCCGCTCAACGGCCGAACCATCACTTCGAACTCGACGATCTTGCCGCTGGCGTCGAAGCGAATCATGTCGATGCCTTTCAGTTCCTTGGTGCCGACCTTGGCACTGAATTCCAGGATCACATTCAAGCCATCCGCCGTCGCCAGTTCGCGGTGATAGGCGAAATCTTCAAAGACTTCGAACACGGTGTTGAGGATCATCGCCACCACCGGCGCGCCGGGGTAGGGCGTGTGGGCCATGGGCGAGCGGAACACAGCTTGCGGATCGAGCAGTTCAGGCAGGGCTTTGAGATTGCCGCTGCGGATCATCTCGTGCCAGCGCGCGAGGGATGCGGCGACGTTGGGCTGCAAGGCGAGGTCGGGCATGGTCACTCCGGTTTTTATTATGGTTGGCGGCAATGACTGTAGATCAACCCGGCGCAAAGTGGATCGTCAAGTTTCGGGCTGAATACCGGTCCATGCCCGAAGCGGATCAGATGCGCATCTGATCCGTATTTTTCTGTTTCATCTGCCTCTGTATTCAGTACAGCCACAGCCTCAGAATGCCCGGGCAGTGCGGACATTCACCCTCCGACCTCATCCCGAAGCGTCCGGTGCACCGCACACTCAGCATCAAGGAGCGCAACATGTACAAGATGGCAATTTTCCTCGGCGGCTTTCTGACCTTGACCATCCTGATCGGCGTACTGGCAACGATCTCTCCAGTCTGATCCGCACGCAGCTTTTTCGAACTCTGCCGTTCTCCTGCTTTCAGTTGCAGAACAGGGCCAGCACGCGCCCGTTACTGAATGTCCGAGGAGCGAAACATGCGTAATAAAACCTTGCAGGGACGTTGGGTTCCCGTCGGTTTGATGGTCGCCGCGCTGACCGGTTGTGCGATGAGCAACACCGAGTCACCGGTGCAGACACCGGGCCAGGCCAAAGCCTCCGACACTGAAATGCTCGAAGTCGGCGCGCAATGGTTGCAGGACAAACCGCCGATTCGCGCGTTGAACATGTACCTCGATGGCTTCCATTTCTACAACGGCCATCCCGGCGCACAGATGGAAGCGCATCACTACTGCTCGGCGCTCAACGAGGAAGTGTTCCAGTGTGTGATCTACGACGGCAACACCGCTGAAGCGAAGCTGATGGGCGTGGAATACATCATCAGCCAGCGCCTGTTCACGCAATTGCCGGCAAAAGAAAAGGCCTTGTGGCATAGCCACGCTCACGAAGTCACTTCCGGCCAGTTGGTCGCGCCGGGCATCCCGCAGGTGGCGGAGACGCGTTTGATGGAAAAACTTGCCAACACCTATGGCAAGACCTGGCACACCTGGCACACCGATCAGGACAAGCAACTGCCCTTGGGCGTGCCGCAGTTGATGATGGGCTTTACTGCCGACGGTCAGGCCGACGCGCAAATGGTCCGCCAGCGCGACCAGCGTCTGGGCATTGATAGCGCCGAGAAGAAAAAGGCCCGCGCCGAGATCAAACCGGCACCGGTCGCGCCAGGAGCTGATGCGTGGCAGAAGGGTAATGCCGTGCAACTCAACGACCCGACCGGCCATCAACACGTCATGCCGCGCCCGGCCACCTCTGGCGACGAAAATGCCCGGAGCGGCCGCCAGCCTTAGCATTGGACGGTAGCTGTAATGGTGATGTCGGTACCGACTTCATCGCTAGCAGGCTCACTCCTACATTTGAAATGCGTTACCCCTGTAGGAGCGAGCCTGCTCGCGAAGCCATCCGCCTGATCGCTACACCTGTCAGCGATTCAACACATCACCCATCCACCGCAAGTACTCCCCTCGCTCGGAAATCGAGTTATGCGCCGATTCCGGCACCACCTTGAGCGTCGCCACCCCCGCAGGAAAACTTTCTAACAACCGCTGTGTGCCATTGCGTCCAATCACCTCGTCATCACTCGCCGCCAACAGCAAGGTCGGCACGCGAACATGCGCGGCGTACTTGCCCGATTCGAATCGATCCTTGAGCAACCACTTCACCGGCACCCACGGATACTGCCGTTCGGCGATTTCTTCGAGGCTGTTGAACGGCGTGACCAGGATCAGCTTCTGCACCGGCCGCTGGCTGGCCAGGCGTATCGCCACGCCCGAGCCGAGGCTGCGCCCGATCACCGCAATCTGCGGATGGCTGGCGTAGACCTGATCGAACAACGCCAGCGCATCTTCGGCAATCGCCGCTTCCGATGGTGAGCCTGAACTGCCACCAAAACCCCGGTAATGCAGAAAATACAGCGCGTAATCGGGGAACGCCTCAGCGAACTCCGGCAGGTTGCGCGAGACGTCCTCGGCATTCCCGCCGAAATAGATCAGCGCCCGTGTTCCGCTGCGCTCTCGAGTAGTCGCCCAGATTTCGGCGTCCGGCATCGACAGTTTCAACCGCGAATCCGCTGCAACCACGGCCGCAGGCTGGGGAAACCAGATGAGCGAGCGCTGAAATACGAACAGCGCGGCACACAGCACCAGGTACACGGCAACAATGAAAACGACGAGTGACATCAGGGTTCGGGACATTCGGCTACTTTTAACGGGGTAAGAGGTGGGCTGTCGAAGTGTAGTTCAGCGACTGCGCCTGACAGCCTGCGCACACAACATGCAACAGATCCGCGCAGCAGGAGGGCCCGCATGCGCCAAACTGAGGGTTATTCCCGTCGCCGCTTGCTTACGCTGGCTGCCGAGGTTGCGGCGGTGTTCACGATTGATCGGGCGTTGGCCAGCGGCACGCCGCCGCCCGTCACTGCGCCGCACACGGCAGGAGATCAGACCATGCAGACCCGCGCCATCCCTTCAAGCTCCGAGGCACTGCCCATGGTCGGATTGGGCACTTATCGCGGTTTCGACGTCGGCCCGGCTGATCCGGTTTACCGGCAATTGCCCGCCGTGCTCGAAGCGCTGTTCAGAAAGGGCGGCACGCTGATCGACAGCTCGCCGATGTACGGCCGCGCCGAGCAGACCACCGGTGAATTGCTGTCGATCCATGAACCGCGCTCGCCGGCCTTTCTCGCCACCAAGGTGTGGACGCGCGGGCGCAAGGAGGGCATCGCGCAGATGGAGCAGTCGTTCAGCCTGCTGCAAACCGAGCGCATCGACCTGATGCAGATTCACAACCTGCTCGACTGGCAAACCCACTTGCCGACCCTGCGCGAATGGAAAGAGCAGGGGCGGATTCGCTACATCGGCATCACCCATTACACCTCGTCGGCCTATGACGAGGTCGAAGCGGTGTTGAAAGCCGAGAGGCTGGATTTCCTGCAGATCAACTACGCCCTCGACGACCGAGGCGTGGAAAAGCGCATCCTGCCGCTGTGCCGCGAGCGCGGGGTCGCGGTGATCTGTAACCGGCCATTTGGCGGCGGCGATTTGCTCGCCCGGCTCAAGGGCAAGCCCCTGCCCGCGTGGGTCTCGGACGTGCAGGTGAACAGCTGGCCGCAACTGGCGCTGAAATTCCTGCTGGCGCATCCGGCGGTGACCTGTGTGATTCCGGGTACCAGCAATCCGCGCTACATGGCTGACAACGCCGGAGCCGGTTTTGGGCCGATGCTCACCGATGCGCAGCGGCATCAGTTGATTGCGTTGCTGGGTTGAACCGGGTCAAACGCGATAGCGCAACGCTTCCAGCAACAAGGCAAACGCCGGCGCTGCCTGGCGTCGGCTCGGGTAGTACAGGTGATAGCCGGAAAACGCCGGGCACCAGTCTCCGAGCACCTGGATCAAGCGGCCGTCGGCCAGAAACGGCGCGACGACATTTTCCGGGATGTAGCTAAGACCGAAACCGTCCAGCGCGGCGTCGAGCAACGGGTAGACGCCATTCAGGGTGACCTGGCCGGAGACACGAACCTTCAGGCTTTCACCGTCCTTTTCGAACTCCCACGAATACAGTCCGCCATTGGTTGGCAGACGCAGGTTGTTGCAGGCGTGGTCGGTCAGGTCGCGCGGGGTCTGCGGCGCAGCGCGGCGGGCGAAGTAGGCGGGCGAGCCGACCACGACCATGCGCATGTCCGGGCCGATGCGCGTGGCGATCATGCCCTGCGCAACGTCTTCGCCCAGGCGCACGCCGGCATCGAAACCCTGGCCGGCGATGTCGACGAAGCCATAGTCGCAGCAGACTTCGACGGTGACGTCCGGGTACTTCGGCAGGAACTCCTGCAACACCGGGCGCAGGATCCAGTTCAGCGAGTGGTCGGTGGCGCTGATGCGGATCTTCCCTGCCGGGGTCTCGCGCAGGTTGCTCAGGGCGGCCAGTTCCACCTCGATCTCTTCGAAGCGCGGGCCGATGGTCTGCAGCAGATGTTCGCCGGCCTCGGTCGGCGAAACACTGCGCGTGGTGCGGGTCAGCAGGCGCAGGCCGAGACGTGCCTCGAGGCTGCGAATGGTGTGGCTGAGCGCCGATTGCGAAACGCCGAGTTTGGCGGCGGCCTTGGTGAAACTGCGTTCACGGGCAACGGCGAGAAAGGCGAGCAGGTCGGTGGCGTTTTCCCGGAGCATTGATGATTGTCCTGCATAAGTTTTTTCGGATTCTAGACGATTATCTAAAGAGTGCCGATCGCTACAGTGGTTGCATTATTCATCCGGAGGAACCGCCATGAACCCGATCACTGCTTCTGCGCTGACGCTCTCGCTGCTGGCCGGTGAAGTGCAGGCCACTGAAAACCCGCGTGTCACGGTCACGCCGAACGGCTCTCAACCCTCGGCCAAAGGGCCCGCTGACTGGTTTACCGGCACGGTGCGGGTGGATGCGCCGTTCAAGGGTACCGACGAGGCCCGCGTCAGCGGCGCGACCGTAACGTTCGAGCCGGGCGCGAGAACCGCGTGGCACACCCATCCGTTAGGACAGACATTGATCGTCACCGCAGGAGCAGGGTTCGTCCAGGAATGGGGCCAGCCGGTTCGTGAAATCCGCCCGGGCGATACCGTCTGGATTGCCCCGGGTGCCAAACATTGGCACGGGGCGGCGCCGACAACGGCGATGAGTCATATCGCAATTGCGGAAGTGCTGGATGGCAAGGTGGTGGACTGGATGGAGCAGGTCAGTGATGAGCAATATCCAAAGACCGAGTGAAACCTCGCCCCTCACCCCAGCCCTCTCCCGAGGGAGAGGGAGCCGATTGGGGGATGCTCGAGACGTTCGGCATTCTGCAAGCGTGGTGGTGAATCCACTCGACCCCTAGCACCCCATGCAGGTGCGCTAACAGCAAGCGAGTCACCCCCGGCGTCTCCCGGGGGAGAGGGAGCCGACCGAGGTGTCTTGCGATGTGCATCGACCTGAACGTGCCGTTGCGATTATGGATACACAGAAAGACTTTCACGTCGCTGCACATCCTGAATATCCCCGGATCGGTTCCCTCTCCCTTTGGGAGAGGGGCTTTTCGCATCAGATCATCTCCGGCAATGAATCCAGAATCTTGTCCAGCGTAATCGGATACTCCCGCACCCTCGCACCAGTGGCGTTGTAGATCGCATTCGCTACCGCCGCACTCACGCCGCAAATCCCCAATTCACCCACGCCCTTGGCCTTCATCGGCGAAGAAATCGGGTCAGTCTCTTCGAGAAAAATCACTTCCTGATGCGGAATGTCGGCGTGCACCGGCACTTCGTATCCCGCCAGGTCATGATTGACGAAATAGCCCAGACGCTTGTCCACGGCCAGTTCTTCCATCAATGCCGCGCCGACGCCCATGGTCATTGCGCCGATCACCTGGCTGCGGGCCGAAATAGGGTTGAGAATCCGTCCGGCCGCGCACACCGCGAGCATGCGCCGCACGCGGACTTCACCGGTGGCGGCGTCGACGGCAACTTCAGCGAAGTGCGCGCCGAAGGTCGATTGCTGATACTTCTCGGCCAGATCGCCGAATTCGATGCTGTCTTCGCCGACCAGCGCGCCGCCCTCAGCGGCATTGCGCAGCGGCAGGCTCTTGCTGCCGACGCGCACCTGACCATCGACGAACTCGGCCTGATCCGCCGCGAGTCCCAGCTTCTGCGCCACCGCTTCGCGCAACTTCACGCATGCCGCGTAGACCCCGGCGGTCGAGCAGTTGCCGCCGAACTGGCCGCCGGAACCGGCCGAGACCGGGAAGTCCGAATCGCCCAGACGTACCACCACATCATTCAGGCCGACGCCCATCATCTCCGCAGCTGTCTGCGCGATGATCGTGTAGCTGCCGGTGCCGATGTCGGTCATGTCGGTTTCGACGATCACCTTGCCGTCACGCTCCAGGCGCACGCGCGCGCCGGACTTGACCAGCAGGTTATTGCGAAACGCCGCCGCCACGCCCATGCCGATCAGCCAACGGCCTTCACGACGTGTGCCAGGCTGCGCTTTGCGCTGATCCCAGCCGAATTTCTCTGCGCCGATCTGCAGGCATTTGACCAGTTGTCGCTGGGAAAACGGCCGCTCGGTCTTCACCGGGTCGACCTGGGTGTCATTGGCAATGCGGAACAGCACCGGGTCCATTTTCAGCTGTTCGGCCATTTCGTCCATGGCGATTTCCAGCACCATCAGGCCCGGCGCTTCACCCGGTGCGCGCATGGCGTTGCCTTCGGGCAGGTCGAGCGGGGCGAGGCGCATGCTGACGCGGCGGTTTTCCGCGGCGTACAACAATTGACTCGGTTGCGCGGCCAGTTCGACCTTGCCGTCGGCGAGGTTGCCCGACCAGCCTTCATGGGCAATGGCGGTCAGCTTGCCGTCGGCCGTGGCACCCATGCGGATACGCTGAATCGTTGCCGGGCGATGGGTGGTGTTATTGGCCATCTGCGGGCGGGCGAGGGCGACTTTAACTGGCCGGCCGGCCATGCGCGCGCCTAGAGCGGCGAGGATCGCGTCGGCACGAATGAACAGCTTGCCGCCGAACCCACCGCCAATGTACGGCGAGACCAGGCGGACTTTTTCCTTCGGCAGGCCAAGGGTCTTCGCAATGTCGCCGACGCTCCAGGCGACCATCTGGTTCGACGTCCACAGCGTCAGTTGGTCGCCTTTCCACGCGGCCAATGTCGCATGGGGTTCCATCATCGCGTGGGACTGGTCCGGCGTGGTGTAGGTCTGATCGAACTGCACCGGGGCGGCGGCGAAGGCTTTGTCGAAGTCGCCGTGATTGACGTCCGGCAGCTCGTCTTTCGGCTCGACGCCGAGGTCTTTGACGCTGGCCAGGTCGAACTTGCCTTCGGTGGTTTCGTAGTCGACCTTGACCAGTTGCGCGGCGGCGCGGGCCTGTTCGAAGGTCTCGGCGACCACCAGCGCAACGGCTTGCTGGTAATGCTGCACGTCGGGGCCGGCAAGCAAATGGGCGGCGTTGTAATCACCTTTGTCGAGCTTGCCGGCGTTCTCGGCGGTGACGATCGCCAGTACGCCGGGTGCGGCTTTGGCCTCGTCGAGATGAATGGCTTTGATCCGCCCTTTGGCGATCGCCGAATCAACCATGAAACCGTAGGCCTGATTGGCCGCCGCTTCATGTTGCTCGTAGGCATAGGTCGCTTGGCCGCTGGTTTTCAGCGGGCCTTCTATGCGCTCGGTGGGCTTGCCAACGACCTTCAAGCGGTCGATGGGATTGGTGGTGGCGGGCGTGTCGAATTTCATGCGGTTTCCCTCGCTTGCGCCAACACCGAAGCCAGCGTGCGCTCGACCAGTGTCAGTTTGAATTGGTTGTCATCGGTGGGAGTCGCGCCTTCGAGCAGGCGCTCGCTGACCGCTTTGGCGCCCTTGGGCGGCAGCGCTTCAGCGGCTTCGACCCGCCACGGTTTCGGCGCAATGCCGCCAACGGCGACGCGGCCGGTGCCGTCCTTTTGCAAGATCAGACCCACCGAGACCAGGGCAAACGCGTAGGACGAACGATCGCGAACCTTGTGATAGATGTGTGTGCCACCGACCGGCGCCGGCAGGGTCACGGCGGTGATGAATTCGCCGGGCGTGAGGCTGGTTTCAATGTTCGGCGTGTTGCCTGGCAACTGATGAAAATCGGCCATTGGGATGCTGCGGGTGCTGCCGTCGGGCTTGACCGTTTCGATCTGCGCATCGAGGGCGCGCATGGCGATGGCCATGTCGCTCGGATGGGTGGCGATGCACGCGTCACTGACGCCGATGATCCCCAGTTGCCGGGTGACCCCGCCGATCGCCGCGCAGCCGCTGCCCGGATTGCGTTTGTTGCAGGCCTGATGGGTGTCGTAGAAGTACGGGCAGCGAGTGCGTTGCAGCAGGTTGCCGGCGGTGGTCGCCATGTTGCGTAACTGCCCGGAGGCTCCGGCCAGAAGCGCGCGGGAGAGCAGGGCGTAATCCTTGCGTACCCGGGCGTCGGCGGCCAGATCGGTATTGCGCACCAGGGCGCCGATACGCAGTCCGCCCTCAGGCGTAGCTTCGATCTGATCCAGGCCGAGGTGGTTGACGTCGATCAGATGCACCGGGGTCTCAATGTCGAGTTTCATCAGGTCGAGCAGGTTGGTGCCGCCGGCGATGAACTTGGCGCCTTCGACTTGTGCAGCCTGGGAGGCGGCTGCGGCAGGCGAGTCGGCGCGGCTGTAGTTGAAGGCTCTCATGCCGGCACCTCCGCGACTTCAGTGATGGCTTCGATGATGTTCGAGTACGCGCCGCAGCGGCAGATATTGCCGCTCATGCGCTCCTGCAGTTCGGCGGCGATCAGTTTCGGCGGCTCGGTCAGGCTCGGGCTGACGTGGCTGGGAATACCGTCGCGGATTTCCTTGAGCACCGCGACTGCGGAGCAGATCTGCCCCGGCGTGCAGTAGCCGCACTGATAGCCGTCGTGCTTGATGAACGCGGCCTGCATCGGGTGCAGCTTGTCCGGCATGCCGAGGCCTTCGATGGTGGTGACTTCGCTGCCGTCGTGCATGACCGCCAGGGTCAGGCAGGAGTTGATCCGCCGCCCGTCGGCGATCACCGTGCAGGCGCCGCACTGGCCGTGGTCGCAGCCTTTCTTGGTGCCGGTCAGGTGCAGGTGTTCGCGCAGGGCGTCGAGTAGGGTGGTACGGGTGTCGACTTCCAGGGTTTGCGGTTTTCCGTTGACTTGCAGGGTGACTTTGCTCATGGCCGGTTGCTCCAGACTGGCCGCGTAGGCCTTGAGGCTGATAAAGGGGGGCATAGCGAACGCCGTCGCGGTTACGGCGCCGAGGATCATGAAATTGCGTCGGGAAATCGGCATGGTTCGATTCCTTTTCTCTCATCGGGCGGCAGGATTGCAAAAGGCCCAAAAGGGCACGCCGGCATGCATGCCAGTCTCGTAAAAGGAGTGACCGCAGGAGGGAGGAAAAGGTTTTGTCGGATTTGCGCTAAAGAGTTATGTGCTCTGCTCATCAATCTTCAAGGCAGCACAAAAACCCTGTAGGAGTGAGCCTGCTCGCGATAGCGGTGTGTCAGCCAACACACTATCAACTGACAGACCGCTATCGCGAGCAGGCTCACTCCTACAGTGGAGTTGTGTTTCTTCAGTTATGGCCCACCCACCACCATCGAGGTAAACGGCGCGACGTACGCCTGCAACGTCACTAGCCCGCCGACCAGGATCGCCAGCACGATCGAGTGGAAAAACACGTAACGCAGGATCTCGCCCTCATGCCCATACCAACGGGTCGCGGTGGAGGCGACGACGATCGACTGCGCGTCGACCATTTTGCCCATCACCCCACCGGAACTGTTCGCCGCCGCCATCAGGACGGGACTGATGCCCAGTTGTTCCGAAGTCACCCGCTGCAAGCCGCCAAACAACACGTTCGACGCGGTGTCCGAGCCGGTCAGTGCCACCCCCAGCCAACCGAGCAGCGTGCCGAACATCGGATAGAAAATTCCCGTCGCCGCGAACGCCAGCCCCATCGTCGCATCCAGTCCGGAATAGCGCGTGAGGAACCCCAGCGCCAGCATTGCCGCAATGGTGATCAGCGAAAACCGCACCACCCACAGCGTACGCAAGTACTGCTTGATCAGTTGAGGGATCGAATAGCCCATCAACAAACCGCCGACAATCGCTGCGAGCAAGATCCCGCTGCCGGTCGCGGTCAGCCAGGTGAACTTGTACACCGCTTCCTCGGCTTTCGGCGCCGCAACCACTGGCGGGACTTTTTCGATCTGCAAGTGCAGGCTGGTGAAAGTCACTGCCGGGGCGAAGATCGGATTGGCCTCACGCACCGGTTTGCCTTGCGGATCAAGCTTGGCCGATTGCGTGACCGGGTCGATCACCGGCCGCGTATCGAACATGTTCTTGAAGCCCTGCGTGCCCCAGGCAAACACGAACACCGTGAGAATGATCCACGGCATCCATGCGCGCATCACTGCCGGGCGCGCCTGGTCGCTGAAGGCGGCGCTGGCGGTGACTTTTTCTTCATCGACTTTGGAGTTGTCGACGCGGCCGGACAGCGCTGCCGAAGTATGAATGGTGGCCGGTTTCCACACCTTGAGGAACAGTGTCAGGCAGGCCATGGAAATCAGCGCGGCGATCACGTCCACCAGCATCGGCCCGTGGTAGTTCGAAACGAGAAATTGCGGGATGGCGAAACTGACTCCGGCCACCAGAATCGCCGGCCACACCTCGAGCATCTTGCGCCATCCGGCAAAGGCCCAGATCAACCAGAACGGCACCAGCACCGAGAAAAATGGCAACTGGCGGCCAACCATCATCGACAGCTCCATCTCATCCAGCCCGGTGACTTTGGCGAGGGTGATGATCGGCGTGCCCAGGGCGCCAAATGCCACGGGGGCGGTGTTGGCGATCAGTGCCAGACCGGATGCGGCCAAGGGTGAAAAACCCAGACCAATCAGGATCGCCCCGGTCACAGCCACCGGCGTGCCAAAGCCCGCTGCGCCTTCGAAGAACGCACCGAAGCAGAAGGCGATCAATAGCAGTTGCAAGCGTCGGTCGTCGGTGATGCGCGCGAGGGAATCCTGCAGCACTTTGAACGAGCCGTTCTCAGTGGTCAGGCGATGCAGGAAGATGATGTTGAGGACGATCCAGCCGATCGGCAGCAAGCCATTCGCCGCGCCGAACAATGCCGCCGAGCCGGCCATGCCCGCCGGCATGTCGAAGGCGAAGATCGAGATCAGCAGGGCGGACGCCAGTGCCAGCAGCGCCGCCAGATGCGCCTTGACGTGAAAGAACGCCAGCGCCGCGAGCATCACCACCACCGGCACTGCAGCCATCAGCGTGGAGAGCACCGGATTGCCGAACGGGTCATAGATTTGCTGCCAGACCATGGTCCACCTCTGCTTGTTGTTATTTGAGGGTGCAGATCCATTGCTTGGGGATTGGTTGCAAGCAGTATAGGTGGCATTACGCCGCCGCTCGGTTGCGGCGAACGGGCCGACAGACGGTCGATGGTGGCCAGTGAATCAACGGGTTTTTGCCCGGTCGTATCTGCGGCTGCGCGCACTGCCTCTTGAAGAGGCCGGCAGCGTGGCGATTTCATCGTCAAGACCTTGGGTTTAGGAAGTATTGAATGAAGCACGCGACAACGATGCTGCTCACTGTGACCGCCGCGGTATTGCTCAGCGGCTGTATTGCGGATTTTGATGATGACCATCGGCATGGCCGGCATTACGACCGCGACCATGGCCGCTATCACGATGATGACCGGCGCTGGGATGACCGCGATGGCGACCGCCGCGATGGCCGTCGTTATTACCGTGATCGCGATGATGACTGATTGATCGAGAGTCCCAGGGACGGGCTCACGTGAGGGAGCGAAGAAATGGACGCCGTAGTGGCAATTCAGTAGCATGCGCGCTTTTCACGCTGCCAAGGAAGATCATGTCCATTGTTTCCCCGCTGCGCTTGGCCCTGTCGCTGGCTGGTGCAGTACTGTCATGCAGCCTGCTGACAGGTTGCAACATCACCGGCACCTATCAGGATGCGACCGATCCAGACGCCGCCAAGGTAAGGTTCGTCGCCAATACCGATAACGCCACGATCGATTATTTCGACGCCGAGCATTGCGATGGCTTGACCACCGGCATGCTCAACAATGTGTTGATCGGCGACAGCAAGCGCCGGGCGGGGATGATGGTTGCGCCGCCGGAACAGGCGCGCGGTTACCTTGAATTCAAGATCAAGCCCGAGCAGCCGGCGTATCTGCGTGTCAACACGCAGGTCGGTTACGCCACCTGCGGCTCTGGTTTTTCCTTTACGCCCAAGCGTGGCAATGAATATGAAGTGACACTGAACGTCACCAAGACCCAGTGCATCACCACGTTGCGGCATCTGGAGCGGCACGACGGTAAAGATCTGCGCACCGTGATGCCACTGGACCGCACTGCGCTGGCGGCGTGCGTGGGGCGCAACCCGATCTTTCCCAAGCCACCGGCGCTGCTGCCCGACACGCCGCAACGCACGGCACTGATCGAACGTATCATCGAAGGCAGCCTTTTCGTTTTCATGAAACCGGATGCGGGCAAAGAGCCTGCGGCCAGTTTTCCTCCAGAGAAGCTCGACTCGCTGATCAACGACCGCAAGGCCAAACTGGGTTTTACGTTGCCGGACGATTACTGGGCGCTGTATCGCCAGAATCTGATCGAGTTCGACAAGGAAAGCGCGACCACAAAGGATCAGGCGATGCAGCGCACCAAAGACGAATATCGCCAGCGTTTGCGTAGCGTCGATGACAAGCGCCTGGGCGAGTGGGCGCGCGTGGATGACAAAGACGGCAAGCGTGGCAACGCGGCGCCGGACGCGGAAGAAAAGGCCATGTTCATGTTCTATTTCCAGGCGTCGAACCGCGTGATGGCGGAAGCCATCGATCATCACCTCGATCGGATGGCCGCCATGGACGCGAAATATGAAGTCTGTTCGCGCTTTGCCGACTGCTGGAAGCGTTGATCGACCGAGTCAGCGGATGCCACGAAAAAGCCCACTGAGCCGAACCGGCCAGTGGGCTTTTTCATGATCGTCCGCTTCGCGGGCAAGCCTTTGAGGGATTAAAAATGAGCGCTCGCCTGGACGCGGGATCGCGCAGGCACCGAGGCCTCGTGATCGAGCAAATGGGTGGCGAGAATGTCGCTCAGAAAACGGAACTGATCGTTGAGGCCGACCACTTCATTGCTGAAATGGTTACTGGCGGCGGGCATCAGCAGATCGTCGAAATCCTTGTTGAACACCAGCGTCTGCGCTTTGCGCGGTACGACGTGCTGTTGGTAGTAGTTGCTGCCGAACACCGGGAAACTCACGGAGAGGGTGACTTGGGTATGAATCATGATGTGAACGCCTCGTTGTGTGTCGGATGAGTCAATCGTGCCTTTGGTGAGGGATGGGCGGAAGGCAATCGTGGCGATGGTGGTTATCGACGGTGGTGATGGTTGAGGGTTGTGGTGCTGCTGATGGCCCCTTCGCGAGCAGGCTCACTCCTACAGGGAGAACGCATTTCAAATGCAGGAGTGAGGCTGCTCGCGAAGAGGCCAGAACAAGCGGCACCCCTCTTGATCACCTGCCTATACTCAAACCTGCACCTCCCTCAGCCAAAGGACACCACGACCGTGAACCCGCGCGCGCTGGTCGTTGCCGCACTGTTTCTGCTGGCCGGCTGTGCTACTTCGGTCCGGGCATCGGTGATCGCGCCGCAAGCCGTGGTCGTGTCGGCGCAGACCTGGCAGCAGATCGACCGCGAAATCCTCAGCGCTTCGCAGCAGGCCACCGAACAGGTCAAGCTGTTTGCCCGCGGTTCGATGGAACATTGGCGCACTCGCGTCTATCAGCAAACTGAAGAAAATTTCATCCCTTGGTTCAGCAGCTACTGGACCCAGGAATGGCTGTCGATGAAGGTCAGTTGGTACACGATCAGCGCTGGCGGCGAGCAGGAAGCTTCGGCGAAACGGCTGGCGGCGTATCTGCTTGAGCAATATCAGGAAAAGGTCCTGGCGCCGGTCGCAGTAGAGATAGATCCGGACGCGATCCTGGCTCAGGCCACGGCGTTCTACGCGCAGTTGATGGCGCAACAGATGCCACTCATCGCCCAGCGTCATGGTGTGCCTATTGCGCAGCTCAACGGGCGCTTGCATAAGATCCCGGCCATCGCCCTCGGGCCCCCGCCGGCGCGGGATGCCTCGCTGTTCACCGTCATCAGCACCGAACCGCTGAACACGCTGCCGGCGTACGCCGCGCTGATCGACAAGGTTCACACCGACGGCGGCGCCAGGGGCATTTCTTCCACCGACGCCGCCATGGCCCCGGTGGCCAAACGTGCCAGCCAGCGCATTGAAGCGGAAATGGCCCCGCGCGGCGCCGCCAGTGCGGTGGCGGCAGCAGCGGGGAAACTGGCCGGGGCGATGATTTCAGTCGGCGTGGCCGGCATTCGCGCGATCATCCAGGCCAACGACCGCCCCGACAGCGAAGCGCTGATCCGTAGCAGTCTGGGCAATACCTTCGACAAGGCCTGGATGAAGCTGCTGCAGAACCCGACCACCGGGGTGATGGCGGGAACACTGCACATGGCCGGGCAGGTCGAGGGCAATCGGGGGGGGATGGGCGAACCGCCGGGGGGGCGGGGCGTGAATCGTGTCGAAGGGCGCCCGCCGCAATCGACCAGTCAGCAGATCGAACCCATCCTGCAAGGAAAATGAACATGGCCTACATCGATATCTTCGTGGCACCCGTGCCTGACGCCAATCGTGAACAGTACAAAAAACACTGTGAGATCGCCGCCAGGCTGTTCAAGGAATATGGCGCCGTTGAGGTCGTCCAGTGCTGGGGTGACGACGTGCCGGAGGGCAAGCTCACCTCTTTCCCGTTGGCGGTCAAACTCAAGGAAGGCGAGACCGTGTCATCCGGCTGGCTGATCTGGCCCGACAAAGCCACCCGCGACGCAGGCATGGCGAAAATGATGGAAGACCCGCGCATGCAACCGGACGTCAATCCCATGGGCTTTGACGGGCAGCGGATGATTTTTGGTGGGTTCAAGAATCTTTTTGACGGCGTTGGGCCGTGGGACAAGTGAACTGGCACAGATTTCAGCTCACGCACTCCCACAGAGGGCTTTTCGGCGATTTTCAAGGCGTGGCACGATCCCGAGTCGTCGCGGTCGTACTCTTCACCTAGCCGCATCACAGTGTGGAGATCCAATGAGCCAGGAAGTCCTGACCACCGAAACCAACCGTCGCCAGTTGCAGCAGATCATTGCCGGGCTATCGGACGGGGTGATTCTGCTGGAACTCGACAAAAGCATCCTTTGGGCCAACGAAGCGGCCCTGACCATGCATGGCGTCAGCACCATCGGTGACCTGGGCACCAACGCTGACGAATACGCCAAGCGCTTCGTCCTGCGCTATCGCAATAACCATGTGTTGTCACCCGAGAACTACCCGATCAGCCGCGTGGCGCGTTGCGAGGCGTTCAGTGACGTGCTGATCGAGATCTCGCCCGTGGACGACCCGGAGCGTGTCTGGGTGCACAGTGTGCGCAGCATGGTGCTGACCGACCGTGTGGGGCAGCCCGAGTCGCTGGTGCTGATCATGAGCGATGTCACCGACTGGGCCAACGCCGAGCTGCGCTTCGAAAAAACCTTCAACGCCAACCCCGCGCCGGCGGTGATCTGCCGGCTCAGCGATTTGCGTTACATCAAGGTCAATCCGGGTTTTCTGGAAATGACCGGCTATACCCGCGATCAGGTGATCGGTACCTCGGCATACGAAATCGATATCTTCGAGCAGGCCGATAAACGCGATCTGGCTATCCAGCGCTTGCGCGATGTCGCGACCATTCCGCAGATGCAGGCGGAACTGCGCCTGCCTGACGGCGGCAGCAAACAGGTGATCGTTGCCGGCCAGCCGCTGCTGCTCAATGACGAGAATTGCATGCTGTTTTCCTTCGTCGACATGGAGCCGCGGCGCCGGGTCGAGTTGGCGCTGCGTCAGAGCGAAGAACGGTTCGCTAAAGCCTTTCGCCTGACCCCCGTGCCGATTCTCATCTGCACCGCGGACAAGCAGGAGGTCATCGACGTCAATCAGGCGTTTCTCGATACCCTGGCCTATGACAGCGATGAGGTGCTCGGCAAGACGGTGACGCAGTTGAGCTTTATCCACGATGACGGTGCGCGCACGCGGTTGTTGTCGGCGCTCGCCAAGCACGGTCGGGTGGATCGGGTCGACGTGCCGGTGCGCAAGAAGGACGAGGAACTGCTCGAATGCGCAGTGTCCGCCGACACGGTGAACATCCATGGCACCTCGTGCTATCTGCTGGTGTTGATGGACATGACCGAACGCAAGCGCACGGAGCTTGAACTGGTCGCGGCGATTGAAGAGGTGATGAAGGATGCTTCGTGGTTCAGTCGGACGTTGATCGAAAAGCTCGCCAACGTAAAGAAGATCAATTCGCCGCAGTTGCCCAGCGCCTCGTTCACTGATCTGACGGCGCGCGAGCGCGATGTACTGGGTCTGATCTGCGAAGGGCTGGCAGACAAGGAGATCGCCGGCCGACTGAAACTGGCGCCCAATACCGTGCGCAATCACGTGGCCACGGTGTATTCGAAGCTGGATGTGCACAGCCGCAGCGAGGCGATTGTCTGGGCGCGGGAGCGCGGCTTGTTCTCAGGAGAGTGGGGCACCAAAGGCCAGCGCTGAGGGTGCAAATGCACTAGTTACAAGGGTGCAAATTCATGTATTGGCGCAGGCGTTGTGTTCTTAGGCTTGTGGGGTGCGGTGTGGACCATTTGCGTCTTGCGATCGCGCCCCCTTTCGAAACAGCCATAGGAACATGTCCATGATGAATCTTGCGCAGTTGCGCGCTCGGCTCGAGCACAGTTTTGCGCCGCTGGCTTGTGAGTGTTCGGTGGATGGTGATCATTCGCTGACGGTCAAGTTGTATCACCCGGATTCGGGGCAGGTGGATCTGGTGATCAGTGGCCTGGATCTGGCTTCGCTGCGTACGCCGGAGGCGGTTGAGGCGTTGGTGGGTGAGTTGCGGTATGAGCTTGAGAGCAATTCTTTGCGCTCGTCGCGGGATCCTGATTTGGCTTAGCGCTTTTGGGGCTTGGCGGCCTTTGGGCCGACCATGCTTTGGGGGGTTGGGTGTAGATCCGTTTTTTTGGGTGTTGCGGATGGCGGTTTCGCCCTTACGGCGAGTCCCTTTTGGCAAACGCCCCAAAAGGAACCAAAAGGTCTTCGCCCTGACGTTCGGCCCGCTCGCTGGGGCTCGGGGTTCCTTCGCTGCGGGATCGATCCTGGCGCAGCGGCTCCGGTTTGCTTCGCTGCACCTACACTCGCTGTGTACGACTGCGTCGTAGGGTCGCTGCGCTCCCACGCCCGGATCAATCCCTCCGCTCAGCCTGCCGACGGGCTCCAGGATCAAAAGCGGAACTCGAGCTTGCGCTCATCGTGGGTAGGCGCTGCCGAAGGCTCGGGGCGCGATCGGACGATCTTTTGATTTTGCTTTTGATTTTCTGTGGGAGTGAGCTTGCTCGCGAAGGCGGCCTGACAGCCGACCTGTTCTTTAGGTTGTACGCAATCCATGTAGGAGTGAGCCTGCTCGCGATGAGGCCCTCGCCGATTACGATGATCTCAATCCAGACCTCTTCTGGACAATCCGCGCAAAACCGACAGCCCTAACTATTCAATCGCCCCAATCCACTGGCGCGAACAATGTGCTCAGCTATAAAGAATGAGTGGTCAGGTCTTCCGCGGCCGTTTGGGCGGCGGGAGGTTGTCTCCCTTTATCGCGGGTCGTCCTATGACTAATCCTGGGAAACGCGTATTGCCGTTGGCTTTTCTTGTCGTGTTGGTGGCGGGTTGTGCCAGTCCACCGCCCCCTGCGCCTGTCGCGCCGCCGCCACCGCCGGAGCGCCGCTGCGAGGTGTTGGAGAATACTGAGGTTGTTGGGGACATGTACGTGGATGGGCAGGTGACACGCCAGATCACGACTACCCGTTGCATCACACAATAAGACTCGCGATTGCTCGATTGCACGAGGCCTGGAATCCAGCAGTGACTCTGTGGGAGCGAGCCTGCTCGCGAAGGCGGGGTATCAGTCGAAACACAGCTGACTGACACGACGCTTTCGCGAGCAGGCTCGCTCCCACACGGGCTAGCAATTTGCCGGGGAAATCAGGACAGGAAGCCGCCGTCCACATTCAGCGCCACACCGGTGGTGTAGCTCGACGCGTCGCTGGCGAGGTACAACACCGCGCCCGCCATTTCGCTCGGATCGGCCACGCGGTTGAGTGGGATCTGGGTCAGGGCTTGCTTCAGGATTGCGTCGTTTTTCACCAGTGCGGAGGCAAATTTGGTGTCGGTCAGGCCGGGCAGCAGGGCGTTGCAGCGGATGCCGAATTGCGCGCATTCCTTGGCGAAGACCTTGGTCATGTTGATGACCGCGGCTTTGGTCACCGAATAAATGCCCTGGAAAATCCCCGGCGAGATGCCGTTGATCGAGGCGACGTTGATGATGCTGCCGCCGCCGTTTTCGCGCATCAGCTTGCCGGCTTCCACCGACATGAAGAAGTAGCCGCGAATATTCACGTCGACGGTCTTCTGGAACGCACCGAGATCGGTGTCGAGCACGTTGCAGAATTGCGGGTTGGTCGCGGCGTTGTTGACCAGGATGTCGAGGCGGCCGAACTGTTCCTTGATCCCGGCGAAGACCTGACTGATCTGCTCCATTTCACCGATGTGGCAGGCTACGGCGGTTGCCTTGCCGCCGGCGGCGGTGATGGCGTCGGCGACGTGCTGGCAGCCTTCGAGCTTGCGGCTCGAGACGATCACGTGGGCGCCTTGCTGGGCCAGCAGTTTGGCGATGGCTTCACCGATGCCGCGGCTGGCGCCGGAGACGAAAGCGATTTTGCCGTCGAGGTCGAACAACTGAGTCTTGGACATGGGATTCCCTTGTGAAAAGTCTTGTTATTGGCCTGGATCAGAGGCTGGATTTCTGGATGACCTGCAGGCTCATCTGCTCCAGCAGTTTGTTCATGTGAATGAACTGCGCGAAGCGTTTGTCCTGGGTCTGGCCATGGTAGAAGCGGTAGTAGATCTGCTGCACGATGCCGGCCAGGCGAAACAGGCCGTAGGTGTAGTAGAAGTCAAAGTTGTCGATGCGGATTCCTGAGCGCTCGGCGTAGTAGTCGACGAATTCGCGGCGCGTCAGCATGCCCGGCGCATGGCTCGGCTGGCGACGCATCAATTGCACCGGTGCCGGGTCGCCGGCTTCGATCCAGTAGGCAAGGGTGTTGCCAAGATCCATCAGCGGGTCGCCGAGGGTGGTCAGTTCCCAGTCGAGTACACCGATGATCTGCATCGGGTTGTCCGGGTCGAGGATGACGTTGTCGAAACGGTAGTCGTTGTGGACGATGCTCGACGTCGGGTGGTCGGCCGGCATCTTGTCGTTGAGCCAGGCTTTTACTGTTTCCCAGTGCGGCGCGTCCGGGGTCAGGGCTTTCTCGTAACGCTCGCTCCAGCCTTTGATCTGCCGCGCGACGTAGCCTTCGGGCTTGCCCAGATCGCCGAGGCCACAGGCGTTGTAATTGACCCGGTGCAGTTCAACGAAACGGTCGATGAAGCTTTTGCACAGCGATTCGGTCTTCGCCGAATCGAGGCCCAGTTCCGGCGGCAGTTCGGCGCGCAGGATGATGCCCTTGACCCGTTCCATCACATAGAACTCGGCGCCGATGACGGCTTCGTCGGTGCAATGCACGTAGGCCTTCGGGCAATACGGGAAACCTTCGCGCAGTTGATTGAGGATGCGGAACTCACGGCCCATGTCATGGGCGGATTTGGCCTTGTGGCCGAACGGCGGGCGGCGCAGGACAAACTCCTGTTCCGGGTACTCCAGCAGGTAGGTCAGGTTCGAGGCGCCGCCGGGAAACTGGCTGATCCTGGGGCTGCCGGTCAGGCCGGGAATGTGCGCCTTGAGATACGGATCGATCAGGCCGGCATCGAGTTCTTCGCCCGCGCGGATTCGGGTGGACTGGTCAGTAAGCGCCATGCTTATCCCTTCTGCTTATTTTGGAGGCCAGACATCATTGGCTAATCTAATGGCGCGCGGGGTCGGTCACAAGCGCGGGTCGGTCTTATAGGTTCGCGTGTTGCTGGATGATCACCTTTGGAAATGGGTACAACGGGCGTGCAGACAGAACGGGCCGGATCCGCTTGACGGCAGTGAATCCGAAGCTCGCGGCATACTTCAGTGCACGCGCTGGTTGCTGAATCTGGGCGGCAGGGCGACGGGGGTCAACACTGGTTGACCGGAGAAAAACGCCATGAGGTTCTTGCCTACCAGTTCCACGGTGCCCTGAGTGGCCTCGGGAGACAGCCCGGCAACATGAGGCGTCAGCACCACATTGCTGAGGTTTTTCAGCGTGTCGGGCACCTCGGGTTCGTGATCGAAAACGTCCAGCGCAGCTCCGGCGATGCGACGTTGTTCCAGTGCGGAAACCAGTTCCGCCGTGGTGATCACACTGGCTCGCGCGATATTGACGATGAATCCGTTTGGGCCCAGCGCATCAAGCACTGCTCGCGTCACCAGATGTTGAGTACCAATGCCACCGGGCGTGGCAACGACCAGGAAGTCCGAGGCCCGGGCCAGTTCCGTCGGCGTTGAGCAGAATGCGTAGGGCACATCGCTGCGCACCTGGCGATTGTGGTAGCTGATCTGCATGTCGAAACCCAGCTCGGCGCGTTTGGCAATCGCCATGCCCACCGCGCCCAGCCCGAGAATGCCCAGACGTTTGCCCGCCAGGGAGGGCCGCATGATTTTAGGCCATTCACCCCGGCGTACTGCGGCATCGCAGCGCGGGATATCACGCACCAATGCCAGCAGCAGTGCCATTGCATGATCAGCCACCGATGAAGCGTTGACCCCGGCGCCGTTGGTGACGGTGATGCCTCGATTACTCGCTGCTTGCAGGTCGACCTGCTCGTAGCCTGCACCGATCACCGTGATGATTTTCAAGGCGGGGAGGGCGTTGATTTCGTCGGCTGTCAGGCCCAGCGGGCCGCGAGTGAGCACGGCGTCGATACGACTGCCATGGGTGAGGATGGCTTGCGTACGTTCGGCTGGCGTCGGTGCAAGGATCAGGTGGAATCCCTGATGTTCGAGAATCGGCAGATAGTCATTGATCGTTTCAACCAGTACCAGAACGGTTGCGGGCATTGCGCGGCTCCTGTGATTGGCGGCGGGTGGGTCGCGAAAGTCGACTCAGAGTGCTGAATCCGCAGCGGCTTGGCAATCGTTGCATTCGCGCAGTGGTGCTTTGATTCTGGACCGCTTCACGCCAGAAGCAAGGGCGCCCGCCCACCGGTGAACCGGTGGGCGGGCGATGTCATTGGGCTGCGTGCGCTTTGCTCTGTTCGGCCAGCGCGATCGGTTTGAAATCATAGGTGGGGTAGAACTCGGTGCGATAGCTGCCCCAGGCTGTGTTTTCCAGCGCCAGGTTCACTTCCGCCAGTCGAGACGCGGGAAAACGCACTGTAACGACCTGGCCGATGCCCATCATGATATTCCAGCTCACCACTTCGACCCCGGCGGGCGGGAAGGTTTTATAGAAACCTTGCTGGGCAAGCTGGGCTTTGAGTTCGCTGAGCGGACGGGATTGATCATGCTTGAGGAACACGGTGAGCATCATGGTGTTGTCCGTGACGGCGGCCTTTGTTGGAGCCGCCGTGGCGTGCGCGTTGCTGAATCCGAGCAACGCGGCGGACATCAGGGATGCTGATAACAACAGGGACTTCAGTGTCTTTTTCATGTCGAACTCCAGGCTTTTATTGTGGTGCGGCAGACTTGGTGACCACACTTCCGGTATAGGGCGCGTGAACCACGTGAATGCGTACGGGCGGATTGCTTTCAATCATGTCGCGAGGTACTTCACGGGAATAAGTGAACTCGTTTTTATTCAGTGTCTCCAGACGCCTGACGATCGTTTTGTTCGGTCCGATGTCCGGCACCAGCACATGTTGTCGTTGATCACCGGTGACGAAGAAGTAACCGCCGCCGCCATTGTTGTATTTGGACTCACCGGTATCGGTGTAGAAAAACTCGTAGCGGTTGGTTTCCGGGTCCCAGGTCGATATTCCGACGACGCCGGGATATTTGGCCTTCACGTCAGTCTGCGGAGCGCCCTCGATGTAGACCTTGGTCGTCAGCCACCGCGGTGACGAGGCCAATTCGCGAATGTCAGCCTGCGCGCCCGCAATCGGCAAGAGCAGCGCCGCCCACAGTAAATGAATCCTGTTGTATTTTTGCATGCCCGATTCTCGCTGTCTGAAAGGTGACGGAGAAAATATAGTCAGGCATCGGGAAGTTATTCAAGGCCAGGGAAGTTGCTTGTAACAAATTCGCTTGTTTTGAATTCCCGGTATTGTTCGGTGTTATTTTAATTTCGTTTTTATTTGTAGGATTAATCTGAAAGTTTGGGTCTGAAATTATTCCAAGTTGCTGTGTTAACACAGGTGTCGCGTGTCAGTTGATAGTCGCCAGGACGTTCTACCCGGTTTTCTAATTCGATCTGAAGAACATGTAACAATTAAAATCAGACAGGGTTGTGGGAGTCAGTCCCGGCTCGAAACGCCGACGACGTCAGGTGACGTATTGGGCGACGCCATTGCCAAATGACCAGTTCTCTTTTTTTACCTCAACCAGATTGATGAAAACATCTTCCAGGCGTATGCCCAATTGCGCATGCAGGCCCTCGGCGATGGTCTTGAACAGCAATTGTTTCTTTGCCACGGTGCGCCCTTCGCTGATGGTGATCTGAATGAACACCACGCCATCGCTGCGCTGGATGCCGAGGTATTGCGGGTCATACACGAAGTGCTGACTGTCGTGCTCGTTGAGAATCTGGAAGTTGTCGTGCTCGGGCACATCGATACAGGTGCGCAGAGCGGCATAGACCTGTTCACCGATGCGCCTGGCGAACGTGGGATCGGGGTTTTGCTGGATATCGACGCGAACCAGTGGCATGGGAGTCTCCTTGAGTGGTGGCTTCTCTCACGCTAGATCAAAAGCAGTGTTCTGGCAGGTGAATGGTCTGGAATATCGTGGGTTCGGTGTATGAGGGAGCTTACGCGACGCGCGGATTTTGCCTACGGGGACGGCAGATGCGTCTGCTAGCCAGCACCCTATGGATGCGAAATCATCACGCCACAGAGCAGCTTGCGCGAGAGCTGCCACTAGCCAAGGAAGGCGAATGCTTCAAAACGACCGGGAAAACCTCGAACTTGACAAGCTGATGAATGAAATACGCAAGCTTGTGGCTGAGAGGAAAAAGCTTGTAGCGGAAGAAAAAAAGATGAAATGGGAAACCTATTTCTACCCGGTTGCGGTAATAGCCGGGGTATTGACTGCAACAGCGGCCTTGATAGGCCTTTCACTCAAGTTATGAATGTTCGAGCTTCACCATATTTAACCCATCACCCGCGAGTAGGAAATTCACCATGAGTACATTCGACCGCCAGGCCATGATTGATCGATCCGATCGAGAGCACGACGAGTATTTGGAAAAATTACGCATCAAACAGAGAGGCGACATCGTTCCTATCCTGGGATTACTGAGTCTGGCAATACTTTGCATGTCGTTTGGCTTCCTGGTCGCTCGATTGATCTGAGCCTTCGGCTGGGCAGGGTGCAGGAAAAACGTCGAAAAACGACATTCAACGTAGCTTTTAACGGCAAAAAACATTCCGAAAACGACCACCCATCCATCTGCTCCGGACAACCATTCCTCAGCTAAGTCTTTGCTTGCGTTGATTTATCACGGAGAATCGCGCCCCTGTTTCGGCCGGAGCATGTCTGTCGGTTTTTTCCGACGCGTCCCGACCGAGTGGCAAGTGACCGGAATGCGGAGATCCGACCGGATGAATGATCAGGCCAATAGCCTCGAAAAGCGTTTCGACGCAGCAGCACCCGCTGAACTTTCGAGCTGGAATCGCCAGGACACCACCTGGATGCTGGGACTGTTTGGGACGGCCATTGGCGCCGGCACCCTGTTTTTGCCGATCAACGCAGGGCTGGGGGGCTTCTGGCCGCTGGTGATCCTCGCGCTATTGGCGTTCCCGATGACGTTTTACGCTCACCGTGGCCTGACCCGCTTTGTGCTGTCCGGTCGCGAAGGCGCCGATATCACGGAAGTGGTCGAGCAGCATTTCGGCATCAAGGCCGGCGCGTTGATCACGTTGTTGTACTTCTTCGCCATTTTCCCGATCCTGCTGATCTACAGCGTCGGCCTGACCAACACGGTCGCCAGTTTCCTCGAACATCAACTGCACGTCACGCCGCCACCGCGCGCGCTGTTGTCATTCGTGCTGATTCTCGGCCTGTTGGCGGTGGTGCGGTGCGGTGAACAGGCGATCGTCAAGGCCATGAGCCTGATGGTCTATCCATTTATCGTCGCGCTGCTGTTCCTTGCCGTGTACCTGATTCCGCACTGGAACGGCGGCATCCTCGCCACCGCCTCGCAAGTACCGGCGCCGTCAGCGCTGCTGCATACCCTTTGGCTGGCAATTCCGGTGATGGTGTTCTCGTTCAACCATTCGCCGATCATCTCCGCGTTTGCGGTGGATCAGAAGCGTCGTTATGGCGTACACGCTGAAGAGCGCAGCTCGCAGATCCTCGCGCGCGCTCATGCACTGATGGTAGTGATGGTGCTGTTCTTCGTATTCAGTTGCGTACTGACCCTGTCGCCGGAGCAACTGGCTGAGGCGAAGGAACAGAACCTGTCGATCCTCTCGTACCTCGCTAACCACTTCAGCAATCCGACCATCGCCTTCGCGGCGCCTTTGATCGCCTTTGTGGCGATTTCCAAGTCGTTCCTCGGCCATTACATTGGTGCCAGTGAAGGTCTCAAGGGTTTGATCGTCAAGAGCGGCAAGCGTCCGGGCGCCAAGGCGCTGGATCGCATCGTTGCGGCGCTGATGTTGGTGGTCTGCTGGATTGTCGCCACCCTGAACCCGAGCATCCTGGGCATGATCGAAACCATCGGGGGGCCGGTGATTGCCGCGATTCTGTTCCTGATGCCGATGTACGCGATTCGCAAGGTGCCGGCCATGGCGCGTTATCGCGGTCAGGCATCGAACGTGTTTGTTACGGCAGTTGGGCTGGTAGCGATTTCAGCGTTGGTTTACAAGCTGGCTGTCTGACCGATCTGTGCGATTGCGAGCCTGCCATCGCGAGCAGGCTCGCTCCCACAAGGTTTTGCGTGATGCTTGCCCGGCAGGCATAAAAAAACGCCGCTCATCTCACGATGGGCGGCGTTTTTTATTGCCTTGCAGCGTTAGGCTTGAACGACCGGGATCTTGGCGTTCGCAGCAGCTTCACGGAACTCGGCGATCTGGTCGAAGGACAGGTAGCGGTAGACATCGGCCGCCATGCTGTCGATCTTGCCAGCGTATTCCATGTACTCCTCGACGGTCGGCAGGCGACCCAGGATCGAAGCAACGGACGCCAGCTCGGCCGAGGCCAGGTAGACGTTCGCGCCGTCGCCCAGACGGTTCGGGAAGTTACGGGTCGAAGTCGACACCACGGTGCTGTTCGGCTCAACGCGTGCCTGGTTACCCATGCACAGCGAGCAGCCTGGCATTTCCATGCGTGCGCCAGCCTTGCCGTAGATGCCGTAGTAGCCTTCTTCGGTCAGTTGGTGAGCGTCCATCTTGGTCGGCGGCGACAGCCACAGACGGGTTGGCAGCTGACCCTTGACCTGATCCAGCAGTTTGCCGGCAGCGCGGAAGTGACCGATGTTGGTCATGCACGAACCGATGAACACTTCGTCGATCTTCTCGCCAGCGACGCTGGACAGCAGACGGGCGTCGTCCGGATCGTTCGGCGCGCAGAGCACAGGCTCGTTGATCTCGGCCAGATCGATTTCGATGACTTCGGCGTATTCGGCGTCGGCATCGGCTTCCATCAGCTCAGGGTTGGCAATCCAGGCTTCCATCGCTTGAGCACGACGTTCCAGGGTACGCGCATCGCCGTAGCCTTCGCCGATCATCCAGCGCAGCAGGGTGATGTTGGACTGCAGGTACTCGGTGATCGACTCTTTCGACAGCTTGATGGTGCAACCGGCAGCCGAACGTTCGGCCGAGGCGTCGGACAGTTCGAACGCCTGCTCGAGGGTCAGACCTTCCAGGCCTTCGATTTCCAGGATGCGGCCGGAGAAGGCGTTTTTCTTGCCCTTCTTCTCAACGGTCAGCAGACCGTTCTGGATAGCGAAGTACGGAATGGCATGAACCAGGTCGCGCAGGGTGATGCCAGGTTTCATCTTTCCTTTGAAACGCACCAGGATCGATTCCGGCATGTCCAGCGGCATGACGCCAGTGGCTGCGGCGAACGCGACCAGACCGGAACCGGCCGGGAACGAGATGCCCATCGGGAAACGGGTGTGCGAGTCACCACCGGTACCGACGGTGTCCGGCAGCAGCATGCGGTTCAGCCACGAGTGGATGATGCCGTCGCCCGGACGCAGGGATACGCCGCCGCGGGTCATGATGAAGTCAGGCAGGGTGTGGTGGGTGGTCACGTCGATCGGCTTTGGATAAGCCGCGGTGTGGCAGAACGACTGCATCACCAGATCAGCGGAGAAGCCCAGGCACGCCAGGTCTTTCAGTTCGTCACGGGTCATCGGACCGGTGGTGTCCTGAGAACCCACGGTGGTCATCTTCGGCTCGCAGTAGGTGCCAGGACGAACGCCCTGGCCTTCTGCCAGACCGCAAGCCTTGCCGACCATTTTCTGCGCCAGGGTGAAGCCCTTGGTGCTTTCAGCCGGTGCTTCCGGCTTCTTGAACAGGTCGAACGGTGGCAGACCCAGCTCGGCGCGAGCCTTCTCGGTCAGGCCACGGCCGATGATCAGCGGAATACGACCGCCGGCACGGACTTCGTCCAGCAGTACCGGGGTTTTCATTTCGAAAGTGGTGATGACTTCGTCGGTACCGTGCTTGCAGACCTTGCCAGCGTGCGGGTACAGATCGATCACGTCGCCCATGTTCATGTTCGACACGTCGAACTCGATCGGCAGGGCGCCGGCATCTTCCATGGTGTTGTAGAAGATCGGAGCGATCTTGCTGCCGAAGCAGAAACCGCCAGCGCGCTTGTTCGGCACGTACGGGATGTCGTCGCCGAAGAACCACAGCACCGAGTTGGTGGCCGATTTACGCGAGGAACCGGTACCGACCACGTCACCGACGTAGGCGATCGGGAAGCCCTGGCCGCGCATTTCTTCGATCTGCTTCATCGGACCGGTCTTGCCTTGCTCGTCCGGAACGATGCCGTCACGGGCCATTTTCAGCATGGCCAGGGCGTGCAGCGGGATGTCCGGACGCGACCAGGCGTCTGGTGCAGGCGACAGGTCGTCGGTGTTGGTTTCGCCGGTCACTTTGAAAACGCGCAGGCTGATCTTGTCGGCCAGCACCGGACGCTTCTTGAACCACTCGCCGTCAGCCCAGGATTGCAGCACGGCCTTGGCGTGAACGTTGCCGTTCTTGGCTTTTTCCGCGACGTCGTGGAAGGCATCGAACATCAGCAGGGTGTGCTTGAGTTCTTCGGCGGCGACTGGGGCCAGCTCGGCGTCATCCAGCAGCTCGACCAGGGTGACGATGTTGTAGCCGCCCTGCATGGTGCCGAGCAGTTCGACAGCGCGTTTCTTGTCCAGCAGAGGGGAGGTGGCTTCGCCCTTGGCCAGGGCGGACAGGAAACCGGCCTTGACGTAGGCGGCTTCGTCCACTCCAGGCGGTACGCGATTGGTGATCAGGTCAACGAGGAAAGCTTCTTCGCCAGCCGGAGGGTTCTTCAGCAGCTCGATCAGGCCTGCTGTTTGTTCGGCGTTAAGCGGCTGGGGAACGATACCCAGGGCTGCACGCTCTTCGATATGTTTGCGGTAGGCTTCAAGCACAGTTATTACCCTCATCAGTGGTCCCAAATGGGTGTCCGGGACGCTCGTCGCGAAATGCTCGTACTCATGCGCTGCGCGGCGTTGTGGGCCGCTTGGCCAGAATTACCGAGCATTCCTTACAGAAGCTGCTTTCAAAGTTTTACGCCTGCAGAACGGGGAGCTGATGAGGGTTGGCGTCGGGCTTTTCCCCGCTGGAAAAACCCTTCGCCAACACCGCTCTGAAGGAACGACTGTGCTCGTGACGCTTTGAAAACAGCTTCTAACGGACATTGGCGCCTTAAAAGGCTGGCTGATTCTACGGCAAAAAAAATTTAAAGGTAAGTCGCGCTCTATTGGACTTTCGTGGCAACCAGCGTGGCCGGGGCAAACCTGCGACGCTGGCGAAACCCTGCTGTTTGAGGGGTGATCAATGCCCGACAAAGGGCTAACATGCCGGCCTGTTCCGCGTTTCAGTGTTCTGCCCATTTATGCCCAATCAGACCATCAAGACTCCCTGCGTCGGCCTCTGCTCCACCGTTTACGGTGACCTGGTGTGCCGTGGCTGCAAGCGTTTCCACCACGAAGTGATCCACTGGAACGGATACAACGAGGAGGAAAAGCGTGCGGTCTGGCTGCGTCTGGAGCAATTGCTGTCACAAGTGATGGCGAGCAAGGTCGAGATCTTCGACCCGGTTCGTCTGCGCGAACAACTGGAACAGCGCAAGATCCGCTTCGTCCCGCATCAGTCGGAATATTGCTGGGCCTATCAGCTGATTGCCCGGGGCGCGCGAGTGATCATTAATCTTGAGGCATACGGGATGGTATTGCTGCCGGAGTTTCGTGACTGGAACCTGCCGGAGCTGCGCGATGCCATCGATCGGGAATTCTTCCTGCTGTCGGAAGCGCATTATCAGCGCTATATCGCCCCCGGCTTTCTCAAAGACGCTTTTCAATTGTAGGAGTGAGCCTGCTCGCGATGGCGTTGTGTCAGTCAACGCATCTTCAATGATCCACCGCTATCGCGAGCAGGCTCACTCCTACAAGGGGCCGCATTGCAAATGTTTAATGTTTCACCGCCAACTCCACCAGATGATCCTCAACCTCCTGCGGCTTGAGCACCAGCACATCGCTTTCCAGCGTATCCAGCACTGCTTCAGCGGTATTGCCGATCAACGCACCTGACAAGCCACTGCGCGCCACCGTGCCAATCACCGTCACCGCCGCCTGCAGCTTGTGCGCCATGAACGGAATCAGCACATCTGCCGGGCCTTCCTCGACGTGCAGGTGCTCATCATCGACATCGAACTCCGCCTGAAACGCCCGGCATTGCTCGCGATATTGGGCTTCTATGGTGGATTTGAGCTGAAACGTCGGATCTGCCGCCGAGAGCATCGGCGACGGGTGCGCGGTGATCACATGCAAATGCGCCTTGGCCAGGCTGGCGATGTCGTAGCCGTGATCGATAATGGTGCTGTGCAAATGCCGGTGCTCGCCGTCGGCATTGCCGACATCGACGGCGGCGAGAATCACTTTGTCCTTCCACGTACCGGCGGTTTTGACCAGCAGCACCGGGGTAGGGCAGTGGCGCAGCAGCTTCCAGTCGGCCGGGGTCAGCAGGGCTTTTTTCAGCGAGCTGTCGGGGAAATGCTGCTTGATCACCAGGCCGCAACCCTCGGCCTGCTGCACATCGATAATGGTTTCATGCAGGCTCTCGTTCCATGCCTGTTCGGTGGTCACGCTGTACCCTTCGGCGAGCAACGCAGCCTTGAGCACGCTGAGCAGGCCGGCGTGGTCATGCTTCTTGTCGCACACCAATAGATGCAGATGGGCCTGGGTCACACCGGCGATCAGCTTGGCGCGCTTGAGCGCCAGGCTCTCTGCATGTTCAGGTTCAATGACCACCAGAATGCTGCGAATGGCTTGCATGAGCGGAGTCTCCAGCAAAGAAAAGGCACGGCGTTGCACAACTATAGTTGCTGTCCGAACGTCTGCGACTTGATGCATATCAACAGCCGCCGCTGGTGGTCTGCGGGCAGGCCGGTATAATCGGCGCCCTTCGCTCGAGCACCTTATACCGTGAGCCCCATGATCCTTCCCGAAATCCACGAATTCCTCGGCTGCCGCACGCCCGACGCCTGGGTCCAGGCGGCACTGGCCAATCAGGACATCCTGCTGATCGACCACAAGAACTGCGAGTTCAAGGCCGCCAGCACTGCGCTGAGCCTGATTGCCAAGTACCACGCCCACGTCGACCTGATCAACATGATGTCGCGCCTGGCCCGGGAAGAACTGGTGCACCACGAGCAAGTCATGCGCATCATGAAGCGGCGCAAGATCGAGCTGCGTCAGCTGCACGCCGGCCGTTACGCCTCGGGCCTGCGCAAAGTGGTGCGCAGCCACGAGCCGGTGAAACTGGTCGACACGCTGGTGGTCGGCGCGTTCATCGAAGCACGCAGTTGCGAACGCTTCGAAGCACTGGTGCCGCATCTGGATGAAGAGCTGGGCAAGTTCTATTTCGGTCTGCTGAAAAGCGAGGCGCGGCATTTTCAGGGTTATCTGAAACTGGCCTGTCAGTATGGTGATGCCAAGGATGTCGCGCAGGTGATCGAGCGCGTCCGTGCAGCCGAGCAAGCACTGATAGAGTCACCGGACGACGAATTCCGCTTCCACAGCGGTGTGCCGGTCGCCGCATGACCGGGCAGGAGCTGCCGCAGACTGCGATCTTTTGATTTTGATCTTGAATGTTAAAAACAAGATCAAAAGATCGCAGCCTTCGGCAGCTCCTACGAAAACGGCCGTCATCGTCTGATTGTAAAAAATTCTTAAGAGTATGAAACATCACCGAAAACCGGCCCGCGTGGCCGGTTTTTGCTGTCTGGCGTCATCGCCTGAACGACGATTGCCCGCATAATATCGGCCCTTCCACGTTTGGCTTGGCAACGGTCGTTATGGATAACCTGGGTTTTGGCAAAGTCCTGCTGGTCGAAGACGATGAGCGTCTGGCCGCACTGATCGCACACTTTCTTGAACAACACGGCTACGAGGTGCGCACGGTGCATCGCGGCGATCTGGCCGTGGCCGCGTTCCTCGAATTCAAGCCGAAGGTAGTGGTGCTCGACCTGATGTTGCCGGGGCAGAGTGGTTTGCAGGTGTGCCGCGAAATTCGCAGCGTGTCGGACACGCCGATCGTGATGCTCACCGCCAAGGAAGACGACCTTGATCATATCCTCGGGCTGGAGTCCGGTGCCGATGATTACCTGATCAAACCGATCAAACCGCCGGTACTGCTCGCCCGGCTGCGTGCGTTGCAACGGCGGCAGATGCCGGACACCAGCGTGGTCAGTTTTCTTGAGTTCGGGCAATTGGGCATCGACCGCAGTTGCCGTGAAGTGCGCCTGGCCGGTGAGCTGATCGAGCTGACCACCATGGAGTTCGAATTGCTCTGGTTGCTCGCCAGCGCGGCGGGCAAGATTCTCTCGCGCGATGACATTCTCAACCGTATGCGCGGCATCGCTTTCGACGGCCTCAACCGCAGCGTCGACGTCTACATCAGCAAATTGCGCAACAAACTCAAGGACAATCCCCGCGAGCCCGTGTGCATCAAGACCGTGTGGGGCAAAGGTTATCTGTTCAATCCGTTCGCGTGGGAGTTGTAGATGCTGCGCTTGTTCCTCGGACTGTTTCTGGTAATGACGGTGGGGCTGGTACTGGCCTTGCAGACCGTCGAACACACCTTCAACGCGTTGCTCGACAACCAGATGCAGGATTACAACCGTGAAGCCGTGCGCGGTCAGGCGTGGTCGCTGGTGGATCATCTGCAAGGCCGCCAGGGTGCCGAGCGTGAGCAGAAACTCGATTCATTGCGCGCCCATTACGGTCTGTCGCTGAGTCTGGTCGAGGCCGATCAACTGGCCCTGACGCCGCAGGAAAAAGCCGAACTGGCGCGGAATCTGTTGGTGATCCGCGACGATTACACGCAGTTTATCAGCAACATCGATGGCGGCTCGCAGTTGCTCAGCATCAAGTTGCCGCCCGAGCCAAGCCTGATGCCGTTCTATATCACGGCGGCGTATATGATGCTGGCGGTGTTGATCGGGATCGTGCTGTTTTTCTGGGTGCGGCCGCACTGGCGCGATCTGGAAAAACTGCGGCTGGCCGCCGAGCGTTTCGGCGACAACGACCTGTCGGTGCGCATCCAGTTATCGCGGCGCTCGAATATCCGTGATCTGGCCGAACACTTCAATTTGATGGCGGCGCGCATCGAGGGGCTGATCGCCAATCAGCGCGAACTGACCAATGCCGTTTCCCACGAATTGCGCACACCGATCGCGCGGCTGTCGTTCGAACTCGATCAGCTCAAACAGCAACCGGGCGCGAGCCAGAATCGCGAACTGATCGCCGACATGTATGCCGACCTCGGTGAACTGGAGGAAATGGTCTCGGAGCTGCTGACCTACGCCAGCCTGGAACACGGCGCGACGGTGATCAAACGGGAGAATGTTCACGCGGCCGACTGGCTCGACAGCGTTGTCGGCAGTGTGGCGCTGGAGGCCGAAGCGGCGGGGGTGCAGTTGTCGATCGGCGATTGCCGGGTCGACACCGTGAGCATCGAACCGCGTTTCATGGCGCGGGCCGTGATCAATCTGCTGCGCAACGCCATCCGCTACGCCGAGCAGCGCGTAGAGGTGTCCCTGCTGCACAACGGCGATGACTATGAAGTTCGGGTCAGCGATGACGGGCCGGGCGTGCCGTTGCAAGGGCGGGAGAAAATCTTCGAACCGTTTTCGCGTCTGGATGCCAGCCGGGATCGACGTACGGGTGGATTTGGCTTGGGCCTGGCCTTGGTGCGGCGGGTGTCGCAGTCCCATGGCGGGCAGGTTGAGGTGGGTGACTCGGCGTGGGGTGGGGCGTTGTTCAGGATGACCTGGGCGCATCCGGATTGAGTGATGTGCCTGAGCTGGCCCCTTGTAGGAGTGAGCCTGCTCGCGATAGCGCTAGGTCATTCAATGATGAGTCGACTGACACAACGCTATCGCGAGCAGGCTCACTCCTACAAGGGGCGGTGTTCAGATAGTCAGGCCGAGCCGCTCATGCCACTGGGCAATGGACTCTTCGGGATACTCATCGAACTGCTGATCCTTAGCCTTGGCCTCGACCTCAACCCATGGCGCTTTCGAACCAAGCATCAGGTGCGTGTGTTCCGGCGGCACCGGCAGCGGCGTATCGATCGCCGAGGCGAATGGATGAATCAACTCTGGCCATTCCGGACTGAACAGCCACAAACCGCTGCCGCACAGCGAACAGAAGTGGCGCTCGGCGCTGCTGCGATGGGCGCGGTTGTCGCCTTCGGCTTTCATCTTCGCGTGATAGATGCTGATGTTTTTGCGCCCGCGAACCTTGAGGCTGGTCGCGTCGCCGCCGAGGTTGATCGCATAACCGCCGCCGCCCTGGGTCTTGCGGCAGATCGAGCAGTAGCAGCGTTGATAAGGGTAGGGGTGGACGCTGTCGAGGCTGAACGTGACTTCGCCGCAATGGCAGGAGCCTTCGAGGTGCATGGTGCTCTCCCGTGTCTGAATGGGCCGGTTCAGCCTAGAACACTTTGCGCAGCGCTTGCCGGTGTGATGCGACCGGCGGGCGCAGCGTCTAGCCCCAGTGTCCCCGCGATCCCATGGGGCGAGACTTTCGGAACCCGGCATGCAAGCGCTGTTGAACGAGATCCTTGACGCCGTCCGGCCCCTGATCGGGCAGGGCAAGGTCGCTGACTATATTCCCGCCCTCGGCACGGTGCCGGCCAACCAATTGGGCATCGCCGTGTACGGCAATGACGGCGAAATGTACTTTGCTGGGGACGCTGAAACGCCGTTCTCGGTGCAGAGTATTTCCAAGGTCTTCAGCCTGGTGCAGGCCATCGATCATTCCGGCGAGGCGATCTGGGAACGGCTTGGTCATGAGCCTTCCGGCCAGCCGTTCAACTCGCTGGTGCAACTGGAATTCGAGCGCGGCCGCCCGCGCAATCCGTTCATCAATGCCGGGGCGCTGGTGATCTGCGACATCAATCAGTCGCGCTTCGCCGCGCCGACGTTGTCGATGCGTGATTTTGTCCGGCGTCTGTCCGGCAATCCGCAAATCATGATCGACGGCAAGGTCGCCGACTCCGAATACCAGCACCGCGCGCGCAATGCGGCGATGGCCTATCTGATGCAGTCGTTCGGCAATTTTCACAACGACGTCGAAGCGGTGTTGCGCAGCTATTTCAGCCACTGCGCGCTGCGGATGAATTGCATCGATCTGGCCCGGGCGTTCTGCTTTCTGGCCAATGACGGTTTCTGCAAGCACAGCGGCGAGCAGATCCTCACGCGCCGCCAGACCCAGCAGGTCAACTCGATCATGGCTACCAGCGGTTTGTATGACGAAGCGGGCAACTTCGCCTATCGCGTCGGCCTGCCGGGCAAGAGCGGGGTGGGCGGCGGGATTGTCGCGGTAGTGCCGGGGCAATTCACAGTCTGTGTGTGGTCACCGGAGTTGAACGCGGCAGGTAATTCGCTGGCGGGGATGGCGGCGCTGGAGTTGCTGAGCTCAAGGATTGGCTGGTCCGTCTTCTGAAACTCACACAGTCCCCTTGTAGGAGTGAGCCTGCTCGCGATAGCGGTATGCCAGACAAAATAATGTCGACTTGTCTACCGCTATCGCGAGCAGGCTCACTCCTACAAGGTTTTTTCGGTGGATTGAAGAGGTGTATTTCAGCTAGTAATCCGCTACATTTTCCGGCCGCCCTCTGCATGGTGAATCCGCTTCATGTCTCTTGCGCTCGAACGTCTAGTCGCTGGCACGCCGATCCCTTTCGCTGGTAACCGCGTCACCGTGGTCAGCCCCGAACTGGCTGCGCGGTTTCAGCCCGGTGACCATTTGCTGGTCGAGCAGGTCAGTGGCGAGTTGTTGCTGATCCCCGTGGCCGATCAACAGGCCGCTTCTGTGGCAATCGAGCGTGCGGCAGCGGCATTCACCGCGTTGTCGGCGGTGTCCGATGAAGCCATCAGCCAGTTTTTCGACCTGTTTGCCCAGCGCCTGGAAAATCCTGAGTGCTGGACGCAGATCGAAGCCGCCAATCGCGCCGACATCGAACGGGCCAAGGCACGCGGTCGCTCGACCACTCGCTTGCTCGCTGATGAGCGGATGCGCCGCGACATGATCGCCGGGCTGCGCGCCTGGCGTGATGCGCCACCGACGCGCGGCAAGGTGATCAGCAGCGTCGAACATGACGGCTGGAAGGTCGAACAGGTGGTCTCGCCGCTGGGCATCGTCGCGTTTGTCTTCGAAGGCCGGCCCAACGTATTTGCCGACGCCGCCGGGGTGCTGCGCACCGGCAACACCGCAGTACTGCGCATCGGCAGCGATGCATTGGGCACTGCACAAGCCATCGTCACTCACGCACTGAATCCAGCACTGGCCGAAGCCGGCTTGCCGGTTGGCGCGGTGTCATTGGTGGAAAGCGTCAATCATGCCGCCGGTTGGGCGATGTTCGCCGATCGGCGTCTGTCGTTGGCCGTGGCGCGCGGCTCGGGCCGGGCGGTCAGTCAGTTGGGCAGCATCGCCCAGCAGGCCGGCACCGCCGTCAGCCTGCACGGCACCGGCGGTGCATGGCTGATTGCCGACCGTGATGCCGACGCCACGCGCTTCGCGGCAGTGGTGCGCAACTCGCTGGACCGCAAAGTCTGCAACACCTTGAACGTCTGCCTGATCCAGCGTGAACGCGCCGCCGAACTGGTGCCGCTGTTCCTCGAAGCTTTGAAAGACGCCGGTACTGCGCGCGGCCAAGGCTGCAAATTGCACATCGTTGAGGGCAGTGAAAGCTGCCTGCCAGGCGAATGGCAAAACGCGACGGTCGAGGTTTATCGCGCCGAGGGTTACCGGACCGAGGCACTGGCCGAATCCTTGCCTGAATCGGACCTGGGCCGTGAGTGGGAATGGGAAGAAACTCCGGAAGCCAGCCTGATGATCGTCGAGGATCTGAATCAGGCGATTACGCTGTTCAACCGCTACAGCCCGCAATTCACCGTGTCCTTGATCAGCGAGGATGCGGCGGTTCAGGAACGCTTCTACAACGCAGTGAATGCGCCGTTCGTAGGCAACGGCATCACTCGTTGGGTGGATGGCCAGTACGCACTGAACAAGCCGGAACTGGGCCTTTCGAATTGGGAGAGCGGCAGGCTGTTTGCGCGCAGTGCGATTCTTTCCGGTGATGGCGTGTTTACCGTGCGCAGCCGGATGACTCAGGTTGATCTCACGGTGAAGCGCTGACTCGAAATCCGGACCGCACCGTGTAGGAGCTGCCGAAGGCTGTGATCTTTTGATCTGATCGTTCCCACGCAGAGCGTGGGAACGATCACCGGCCGGGGCGTCAGGCTGCATTGGACGTCTTAGCAGCGCTGATCGCGCAAGTCTCAGGCCGCTCCGCCAGCGGCACAAAGGTGCGGCGATCCGATGTCAATGCGTCGATCGAACCGGTCTCGATGTCATACACCCAGCCATGCAGATTCAGCCGACCTTGCTCCTGCGCCAGGCGCACGCTCGGATGGGTCTGGATGTTCGCCAGTTGCGCGATGACGTTCTCGCGCACCATCGAACTCAACTTCGCTGCATCGCTGCCATGCGTGCGCGCTTCGTTCATCACCTTCGCCGATTCGGCATGTTGCAGCCAACCGCTGACGGCGGGCAGGTGATCCATGCATTTGCACTGAGCAATCGCCGTCATTGCGCCGCAATCGGAGTGGCCGCAAATCACGATATCGCTCACACCCAGCACCGCCACTGCATACTCCACCGTCGCCGAGACGCCGCCTGGATGCGGGCTGTAGGAGGGCACGATATTGCCGGCGTTGCGGATCACGAACAGCTCGCCGGGCTCTTGCTGGGTCAGCAGCTCCGGCACCACACGGCTGTCGGAACAGGTGATGAACAGCGTGCCGGGTTGTTGCGTGGTCGCCAGGTGTTTGAATAGTTCGCTGCGTTGCGGGAAAGCTTCGTTCTGGAATTTCAGGAAGCCGTCGATCAGGGCTTTCATGGGCGTGTCCTCTTGGCAGAAATCGGATGGCCCGCACGCAAGGTGCGGGCCGGGCGCGTCAGAACGGACGCAGCGGCAGGAACTTGCCGTCGAGGGTGACCACGGCGCGGGAGCCGCCTTCCGGGTCTTCGACTTTCTTGATGTCCAGTTTGAAGTTGATCGCGCTGATGATGCCGTCGCCGAATTGCTCATGCACCAGTGCCTTGAGCGTGGTGCCGTAGATCTGGATCATCTCGTAAAAACGGTAGATGGTCGGGTCGGTGGGCACGCCGCTGAGGCTGCCACGCAGAGGAATGATCTGCAGAGCGGCAATGTCATCAGCGGTCAGTTCGAGCTTGTCACCCACCACTTGGGCAGCGCTTTGCGGCAGCGGATGCTGACCGAGGAGGGCCGCTGTGACGTAGGCCAGGCTGAGGCCGGTGTCGTCGGCGAGATCCTGCCACGACAGATCTTTTTTCGCCTTGGCGTCGAGAACGCGAGTAGTCAGGGCCAGGCTGTTGTCGTTGTAGGCGTGGGACTGTTGCATGGTGTCACTCCTTTCAAGGGTCGGCTTGCTGTGTGGGAGTAATCTTGCGCTGGGGGATTCATAGCGTCCAAGACCGATATACAATGCTACGCATAAGCCCTGCCTATAGATGGTGTACCCATGCTGTTGCGACATTTGCGTTATCTGCTGGCAGTAGCCGATCACGGTGGTTTCACCCGCGCCGCCGAAGCGCTGCATGTCTCGCAGCCGACGCTGTCGCAGCAGATACGCCAGTTGGAAGAGACCCTCGGGGTGAGTCTGTTCGATCGCACCTCGCGCACAGTGAAGCCGACGGATGCCGGTGCGGCCTACATCGAATGCGCGCGGCGCGTGATGGTGGAGCTGGAGGCTGGGCAGCGCGCGTTGCACGATGTGAAGGATTTGTCCCGGGGCACCCTGCGCCTGGCGATGACGCCGACGTTCATGGCGTATCTGGTCGGGCCGTTGGTGCGTGATTACCGGGCACGGTTTCCCGGAATTCATCTGGAAATCTTCGAGCTGTCGATGGACGACATCGAGGCCGGCCTCGCCGATGACTCGCTGGATGTCGCGATCGCGTTTACGCCGGTGCGCAATGCCGAGATTGAATGCCTGCCGGCATTTACCGAGGCGCTGGGGATCATGGTCGGGCCTGGGCATCCGCTGTACGACAGCCCTTCGGCGTTGACGCCGACGGACGTCGCTTCACTGGATTTCGCCTTGCTGGCCCCGGGCTTCATCACGCGGTTATCGGTGGATGAGTATTTCCATCAGCACGGGATTACGCCGCAGGTGCGGATCGAGGTGAATTCGGTGAGTACTTTGCTGGAAGTGGTGCGGCATTCCCCGCTGGCCACGATGTTGCCGGAAGCGATTGCCAGCGAAGACCGCGCACTGCGCCGGTTGCGTGTCGAAGGGGAGGCGCCACAGCGGGGCGCGGCGTTGTTGCGGCGCAGGAATAATTACCACAGTGCGGCGGCGCTGGCGTTTGTGGAATTGGTGCTGGAACTATAGGGGCACAAGGCAACGCTATCCCTGTAGGAGTGAGCCTGCTCGCGATAGCGGTGTGTCAGTTAGATAGGCGTGTCTGAATAACCGCTATCGCGAGCAGGCTCACTCCTACAGGGCTATGCGCTGAATTCGGGATGTAAAAAAGGGCCTGCTCCAAATCGGAAGCAGGCCCTTCAGTCAAATAATCTACAACTCAATAAAACCGATCAATCACCCGAACTTCATTGTTGTTCTGCATCGAGTCCCACGCCTGTTTCAGCGTCTGCAGTACATTGCCAATGAAGTCCTTGTCGGCCGCAGCCTTCTTGCCGACATAACCATGGCCGCGGCGGTACATCTTCAGGCGGGCCAGCAGGTTCTGGTGGTTGCGGTCGAATTCTTCTTCGCCAGCGTGGGGCGACAGGCAGTCGATGTGCACCTGGCCCGATTTGCTGATCCAGAGAATATGGCTGTCGTGGCTGTCTTTCTGCGCCGCGAACATACGAGCCAGTTCTTCGATGGTGGGTTGATTGTTCAGATTCATTCTTATGCCCCTTGACCAGTCTGGTGATCTTTCAAAGTTGATTCGCTAATACAGGTAGCCCATCGGTTAGTTGATCCCTGGCACCGAAACCAGGACGTCAGCGCTCGCCCGTGTGGAGTACGGGGTCGTGCATCTGTTGCATGTAGTCGTGTTGAATAACTGCTACGCAATAGCGTCACAACGAGGAGAAGCAGCGAAAACCGGGAGGCTTCTTGACGACATATCCAGTGTCGGCCACAAGCGTCTTGAGAATTTTCGCCAGCGCTTCTCGTCCTTGTACTGGACGTTCAGGCCAGGTCAGCTTCTTCAATCTGCCTTGTGGGCAGCGTGTATCCGGAAAAAACAACTCGGCGGTCAGACGAGTTTGCTCAAGCGTGTTACCAGTGCTCCCGATCGGGGAACGTCTTCATCATGCAAAAGCAAAACGATGCCGTCAACGGTTTTGTAGTGATTATTTTCAAGCACTACATATTGTCGGACAAAGCCATTTTGGAATGAGAAAACAACCGTTCAAGCAACGTAGAGACAGGAACCGCGATGGATTCAGCGGGTCGCTGGCCGCGCCGTGCGTTTACGCGTGCCAGTGGTTTTGCTGGCAGTGGATTTGCGTTTTTTCTTCCACGGCGCTGCGGCTTTGCCGGCGGGAGGCGGGCCGCTGATGGTCAGACTGAGGGCAGAGCAGCGGGTGACTTGCTTGCTCATCCACGCGGCCTGTTTGGTGACGAACTCTTCCAGACTCATCTCGCCGCTTTGTACCATGTCGAGCGCCTGCTCCCAGATCGCTGTGGTGCCAGGATCGGCGATTGCGCGTGGCACCGCGTCGATCAGGCTGAACGCGGCAGGCGTCGCCGCCAGTGCCTTGCCGTTCTTGACCAGATAACCGCGATCAAGCAAGCCTTGGATGATCGACGCGCGGGTGGCTTCGGTGCCGATGCCGGTGGTGTCCTTGAGTTTCTGTTTGAGCAGCGGATCCTCGACCAGTTTGGCGACGTTCTTCATGGCCTTGATCAGATCGCCTTCGGTGTAGGGTTTGGGTGGTTGCGTCCACAGATCCTTGAGATTTACCCGCGACACCGCGCATTCGACGCCCTGGCTCAGGGCCGGCAAGGTTTGCGGCGCGGGCGCTTCGCGGCCTTTCGCTGGGGCCAATGCCTCGGGCAGTGCGCGCTTCCAGCCAGGTTCGATGATCTGCTTGCCCACTGCGCGTAACGCCTGCCCGTTGCAATCGAAATCGGCCTGGGTGCGATCGTATTCGTGATTGGGCAGGAACTGCGCCAGGTAGCGCGCGCGAATCAGCGTGTACACCGCGCGATGTTTGCCGGTCAGACGTTCGAGGTTCTTCGCGGCGATGGTGGGGATGATGCCGTGGTGAGCGCTGACTTTGGCATCATTCCACGCCCGCGAGCGCCGCTGTGGTTCGAGAAAACCCTGCAAGGCTTCAAGGCTCGGATCGGCTTGACGCAACGCTGCGAGAATCGCCGGTGCCTCGCTGTGCTGGCTCAAGGGCAGGAAGCCACAATCACTGCGTGGGTAGGTGATGACTTTGTAGGTTTCGTAGAGCGCCTGGGCAATATCGAGAGTTTCCTGGGCGCCGAGGCCGAGCTTCTTCGAGCAGACTTCCTGCAAGGTGCCGAGGTCGAAGGGCAGGGGCGCCACTTCGCGCATGCGCTCGGTTTTCAGCTTGATGACTTGGGCGCTGGCGGCACTGTTGATCGCCGCTGCTGCCTGTTGCGCCAACGCCTGATTCAGGCAGCGATCCTGATCATCACAAACGTCCGCCGGTGCGCGCCATTGCGCGATAAACGCTGTGCCGTCGTGCAGCAGTTCCACGTCGATCGCCCAGAACGGCACCGGCACGAAGTCGGCGATGCTGCGGTCGCGGTCGACTACCAGTCGCAGGGTCGGCGTCTGTACTCGACCTACCGGCAACACGCCCTGATAACCGGATTGACGCCCGAGCAGGGTGAATAGTCGACTCATGTTCATGCCGATCAGCCAGTCCGCCCGCGAACGTCCCAGCGCCGAGTGATACAGGCTGAACGTTTCGGCTCCCGGCTTCAGCCCTGCCAGCGCCTTGCGAATCGACGCCTCGTCGAGTGCCGACAGCCACAAGCGGCGGATCGGCCCGCGATAGCGGCAGTGTTCGACCAGTTCCCGGGCGATCATCTCGCCCTCACGGTCAGCGTCGGTGGCAATGATCAGTTCGCTGGCTTCGCCGAGCAGGCGCTTCACCGCTTTGTACTGGCTGGCGGTGCGCGGCTTGACGGTCATTTTCCATTTTTCGGGAATGATCGGCAGATCCGCCAGTACCCAGCGTTTGTAGCGCGCGTCGTAGGCGTCCGGCGGCGCGGTTTCGAGCAAGTGGCCGATGCACCAGGTCACTGTGACGTCTGTCCCCAGCCAGCAGCCGTCGCCACGACGCCTGGCGCCGAGCACGGCCGCAATGTCTTTGGCCTGGGAAGGTTTTTCACAGAGGTACAGCCGCATATCTGCCATCGCTGGTTGGTGTGTGGAGTGGGCACAGGATGGCCGGAGTTTGCGGCCGCGGCAACTTTTATCTGTATGGATATACAGATAAAGCGTTGCTGAAGCTTTGTACCGTTCGGCTGCACGGCCGGCCGTGCCCGGGCCCATCAGCTATACCTGAACCGGTCTCTTCGCTGTGTTCAGGAGAACCTCATGAAAAGCCCCAGTCCCGTAATCAGCCTCGAACAACTGCCGGGCTGCCTGCTGGTGAAATTCCACGGCATCCAGGTCGCTGCGTCCTCCCACGCGCTGATCCTCCAGGAGGCCAACTACCCGCCGGTCTACTACATTCCCCGCGAAGACATCGACGAGAAATATTTCGCCCGTACCGACCACACCAGCTATTGCCCATACAAGGGCGACGCCAATTACTTCAGCCTTCAGGTGCCCGGACATGAGGGCGCGAACGCGGTATGGACGTACGAAAATCCAAAGGTCTCCGTCGCACCGATCCGCGACTACGTGGCGTTTTATCCGGACCAGGTGAAATTCGAAGTGATCAAAGGAGATGTCTGAATATAACTGTGGCGAGGGAGCAAGCTCACTCGCCACAGAAACAGCGTTGTCCAGGGTTCAGTTCTTGTCGAGATCGATATTCTTCGTCTCACGCAAGCAGATCATTCCCACCACCAGACTCACTCCGGTGATCAGCACCGGATACCACAGCCCATAGAAAATGTCCCCGGTATACACCACCAGCGCAAACGACACGGTTGGCAGGAAGCCACCAAACCAGCCATTGCCGATGTGATACGGCAGCGACATGGAGGTGTAGCGAATGCGCGTCGGGAACAGTTCGACCATCAGCGCCGCCAGCGGGCCGTAGCACATGGCCGAGATAATGATCAGCGCAACGATCAGGGCGACGATCATCGGTTTGTTGATCTGCTGCATATCGGCCTGTTGCGGATAACCGGCGAGGGTGATTGCGCCGCGCAGTGCCGCCTCATCGAAACCGTCCAGTTTCACGTCGCCGACACTCACTTGCACGGCGCTACCCGCAGGCGCAGCGACGCTGGTGTAGGGCAGGCCTTGCTTCACCAGAAAGGTTTTGACCTTGTCGCACGGGCTGTCGAATTTGGCCTTGCCCACTGGATCGAACTGGAAGGTGCAAGTGGCCGGATCGGCGAGGACGGTAATCGGTGCCTGGCGGCTGGCCAGATCGATCGCGGGGTTGGCGTAGTGGGCCAGGGATTTGAAGATCGGAAAGTACAGCGCTGTCGCCAGCAGCAGGCCGAGCATCAGCACCGGTTTGCGCCCGACCTTGTCCGACAGCCAGCCGAAAAAGATGAAGAACGGCGCGCCGATCACCACGCTGATGATCAACAGACTGTTGGCCACCGCCGGGTCCATTTTCAGGAACTGGGTGAGGAAGAACAGCACGTAGAACTGCGCGGCGTAGAACGTCACCGCTTGCCCGGCGTTGATGCTGAACAGGGCTATCAGCACGACTTTGAGGTTTTCCCATTTGCCGAAGGATTCGCGGATCGGCGCCTTTGAGGTTTTGCCTTCTTCCTTCATTTTCAGGTAGGCCGGTGACTCGTGCAGGCTCAGGCGAATCCAGGTGGAGATGCCCAGCAGCACGATCGACAGCAGGAACGGAATGCGCCACCCCCACACCTCAAACTGATCGCCGGTGAAATAGCGGCAACCGAGCACCACCAGCAGCGACAGCAACAGGCCAAGGGTGGCGGTGGATTGAATCCAACTGGTGTGGAAACCGCGTTTGCCGATCGGCGCGTGCTCGGCCACGTAAGTTGCCGCACCGCCATACTCCCCACCGAGCGCCAAGCCCTGGAGCATGCGCAGCACCACCAGAATGATCGGTGCGGCGATGCCGATGCTGGCGTAAGTCGGCAGCAGGCCCACGCAGAACGTCGCCACGCCCATCAGAATGATCGTTGCGAGAAAGGTGTATTTGCGCCCGATCATGTCGCCCAATCGGCCGAACACCAACGCGCCGAACGGCCGCACAATGAAGCCGGCGGCGAACGCCATCAGCGCGAAGATGAACGCCGTGGTGTCGTTGACCCCGGCAAAAAACTGCTTGCTGATCACCGCCGCGAGGGCGCCGTAGAGGAAGAAGTCATACCACTCGAACACTGTCCCGAGTGATGAGGCGAAGATGACTTTCTGCGTTGCATTGCTGGTCTCGGCGCTGCCCGCAGCGTCCAGCGGCTGAGCGTGGTCTGACATATCGGTATCCCTCACAGTGATTGTTTTTGTTGTTCCACTGGTGCTCGATGTCCTTGAATCAAACGCGGTCCCTTGTAGGAGTGAGCCTGCTCGCGATGGCGGTGTGTCAGCCAACGAAAATGTCGAATGTTACTCCGTCATCGCGAGCAGGCTCACTCCTACAGGGTCGGTGTTTACAACATTACGTTTGAGCATGAGTTGTGCCGCCTTCTCGGCAATCATCAGCGTAGGCGAACACGTATTGCCCGAGGTAATTCTTGGCATGATCGAGGCGTCGGCAACCCGCAACCCCGGCACGCCGTGCACGCGCAGTTGCGCATCGACTACCGCGTCGCCGTCGTTGCCCATGCGGCACGTGCCGACCGGATGGAAAATCGTCGTGCCGATTTTCGCCGCCGCTTCGTGCAGTTGTTCTTCGCTTTGCAGGTTGGCGCCGGGCAGGTATTCCACCGGTTTGAAGGCCTGCAGGGCAGGGGCGCTGACGATGCGTCGGGTCAGGCGAATCGCATCGGCGGCGACACGCAGGTCTTGCGGATGGCTGAGGTAATTGGGCTGAATCAGCGGCGCCGCTTGTGCATCGGCCGAGCGAATCTCGACGCGCCCACGGCTCTGCGGGCGCAGGTCGCACACCGAAGCGGTGAACGCCGGGAAACTGTGTAACGGTTCGCCAAAGCGCTCCAGCGACAGCGGTTGCACGTGATATTGCAGGTTCGCCGAAGTCTGCTCGGGACCGGATCGCGCAAACGCGCCCAACTGACTCGGCGCCATCGACAGCGGGCCGCTGCGGTCGTACAGATAACGCAGACCCATGCCCATCCTGCCCCACACGCTGCCGGCGATCTGGTTCAGGGTTCGGGCGTTTTCCAGCTTGTAGATCAGGCGCAGTTGCAGGTGATCCTGCAGGTTGCCGCCAACCCCGGGCAGCTCATGAATCACCCCGATACCCAAACGCTCGAGCAGCGGCCGCGGACCGATCCCGGAGCGCTGCAGAATACTCGGTGAGCCGATCGAGCCCGCGCACAGGACAATCTCCTTGCGCGCCTTGAATTGTTTGATCTGGCCTTCATGCCGCGCGCTGACTTTCGTCGCGCGGCCATCCTCCAGCAAGACGCGATCAACTTCTACGCCGGTCAGCACAGTCAGGTTGGCCCGGCCTCGCAGCGGTTTCAAAAAGGCCTTGGCGGCGTTCCAGCGCACCCCGGCTCTCTGGTTGACCTGAAAGTAGCCGCAGCCTTCGTTGTCGCCCTGGTTGAAATCATTGATGCTGGCGATGCCGCTTTGCTCGGCAGCGCTGCGAAAGGCATCCAGAATCGGCCACGACAGGCGCTGCTGTTCGACCCGCCACTCACCCTGATCGCCGTGAAATTCAGCGCCGCCGGCGAAGTGGTTTTCGCTCTGCTTGAACAGCGGCAGCACATCCTTCCACGCCCAGCCCGGATTGCCGGCCGCCGCCCAACCGTCATAGTCGCTGGCCTGGCCGCGCATGTAGATCATGCCGTTGATCGATGAACAGCCGCCCAGCACCTTGCCGCGCGGATAACTCAGCGCACGGCCATTGAGACCCGGTTGCTCTTCGGTTTTGAAGCACCAGTCGGTGCGCGGATTACCGATGCAGAACAGGTAACCCACAGGAATGTGAATCCAGGCGTAGTTGTCGCGTCCGCCGGCTTCGAGCAGCAACACCCGATGCTGAGGGTCTGCGGATAGCCGGTTGGCCAGCAGGCACCCGGCGGGGCCGGCGCCGACCACGATGTAGTCGAATTCATCGAGGGACGTCTGCATGCCCTGACCTCGCTTTTTGTCTTTATTGTCGGACACTCTAGTTGTTAGCTTTCGTTAAAAGAATGTTAGTTTTTGCGCAGCCGCTGTGCGTTTTCAAACAGCGTTCAGCGACGATAGCCGACAAGGACCCGCCATGTTCGACTGGAACGACCTGCGTTTTTTTCTCGAATTGCAACGCAGCGGCCGCTTGCTCACCGCCGCGCGCCGGCTCAACACCACCCACGCCACCGTGGCACGGCATATCGAATCGATCGAGAAAAGCCTCGGCACTGCGCTGTTCGTTCAGCATGCCCAAGGCTATGAAATGACCCCGGCGGGGGAGGCGCTGCTCAAGCACGCCGAAGCGATGGAAAATGTCGCGCTGCTGGCGCAGGAGGAAATTACCCAGTCCACGGCGCCGCTGGGCAAGATCCGCGTTGGCGTCACCGAAGGCCTCGGCATCAAATTTCTTGCCAGTCGCATGATCGGTCTGTTCGAGCGCTACCCCGGCCTTGAGGTGGAACTGGTCGCGGTGCCGCGCTTCGTCAGCATCCTCAACCGTGAAGCGGAAATCAGCATCCACCTCGAACGACCGTCCGCTGACATGCTGGTCACGCGCAAACTCACTGATTATCGGTTGGCGCTTTACGCCAGCCAAAGCTACCTCGACAAGGCACCGCCGCTGCACAGCCGCGAAGATCTGGGTCGACACGCGTGGATCGGCTACGTCGACGATCTGTTGTTCAGCCAGGAACTGATGTTCCTCAACAGCTTCTGCCGCAGCCCGCGCGTGGTGTTTCACAGCACCAGCGTCATCGCTCAGCAGGAAGCGGCGCGCTCGGGATTGGGCATCGCCGTGCTGCCGTGTTACATGGCAGCGTCCGACCCGGATCTGGTGGCGCTGCTGCCGGATGAAAGCATCGAGCGCAGCTACTGGATCAGCACGCGGCGGGAGTTGCACAAATCGGTGCGGCTGCGGGTGGTCTGGGATTATGTGGTGGGATTGTGCGAAGCAGAGCAGGGTCTATTGCGCGGTTAGTCCTGCATCACACAAATCTCCTGTAGGAGTGAGCCTGCTCGCGATAGCGGTGTATCTGTGAAGCTAGCTTTGACTCATACACCGCTATCGCGAGCAGGCTCACTCCTACAAGGAATCGCATTTCAAGTTGATAAATATATGGATATCCGTATATTCGGTTTCCCGCATATGGCGAGCCGATCACCATGATCACCCCCACCGAAGTCTTCAAAAGCCTCGCTGACGAGACCCGCGTCCGCGCCATTCTGCTCATCGCCGAGCAAGGTGAGCTCTGCGTTTGCGAGCTGATGTGTGCGCTGGACGACAGCCAGCCGAAAATCAGCCGCCACCTCGCGCAACTGCGCAGCAATGGTTTGCTGCTCGACCGCCGTCAGGGCCAGTGGGTGTATTACCGGCTGAACCCGGAGCTGCCGGCATGGATCGGCGAAATCCTCCAGGTGACCGCGAAAGCCAATGTCGAGTGGCTCAAGGACAACGCCGCGCGCTTGCAGTACATGGATGGTCGTCCCGTGCGCCAACGCGCCTGCTGCTGAATCTTCAACTTTTACGGAGCGCATCGATGCGAGTCCTGTTCATGTGCACGGCCAACAGCTGCCGCAGCATTCTTTCCGAAGGCATGTTCAATCACTTGGCGACCGGCAGCTTCACAGCAGTGAGTGCCGGCAGTTTCCCCAAAGGCCAGGTGCTGCCCCGCAGCCTGACGACGTTGCAAAAGTACGGTATCGCCACCGACGGGTTGCACAGCAAAGGCAACGACGCTTTCGAAAATGATCCACCGGATATTGTCATCACCGTCTGCGACAAAGCCGCCGGGGAAACCTGCCCGGTGTATTTCGGCCCGGCATTGAAAGCACATTGGGGGCTGGAAGATCCGTCCGAAGTGCAGGGCGACGAAGCTGCAATCGACGCGGCGTTCCAGGCCACCCTCATGCGCATCGGCGAACGCTGTCAGGCCTTCCTCGATCTGCCGTTTCACTCGCTCACTCGCGAACAACTGAAGGCTGAACTCGACCGCATCGGCGCGCTGTAAGGAGGCCCCATGTCAGATCATCTGCCCAACCTCGACGCAACCTTGTTCGACGCAGACAAGCCATCGTTAATGGGCGAACACAAACCGCGTATCCTTTTGCTCTACGGCTCGACCCGTGAACGTTCTTTCAGTCGCTTGCTGGTCGAGGAGGCCGCACGCCTGCTTGAACATTTCGGCGCCGAAACCCGCGTGTTCAATCCGTCCGGCCTGCCACTGCCCGACGACGTCCCGGTCGACCACCCGAAGGTTCAGGAGCTGCGCGATCTGGTGCTGTGGTCGGAAGGCCAGGTCTGGTGCTCGCCAGAACGCCACGGCGCCATGTCCGCCGTGTTAAAAGCACAGATCGACTGGATCCCCCTCGAACTCGGCGCCGTCCGCCCGACCCAAGGCAAAACCCTCGCGGTGATGCAAGTCTGCGGCGGCTCGCAGTCGTTCAACGTGGTCAACCAACTACGCGTCCTCGGCCGGTGGATGCGCATGTTCACCATCCCCAACCAGTCCTCCGTACCCAAGGCCTATATGGAATTCGACGAAGCGGGGCGGATGAAGCCCTCGCCGTTCTACGATCGCGTGGTCGATGTGATGGAGGAATTGGTGAAATTCACCGTGCTGCTGCGCGGCCAGCAGGCGCATCTGGTGGATCGCTATTCCGAGCGCAAGGAGAGTGCTGAACAGTTGATGGCGCGGGTGAATCAGCGATCGATCTGACCTCGTCCCGCGGCGAGTAACGGCTGCGTTCAAGTTGCCAACAGGCTTATTCCGCCTGCAGCTGACGAATGCTGCGTGGCGATGGTGTCGACGAGTTTTTCTGGTGTTTTCGAATAACCGACACTTCAGGTTTCGCACCTGCCTGCCGATGAAATCTGCACGATTTCAACGGAGGCCGTTCATGAACAAGGTTGTTGCTGTACTGGTGCTTACTGCACTCGTTGCTGGCTGCAAAAGCAGCAGTTCCGATACCCAGACCGCAGATCTCTCCAATCTGCGCTGCTTCGCTTACTGGGACGATAAATCCATTAGCTCGCTGGAAGTCAGCTACATCCGCGATATGAGCAAGAGCGGTAACCTGCCGTGCACGATCATGCTGGGCGACCTGTACGAGAAAGGGCGCGGTGTGCCTCAGGACATTTCCAAAGCCAAAGCCCTCTATCAGTCCGTAGCCGATAAAGACCCCGGCGCCTACGGCCAACTTGGGCGGATGGCCGAAGAAGGCATCGGCGGGCCGGTCAATGACTTTGATGCACGGCAGTTTTATCAGCGTGCTGTGAGCAAACCCGAACAGCATCGCAGTGAAGCTAAACTGGCCAAATACATGGAGGAAGGGCGAGGCGGCCCGCAGGATCTGCAAGGCGCGCTGACGCACTACTTCAATGCAACGCGGTACCTCGGCGATGCCTCGTGGCAAGGCATCGAACGCCTGCGCGGTAAAGGCTTGACTCTGACGATTGAGCAGCAACAGCGCTACAACAAAATTTTTGTCGCCAGTGTGCAGAGCGGCCTCAGAAAACGCGTTGAAGTCATAGAGAATTCTCTGGAGAGCAACGTCAGCTCGACGCCTGCGAGCAAACCGGTGCAAGTGCAGCTGGAGTACACCCCCGGCGCGTCGGCACCGGTGCTTTCGATACTACAAAGCTCAGGCGATTCCGCCCTCGATCAGAGAGTCATGCAAGCCTTTAGCGACTATCGCTTCCCCGGCGACCCGATCATGCCCCCGGGCCAAAAGAGCTATCAGGCGATCCCGGTCGTCAGGACAGACGGCAAGAGCCCAATGCAGAGGCTCAACGAGAGCAGAAAAAAGTAAGCCTTCTCCCTGCACAAACCGGACGAGCCGGGCCGGCTGCCGACGATGGCAAAACGATCGGCAGCTTTCTTCAAGGCGAACGAAAGCTGTTCTTGTATTATTTTTGAATGCTGATTCGTGCTCCAGCCCGGTTTTGCCACCTTTCAAAGGTTCTGATCATGTCAGACATGCCACCACGCCTGATCTACAGACGCCCACAACCAGCAGACCTGCCCAGCGTGTTCGCGATTTTCGGCGACCCCAAAACCAACCAGTTCAATCCCGCCGGTCCAATGACCGACATCGCCCAAGCCCAAGCCCTACTGAGTCGCTGGCTGCAACATTGGGCAACCCACGGCTACGGATGGTGGGCAATCAGCAGCACCCAGGCCCCCGACAACATCCTCGGATTCGCCGGCATCGCTACCCATGACTATTTGGGCAAACCGGTCATCAACCTCGGCTACCGCTTCGCCGTCGAAGCCTGGGGTCACGGTTACGCAACAGAAGCCGCCCAAACCGCGCTGACCCACGCGTTCCACTACCTCGGTTTACCTGAAGTATTCGGACTGGTCAGGCCCGACCATGTCGCCTCAATTCGCGTACTGGAAAAGATCGGCATGCACCGCTTCGGCGATCTCGACGACGTCCCCGGCAAAGCCCCAAGCCTCGTATTCCGTATCCAACGACAAGACGCCTGATCGAAAGCCAGACGCAAACCTGTAGGAGTGAGCCTGCTCGCGATGACGCCAGCCCAATCACCCTCTATCTAAACCAGACAAAAAAACTGTGGGAGCGAGCTTGCTCGCGAAAGCGTCCGCCCAGTCACCCCTCATGCGCAGTACACCTTAGCGTGGGGGGGGCCTAGTTACAGGTCTACCCACCCGCGTATGGCCGCGACCTTCGTTGGTGGCGAATGTGTTCGGCGAAATCGCCAGCTACCCCCCACCCCGACGAGGGGGCACTCCCCGGCTGGCACACGGCCACAGCTTGCGTCTCCCAGTCTCGGCTGTCACCCTTCGGGCCGTTCTCAAGGATCAGAACCAGGAATCACGGATGAGTGGCTACGTACCCAACCCCCCGAAAAATTATCGTTACGAAGAAGCCAAACCCGTCGATATTCATGCCGAGCGTTGGGCGGAATATGAGAAGTACGGGAAAGAACCTGCGCGCGAACCTGAAAAAATCGGCATTGCGTTGAGGATTGGGGGTTTCTTTGATGGTACTGGGAATAATGCGAACAACTCTGCTGCGGGGTTGTTGTGTGGCGCTCAGCATCCGATTGCGCCTGAGGATATTCCCGCCAGCTGCCAGCCTTACATGAGTGACCCGGACAGTAGCTATGGTAACGATGTCAGCAATGTGAAAAAGCTGAGCGAACTGTATGGGGCGACGCGACTCGCTGAGGGAGAGGGGCCACGAAAGAAAGCTTTCGGTATGGTCTACGTCGAAGGCATAGGTACCCGTTCGGGTGAAGAAGACAGTAAATTCGGCGCCGGTACAGGACGTGGCGAAACAGGCGTTGCAGGGCGAGTGCAATCCTCTTTCGCAGTGATCGAACAGCGTATCACTGAGGTATTGGACAAAAATCCCGGTAGTGAAATTGTTTCGTTGACCTTCGATACATTTGGCTTCAGTCGCGGTGCGGCAGCCGCCAGACATTTCGCCAATGAGATTGTGCGTGGCAGACAAGGCCCTTTGGGCGAGATTCTTCGCAATCAGTCCGATGCGCTTAGTTCGACCTTTGTCGACCAATACCACAGCGACATCAACATGGGCTTCATTGGTTTGTTCGACACTGTACCGTCGATTGCTGGATGGTCCAATTTGGGCAATATCAAAAGTGCAGTCGCAACAGGAATCAAACTCTACCTCGACCGACGTTACTTCACCGACGTTGTGCAGTTGGCTGCGCGGGATGAGTGCAGGGCTAACTTCGCTCTCAATCGAGTAGCGATGGATCATCCGGAAATTGTCTTGCCAGGTGTGCATTCCGATGTGGGTGGCGGTTACCTTGAGGAAGCTGAAGAATGTGTGCTCATTAGCCCAATGCAAACGCTAGAGGTCGGCAACTACGCGGATATCAACACCACATCGATCTACCGGGATGCGGTCAATGTGAGAAATCAGTGGTTAGCCGATGGCTGGCCTTCCGAAATGCTTGAAGTCGTTACACCACCTCCTTTACTGATGCCGATCATTCCTCAGGATCGACTGAGTCCTCGAGTCAAACGAGTCTACGCCGCCGTTCAACTCAAGCGTCCGGTGAGTGGGTTACTGTCGAGAGTGAGCCTGCGCGTGATGCATCAACTCGCCAAAGCCAAAGGCGTTCGCTTCGAAGACATTCCCGAGACGCCAGACTTCGCCGTTCCTGAAGAGCTTCAGCCCATGTGTGCTCGTTTTGCCGCCGGCGACTACAGCACCACGCCAGAGGAGGAGCACATCCTCAAACTCAAGTACATTCACACATCCGCCAATTGGAACCATCCGCTTGGCAGGAGAGATGGAAGTGGCATCAGAGCTGTTTACATCAATGCCCCCACGGAAGATGCAATCCGAGTAAAGCACCCACACGTACCTGACTGGACGCTTTGGTAATGAAGTTATTTACAGCACTGCTGTGCGCGCTCTTTGTGGCTGGCTGTAATGCCGATCCGCTGTCAGCAAAGAACGACCCTAAATCTCCATGGTGGGAACTCGGTTTTACCGAACCCAACTACATGAAAGTATGGGTTGAAGACACTGCTGTGGAAGACATTAGGGGCAAGACGTTTCTGCGCACGGGTGGAGGTTCTGCGTCGGGCGGGTACCCAGAAGATGGTACTGAGTCTGCCCGAGGCTGGGACGGAGTGGGCGCGTCCGCAAAAGCGGTGGTCGGCGCTGATCTCCCAAAACGAATTTTCGTTCGCTGGCAGTCCATCGTAGAGCCTCAGACCTATCGAGCCTGGGTGGATATACCGGAAGAAGCTAGGCAACTGATGCGGACTTCGGTTAGCCAGCGCTGCGCGAAAACACCGGAGCAGCGGAGCACCTATATTTCATCGGTCTATTTGGGATTGGCGCCTGGAGGGGTAGTGCAGGTTTGGGTCAGAGACGAGTGCCACCATCCGGTCAAAGTTGCGAGAGCACAGGCGGAGATCGAACCGCTAGGGCCTAGTCAAGGCAAGAACCAAGGACGTTACGCATATCCCATAAGCGAAAAGTCCAAACGGTACATCGCGAAATTCGGCATCCCATACGGCAGTTGGTAACCGCTGAAGCCGTGAGTCGTCCATTGTGCCGCCGCGCTCAATTTCGAAGCACGGCCGCCAGTGCAATGATCCGCTATCGACCCTTCGGGTCAATAAACACTGCTCAAATCAAAACCTCAAACGCCGCACTACCCAACACCTCTCCATTAACCATCACCTGAACCCCATGCCGTCCGGCAAAATGCTTGCGCGTCGTAAAATCCTTGATGACCTGTCTGCGTCGCACTGGCTCGACCCCAAACCCCGGCAATTCCACCGTTTTCAACTTGAAAACCTTCTTCGAAGCCCCGCCATTCGCTTTCACATAGTCAATCGCATAATCAATCACCAGCCTCTGCTCGTGCGCCACCGTGGACTTCACCACAAACGACAGCGTGATTGCGTCACCCAACTTCACCTCAGCAGGCTCAACCTTCACATCCAGCAACTCAACCTCAGCCTTCGCCCCCGCGCCAATTACCGTCAGCGCCCGCGAATCCCCCTGTTTGATCAAACTCCGCAACGCATGCTTGGCAATCCACGCGGTATGTCTGTTATCCAGCGGCCATCCCTCAACCACATCCAACACCCACCGCGGATGCACTTTGGTCACATCATTCAAATGATTCGCCACGGACTTGCGCACGTACAGACTCTCATCCGCCTTCAACCGATCCAGTATCCCGGCGGCCAACTGCGGATCCGCCTGTACCGCCTCCAACCGAAACGACCAGGGCAGGCGAGGGCGACTGCCTTCGCTGGCTAATCTTCTGACGTGGTGGTTTTCGTCGCGAGTCCAGTCATGCATCCGTTCCAGCGAGCGTTCAAGGTCGGCGCGCAGAAAATGGCGAATGGCGAACTCGGATGAGCCGAAGGTGGTGAAGTACTTCAGGGCTTCCATAGAAGTATCGAACGCGCGAGCACCGTAGCTCGCGACATAATGCGGCAGGCATATGCTGACGAATCCGCTGTTCAGGCGTGGCGCGAGTTCACGTAATACATCGAGGGAATCTTCGTAGTCCAGCGGCAGCACTGCATGCAGGCTTTCGGCGACGCGGGCCATGCGTTGCATCACCGACAACTCGGCCAGCCCGCGGCTGGCATGTTCAAGAAACGCTTGGGCTTTGAATGCCGGGTACACCGCGCTCATTTCATCAGCAATGTGCTGCAGACGCTCGGCGTTGAAGATTTCCTTTAGCGCCGGAGCGGCGGTGTCAGTGGTGCTCATGGTCAGTTCATCGGTGTGCTGAGGAAGGCGTCGGTGCCTTCGGCGTAGGCGGTGTATTCGGCAATTCGCGGATAGCGTGCGGCGTCGATCTGATCGGGCACCACAAGGTCGGTGAAGCTCCAGGCAACCGCCAGGCTGATGCCATCCTGGGCGAGCGAGCCGTCGATGGGTAATTGACGATGCTCGAGTTCTTTTTCCAGCGCGGTAAACGCGGCGGCGAGTTGGCCTTCAACGCGTTCGACCCAAGGTTGATATTGAATGTCGGCCGGGCGCAGGTTGCGTTCGTAATACAGCTGCACGGCTTTTTCGCAGGCGGCAAGGCTCAGGCCGATCAGGCGCAGGGCTTGGGCGCGCTGGGGCAATTCTTTCGGCAGCAGGCTTTTACCGGATGCGCTTTCGAGATAGTCGAGGATGAGTGTCGAGTCCATCAGAACCATGCCGTCGTCGAGGATCAGCGTCGGCGCCTTGACCACCGGGTTGATCTGCTGGAACTGCTCGAAATGGCGGAACACCGAGACCGACTCATGTTCGAGGTCGATCCCCAGGCATTTGGCGGAGATCGCTACGCGGCGCACGTAAGGGGAGTCGAGCATGCCGATCAGTTTCATGACGCGTTCCTTCAAGTCGAACCGGTGGGAACGCATAACCTAGCCGAGCCTGAGGCAATTGTCAGTCTGGCGCGGCAGCGCGCCGTATTCGTCGGTAATCGTTTGCAGCAGCCGCTGGGCAATGATCGGGGGGCTGGCGAGTGAATGCTCGTCGGTAGCCGGCATAGCGGGGCGGGGCATAAATCTTCCTTCGGGCTGATCGATCACCTTGTGGCGAGGGCGCTTGCTCCCGCTGGACTGCGTAGCAGGCCCCGAATGTAAAACACTGGGCCTCTTCGCCCTAACGCAAGCAATCTCTCTCGCCGCAATGTTGCTCGGTTGCGGCTGATATTAGGGGGGCTTTTGCAGTTCTGCTTTGCTGAAACGATGCAGTGCATAGTAAAAATATTGCGTACGAACGCTGTGGGGTTAGCCGTTTGTCTTCTATATACAGCCGCTCGACTGAATTTCTTGCTATAAACGCACTCCGATGGCCATGTGAAGCCTGTGTCAGAGCAGTTTCCTGGTCCTGTCGGACAAATTCCCTGTATTTACTGTTGCTGAGGTCTTGATCGGGCCTTAGACTGCCGCCCCTCGTAAATTGAGTGCCGGGTGGCGTTTGCAATAAAACGATGCCTTTTCGACGGCCCCCACGGTTCGCCGAAACGCTCCCTTATTCGCCTTAATGCACGTTTTTTTATAGAGATATCAATGACAAAGGACAAGTTGCTGGCCATGCCGGCAGATGACTACATGAATGCAGAGCAACACGCTTTCTTCACCGAGCTGTTGCAGAACATGAAAGTCGAAACCCACGAGCGCATTGAGCAAAATCGTATCGCCATCGAAAGCCTGGACACCCCGGCTGACCCGGCGGACGCGGCTTCGGTTGAAGAAGAGCGCACCTGGCTGGTCAATGCGATCGATCGCGACCAGCGCATGCTGCCGCAACTGGAACAAGCCCTTGAGCGCATCAAGGACGACAGCTTTGGCTGGTGCGACGACAGCGGCGAGGCCATCGGTCTCAAGCGCCTGCTGATCAGCCCGACCACCAAGTACTGCATCGAAGCTCAAGAGCGTCACGAGCAGATCGACAAGCACCAGCGTCAGGCCTGATTCTGTGGGGTGACCCTTTCAACAGGGCGCCTTGAAAAGATCGCAGCCTCCGGCAGCTCCTACACGGGCGTTGCTGAAGGCTGCGATCTTTGCTTTTGCTCGTCTGCACTCTTCCCGAACCGTTCCATTGACCTGCCACAGACCCACGACTAACGGACCATGGATAATGGCGTTGTAGTGGCGTTTAATGCAGGCACAACAATGAGAACAAACGTGGGGTGTTAGAGATGACGAGAGACGGATCTCTGGTTGCGGCGCTGCCTGCACCAGTGCTTTTGCCGAAAGAACGCTGGATCGCACCGGCCCTGCAAAGCATTGCCCTGATGCTGTTGCTCGCCGGCGTGGCCCTGACCGACTGGTCGCTGTACCTCGGCATGCCGCTGGCGGTGCTGATTGTCTGGCTGCCGCGCCTGCGGTCGCGCAACGTTCCTGCCACTGTTGCGGTCGATAGTGCGAGCGCATTGTCTGCACTGACCCGGGATCTTTCCTACACCACCAGTCACAACGCACTGTCGGCCGCCGGCGTGGCGTTCTCGGTCAAGGCGCTGGCCAGCAAACTTGAATCGCAACTCGACGCGGCGGCGCAGATCGTCAGCAACGCCGAAGTGATGATCGCCACCGAGCAGGCCACCTCGCAGCTCAGCCGCGAGGCGCTCGACGCCGCCAGCGAAGCGCATCAGAGCAGCGCGGCGGGACGTAGCGAATTGCTCGACTCGATTGCGCGCATGCAGCAACTCAGTCAACGCGCCAATGCCAGCCGCGAATTGATCGAAGCCTTGAGTGTGCGCAGTGACGACATTCAGCGCGTGACGCTGGTGATCCAGTCGATTGCCAGCCAGACCAACCTACTGGCCTTGAACGCAGCGATTGAAGCGGCCCGGGCCGGTGAACATGGGCGCGGTTTTGCTGTGGTCGCCGATGAAGTGCGCGGGTTGGCGGCGCGTACCGCGGCGGCCACGGGCGAAGTCGGCGAAATGGTTGCTGACATTCAGCAACGCACCGCGCAGGTGGTGGCGCAGATTCGCGAGTTGTCGAGCGATCTGCACATTGGTGTCGAACAGGTCGAACACACCGGCCAGCATTTGGAGAACATCGCACGACTGGCAGCCGGCGTCGAAACCCAGGTCAGCGAAATCGCCCGTGGTGCGCAAACCAATCGCCAACAGCTTGATGCGCTGTTCAGCGCAATCGAGCAAATGCGCAGTGATCTGGCGATCAGCGATCAACAGACTCGCCGTCTCGCCGAGGCCGCGGTGCAGATGGAGGGGCAGGCGGAAACCATCAGCGAACGCTTGGCCGAGGTGGGCCTGGACGACTATCACCAGCGCATTTATGACCTGGCGCGCGAAGGTGCGAGTCAGATCGCAGCGCGCTTCGAGGCGGATGTCGAGCAGGGGCGGATCAGCCTGGATGATTTGTTCGACCGCAGTTACCAACCGATTCCGGGCACCGAACCGGCCAAATTCCAGACCCGGTTCGATCGTTACACCGATCAGGTCTTGCCGGCGATTCAGGAACCCCTGTTAGCGCGTCATGAAGGCTTGGTGTTCGCGATCGCCTGCACGCAGCAGGGTTATGTACCGACGCATAATCAGGCATTCAGCCAGCCGTTGACAGGTGATGTGCAGGTCGACACGGTGAATAACCGCACCAAGCGCAAATTCAGTGACCGCACGGGCATCCGTTGCGGCAGCCATCAGCAACCGGTGCTGTTGCAGACTTACACGCGCGACACGGGTGAGCTGATGCATGACTTGTCGGTGCCGATCATGATCAGGGGCCGTCATTGGGGCGGGTTGCGTCTGGGTTACAAACCGGAAAATCCGCGCTGAGATTGTTACCGTTGGCGCAATGAATCTGTGCACGGCCCTTGCTGTTTCCGCGCGAAGGAAAGCATTACTCTGCCGACTTAGTTAGGTAGCTAATTATTCGGAGAGCACATGCAGTGCAGGGTGGATGTGGCAGTGATGATCGGCAGCGGCGTGCCGGCCGGATTACGTGCGCTGGGGCGCAGTGTGTGCTGGGTGGTTTTGCTCAACGGTGAGCGACGCGGCACAGCCTTTGCCAGTCGCGATGAGGCGGAAGAGTGCAAGGCTGCCTGGCTCGAACAATTGAGCATCGAGCCCGGCGACAGCCTGCACTGATCGCCCCTATTTGCCGCGATGCAAACGTACGTTCAGCTCATCGACAATGACCGCTTCCTCACCGTCGGCACGCAGCCACTCTTTGAGTAATTGCGCCTGTTGGGGCGTCCAGAAACCGGCATCGATCAGTTTGGTATCCGGGTCCAGCGGATGGGCTTCGACAAAGTCATTGATCGACGCTTCATCGGCCGGTAGGCCCAGCTGTTCGAAAAGGGTGGTCAGGTTAAGCTCGGTTGGCAGTTCCATCATCTACTCCTGGGTCGGTGCCGATAGGGCTTGTTCGCTCACTTCCTTATCAGAGGCATGCGCTGGCGCGGAGTTCGATTTTTGATTCGAGCGAGCGGGCGAGGGCGCACGCTTCGTTGTGATTGCCGCGGAAACCTCTGACACGTCCCGTGGATATTTCCTTGATATGAAAGAAGGCGATGCCCGCTGGCACCACTTGGAAGTGCGGGGTTTGGTGATTGTTAGAAGATGTCGGAAGCTGATCGAGGTCGGCAACCTGCACCGTCAGAGGTGTGCTGATTCCTGCGTCAGCCGACGTGGCGAAATGAGTCAAGGTGCACATATGAAGTCCTTTTCATCAGTCGGCCTGAATTTAACGGCCGTTGCGGGTAGTCGTAATGAGCATCGCTGCTCTAGAATCGCCAGAACCTGCTGACGACCGGGCTTATCTAAAGCAATTTTTCGCCAGCGATATGTCGGAAAAGTGCTTTTTTTCGTGAGAAATTTCCCTAAAGTTCGTAGTCAGATTTGCTCTAGTCGCACTTGAGGCTTTTTCCTTCAAGGTTTGGCGATTTCAGAGCGGGTTTCACTAATGACAATCCAGTAGTCTACGAACCTCGCGATTCAAGAGCGCTTTGCTCGCGTCGGGTTTTTGAGTGTCTTTGCAGTTTTCATCGGCCTGGCCGTTTCTTTGCCGTGGGCGTTTTTCGCTGCGCGGTTTTTCAAATGTGGGGATGTTTCTTTGGCAGTCAGTAACCTCGATATGCATGCTTTGTTCGTGCTGGGTGATTTGCGTGCAAAGCTGGTCAAGCAATTCCAATCACGTTTTGTTTACATCACCGAGCAAAACGCCGAAGGCATTTACATCGCCGAAATCGATACCGAAAGTGCGTTGGTAGTCGATGACAAACCGGGGCTCAAACTCAAGGTCGGCGACCATTTCATTGCATCGGTTCTGCCCAGCCGTGAAGGCGGCAAGATGGACATTCGTTTTCGCGACATCAAACTGACGGTCTACGGCCTGGGCGATTACGCGTTTGTCAGCACGGCCGAAGGTCACGCGATCCTGTTCAAGGAAGGCCATAGCGTCGTCACCGTGTTTGCCGCCAATGAACAATTGCAGGAAGGCCTGACCAAAACCCTGAAAGCTGTCACCGCCAAAGCTGCCAAATGGCGCAAGGGCGAGCTGGTCACGTTCAAGGCCAGCGAGTGAGCCGCGCGCAATTCCATTCGCAAAACCTCGACAATGCACATGCCGAAGCGCAGCGCCTGTTCGCCCGAAAAGCCGAACTGCAAGGTGCCTGGCTGAGTTGGGTGGCGTCGCAGATCTACGCATTGCAACCGGCGGCTTACGCCAGCATGGTCAGACGTGAGCTGCAAAGCCTGAAGGAAAAGTCTGAAATGTAATCTCGCGCGCAGCAGACCCCGGAAAAAGCAGGAACCTCGGCTAAAGTCAGTTGACTGAGTCATTCAGAGGCTTGCGTTTCTGTCAGGCCAACTGCCATTGCTGTGAACAGCACGAGGTGCGATGCATGAACGGATTTCGACGGTTACTGGCTGCCAGCGTGGCCACCTTTGGTTTGCTCACGTCAGCGCAATCGCTGCAGGCTGCACAAGGGCCGATCCACTTTGCCGACCTGAACTGGGAAAGCGGCAGCCTGATCACCGAGGTGTTGCGGGTCATCGTCGAGAAAGGCTACGGCTTGCCGACCGATACCTTGCCGGGCACGACCATTACCCTTGAGACCGCGCTGGCCAACAACGACATTCAGGTGATCGGCGAAGAGTGGGCGGGGCGCAGTCCGGTCTGGGTCAAGGCTGAGGCAGAAGGCAAGGTCGTCGGCCTTGGCGATACGGTGAAAGGCGCCACTGAAGGCTGGTGGGTGCCGGAATACGTGATCAAGGGCGACCCGGCCAAAGGCATCAAGCCGCTGGCGCCGGATCTGCGCAGTGTCACGGATCTGAAGAAGTACAAGGATGTGTTCAAGGACCCGGAAAGCCCGGGCAAGGGGCGTTTCCTCAACAGCCCGATCGGCTGGACCTCGGAAGTGGTCAACAAGCAGAAGCTCACGGCGTATGGCTTGCAGGACGATTTCACCAACTTCCGCAGCGGCTCGGGTGCCGCGCTGGATGCCGAAATCAGCTCTTCTATTCGTCGCGGTAAACCGGTGTTGTTCTATTACTGGTCGCCGACGCCACTGCTTGGCAAATTCAAACTGGTGCAGCTGCAAGAGCCACCGTTCGATGCCGAAGCGTGGAAGACGCTGACCGACGCTGATAATCCCAATCCGAAACCGACCCGCTCGCTGGCATCGAAGCTGTCGATCGGCGTATCGACGCCATTCCAGAAACAGAATCCGCAAATTGCCGAGTTCTTCAGCAAGGTTGATTTCCCGATCGAGCCGTTGAACAAAGCGCTGGCGGATATGAGCGATAAACACACCGCGCCTCGTGAGGCGGCGGTGGCGTTCATGAAAGCGCATCCGGATGTGTGGCAAGCGTGGCTGCCCAAGGATGTGGCCGACAAGGTGACGGCTGATCTGAAATAACGCGAACAAAGTACCGCACCGCCGACCGGTCGTGCACCGGCAAAAAATCCGACTACGATGGTTTGTTCAAATCCCTTTGAAGGATTTCAACCATGACCTTTGTGTTGGCTCAATGGCTGGTGACGGTCTTCGCGGCAATCGGCCTGATGCACGTGTATTGGGCGTTGGGTGGGCAATGGGCGGCTGCGGTGGTGGTGCCGCAGGTGCCGGTGTCTGGCTTCGTCGCCACCGTGCGCCCAGCGTTCAAGCCTTCAGGCTGGCTGACTCTGTTAGTTGCCGCTGCGCTGTTGGTGATCGCGGCACTGGTTTGCATGCGGGTCGGTTGGGGAGTGCCTGCGGTGCAGCACAAGGCACTGCAGTGGGTCATCAGCGCGATTGCGTTACTGATGTTTGCCCGAGCGATCGGTGATTCGAATCTGGTCGGTTTTTTCAAGGAAGTGAAGGATTCGCGATTCGCGCGGCTGGATACCTGGGTGTATTCGCCGTTGTGTGCGCTGCTGGGGGCGGGGTTGTTGGCGGTGGCCTGGGTCTGAGCTGATCCGGGATTTGCAACGACTCGACAGGCCTCTTCGCGAGCAGGCTCGCTTCCACAGGGGAACGCGTTTCAAAAATGTAGGAGTGAGCGTGCTCGCGATGGCGGCGTCATAGCCACCGCCAAAATCTCAGCTTCCGCTCTCGGTCTGGCGGCTACTGACCTCAGCTGGCACATCATCCCCAGCCATACGTTTGCGAAACAGCGCTGCCCGCGCCAGCAGCAACGTCGTCACCGGCACGGTGATCGCCAGCAAAACCGGAATCAGCCAGGCATGCACTACCGGCCCGGATTTCAGTGCTGAAAAGCAGATGATCGACGCCAGTGCCACACACCATGCCCCGATTGTCGAGGCTAGTGCTGGCGGGTGCATGCGCTGGAAGTAGTCCTTCATGCGCAGCAACCCGGTCGCGCCCAGCAGGGTAAAAACGCCGCTCAGCACCAGCAGGACCGCCACCGGAATCTCCACCCATAGAGACAATTCGGCATTCATTCGATCACCTCGCCACGCAACAGGAATTTCGCCAGGGCAAACGAGCCGACAAAGCCGAACAGTGCGATCAGCAGCGCCGCTTCGAAGTAGGTATCACTGGCGTAACGGATACCCAGGGTCAGCATCATCAACATGGCGACGATGTACAGATAATCCAGCGCCAGGACCCGATCCTGAGCTGACGGGCCTTTGAACAACCGAACCAGGGTCAAAGCCATCGCCATACAGTACAGAAACAATGTCAGCAGGATCGCATTCGACAGTAATGGGCTCATTCGAAAATCTCCATCAACGGTCGCTCGTAAGTGCTCTTGAAGTGCTCGATGAATTGCACTTCATCGTCCAGATCCCAGACGTGCAACAAGAGAACGCTGCGATCCAGCGCCAGTTCCGACCATACAGTGCCGGGCACCACGGTGCAGATCATCGCCAGTGCCGCCAGACCGTGGGCATCGCGCAGGTCCAGTGGCACTTTGATGAAGCATGATCGCGGTGGGCGGCGTCCGGCGTTGAGTACGCCCCACGCGACGATCAGGTTGGACATGATCACGTCACGGCCGACCAGGAAGAACAGGCGCAGGATGGCCATGGGGTTACGGATGCGCGCGCGTTTAGGACGCAGCTTGCGCATCATCAGCGGCGCAGCGAACCCCAGAGCGGCGCCGAGCAGCAGGTTGCCCGGGCTGACCGACAGGTTCAGGGTCAGCCACAGAAGCCACAGGGCCAGCGATAACCAGGGAGCCGGAAACAGTCGGTTCATGGCTGCACCTCGAGCATGTCGGCTCTGGCCTGCGGGCTCGGCACCGCGCGCGTGCCAAGGACGGCCAGCACATATTGCTGCGGATTGTTCAGCGCATCGGCCGTGGCCTGGGTGTAGCGCAGCAGCGGTTCAGCCTTGAAAGTCAAAGCGATGCTCAGCCCCAGTAGCAGGAAAATCGGCGCGCATTCAAGTTTGCGCAGCAATGGCGATGGCCGTTCTTCCGGCGTCCAGAAGCGCTGGATACCGAGGCGCGAAAAGGCCATCAGGGAGGCCAGGCCGGTCAGGATCAGCAGGGCCAGCAATCCCCACGCGCCGGGAGACAGCGGCGCCTCGGTGCCAAGCCCCAGCGGGTTGAGCAATGCGCCGATCAGGCCGAGCTTGCCGATGAATCCGGACAGCGGTGGCATGCCGATGATCAACAGTGCGCAGGCAATGAAGCTCAAACCGAGAAACGCCATGGTCCACGGGATGACTTGGCCGACCACAGCTTTCTGCTCGTCGTCGAGGTTGATGCCCTTGGGCGGTTGCAGCGATTCCTGCGGACGCGGCAGCAGTTCGCTTTCGTCTTCCAGTGGGATTTCGTTGGCCGAGCGCGAGCGTTCGATCAGTTCAGCCAGCAGGAACAGTGCGCTCAGCGCCAGGGTCGAGCTGACCAGATAGAACAGCGCAGCGCCGATCAGGTTCGGCTGCGCGAAGCCGATTGCCGAGAGCAAAATGCCCGCCGACACCAGAATGCTCAGGCTGGCCATGCGCTCCAGACGCTGTGCGGCGAGGATCGCCAACCCTGCGCAAGCCATGGTCGCCATGCCGCCGTAGATCAGCCAGTCGCCGCCGAAGAAAGCCGAGGCGCCGGCCTGACCGGAAAACAGCAGGGTCCACAGGCGCAGGAGGGTGTAGACGCCGACCTTGGTCATGATCGCGAACATCGCTGCCACCGGCGCGCTGGCCGAGGAATAGGCCGGCACCAGCCAGAAATTCAGCGGCCACATGCCAGCCTTGGCCAGAAACGCTACCGCAAGAATCCCCGCCCCCGCATGCAGCAAACCACGATCGGCTTCCGGCACCAGCGGGATCTTCATCGCCAGATCGGCCATGTTCAGCGTGCCGGTCACCCCATAGATCAACGCCGCGCCGATGAGAAACAGCGACGAGGCCAGCAGGTTGATCGAGATGTAATGCAATCCCGATGACACCCGCGCGCGGCCGGATCCATGCAGCAACAGGCCGTAGGAGGCGGCGAGCAACACTTCGAAGAACACGAACAGGTTGAACAGATCCGCCGTCAGGAAGGCGCCATACAGGCCCATCAGTTGAATCTGAAACAGTGCGTGGAAACTCGAGCCGGCGCCGTCCCAGCGGGCCATGGCGAAGAGCAGGGCACTGACGCCGATGATCCCGGTCAGCACCAGCATCAGTGCCGACAGGCGATCAACCACAAGGACGATGCCGAACGGGGCCTGCCAGTTGCCCGGCAGGTACACGCCGATGGAGCCGGGCACGCCAGTGGTCTGGGTCCATTGCAGCAGCATTACCGAAATGAACAGGCCGACGAGGCTGGAGAACAGGTTGATTTTCGCCTTCAGCGGCCGGTGCTTCTCGCCCAGCATCAGCATGATCGCGGCGGTCAGCAGCGGCAGCAGGATCGGTGCGGCGATCAGGTGAGTCATTGCCATCATTCTTTAGGCTCCCGGCCGTCGACATGGTCGGTGCCGGTCAAGCCGCGCGAAGCGAGCAATACGACAAGAAACAGCGCGGTCATGGCGAAGCTGATGACGATCGCCGTCAGTACCAGCGCCTGGGGCAGCGGGTCGGTGTAGTGCAGCAGATCCTGGGTCACGCCGTCCTTGATCACCGGCTCTTTGCCGATGAACAGGCTGCCCATGCTGAAAATGAACAGGTTGACCGCGTACGACAGCAGGCACAGGCCCATGACCACCTGAAAGGTACGCGGCCGCAGGATCAGCCAGACCCCGGACGCGGCGAGAATGCCGATGGCGATTGCGATGACTTCTTCCATCAGACGGCTCCTTTGCTGGCGACGGACTTGGGCAGCGATGCTGTCTTGTGACCACGCACCGATTGGTGGGCGAGGGCGGTGAGGATCAGCAGCGTCGATCCGACCACTACGGCGTACACGCCGATGTCGAAGAACAGCGCGCTGGCGATATGGATATCGCCGAGCAAAGGCACGCTGATGTGCCAAGTGTGGGTGGTCAGGAACGGGTAGCCCACCAGCATCGCACCGAGACCGGTGGCGGTCGCGAACAGCAGCCCGGTGCCCATCCAGCGCAGTGGGCGCAGGCTCATCTGCGCCTCGACCCACTGGGTACCGGCAACCATGTATTGCAGAATGAACGCGACCGACATCACTAGCCCGGCGACAAAACCGCCGCCCGGTTGATTGTGTCCACGCATGAACAGGTAGAACGACACCACCAGCGCGACAGGCAGCAGCAGACGGACCAGCACCGCCGGGACCATCATGAAGCCAAGTGCCGTGTCGCTGGCCGAACGCGGGTTGACCAGATCGGTAACCACGTCCGGTGCCAGCAGGCGCTGCTGGGCCGGCAACTGCAGGCTTTCCTTGGGCGGGCGGAAACGGCGCAGCAGGGCGAATACGGTGAGCGCCACGGCGACCAGGACGGTGATCTCGCCGAGGGTGTCGAAGCCACGGAAGTCCACCAGCATCACGTTGACCACGTTGCTGCCGCCGCCCTCGGGCAGGGCGCGACTGAGGTAGAACGAGGAAATGTGGTTAGGCGTCTGTCGGGTGAGCATGGCGTAGGACAGCAGGGCCATGCCGGCGCCGACGGCAACCGACAGCAGCAAGTCGCGCAGACGCCGAATCCGCGCCTTGCGCAGGCTGCCCGGCAATGGCGAAACTTCTTCGATACGTCGCGGCAACCAGCGCAGGCCAAGCAGAATCAACACCGTGGTTACCACTTCGACCGCCAGCTGCGTCAGCGCCAGATCCGGCGCCGAGAACCAGACAAAGGTCACGCAGGTCATCAAGCCACAGACGCTGACCATCGTCAGGGCGGCGAGACGGTGATACTTGGCTTGCCACGCGGCGCCAAGCGCACAGGCAATCGCCAGCAGCCACAGGGTCACGAAGACAATCGAACCGGGGATTTTCGGCCGGTCGCCCCAGCTCAGGCTGCTGTGCAGCATCGGGATCAGACCGGCGAAGACGGCGGCCAATACCATCAGAAAGAGCTGCATCTGCAAACGCTTGGTGCCGAGTCGACGCTCGACACGCCGGGCGATGCGCATCATTACGACCAGACTGCGCTCGAACAGCCGCTTGCCGTTGAAGCGGCCCACCAGCGGCGGGTACTTGAAGCGGCCGAGCTTGAACTGCTTGCGCAGCAGCAGATACAGGACGATGCCACCGGACATGGCGATCAGGCTCATGATCATCGGTGCGTTCAAGCCGTGCCAGATGGCGAGGCTGTATTCCGGCAATTCACCGCCGACAACCGGCAGCGCCGCAGCGGCGAGCAATGGCCCGACGATCTGCGCCGGGAAAATCCCCACCAGCAGGCAGGTAAACACCAGTAACTCCACCGGAGCGCGCATCCAGCGCGGCGGCTCGTGCGGCGTGTGCGGCAGGTCGGTAGCGGTGGGGCCGAAGAACACGTCGACGGTGAAGCGCAGCGAATAGGCGACGCTGAACATGCCGGCGATGGTCGCGACGATCGGAAGGCTGGTTTCGACCCAAGCGGTGGCGTTGATGAACACGGTTTCGGCGAAGAACATTTCTTTCGACAGAAAACCATTGAGCAGCGGCACCCCGGCCATCGAGGCACTGGCGACCATGGCCAGCGTCGCCGTATAAGGAATCAGTTTGATCAGGCCGCTGAGCTTGCGAATGTCACGGGTGCCGCTTTCATGGTCAATGATGCCGGCGGCCATGAACAGCGACGCTTTGAACGTCGCGTGATTGAGAATGTGAAACACCGCGGCAACTGCTGCCAGTGAACTGTTCAGGCCCAGGAGCAAAGTGATCAGGCCCAGATGGCTGATGGTCGAATAGGCCAGCAAACCTTTGAGATCGTTCTGGAACATCGCGCAGTACGCGCCGAGCAACAGCGTACAGGCGCCGGCACCGCTGACGATGTAGAACCACTCCTCGCTGCCGGACAGCGAGGGCCACAAACGTGCAAGGAGAAAAACCCCGGCCTTGACCATGGTCGCCGAGTGCAGATAGGCCGAGACGGGAGTCGGTGCCGCCATCGCGTGGGGCAGCCAGAAATGAAACGGAAATTGCGCGCTTTTGCTTAGCGCGCCGATCAGGATGAGTGGCAAAAGAACAGGGTAGAGGGAATGTGCGCGAATCAGATCGCCGGCGGCCAGGACCTTGTCGAGGTCGTAGCTGCCGACGACATGGCCGAGAATCATGACCCCCGCCAGCAGGCATAACCCGCCGGCGCCGGTGACCATCAGTGCCATATAGGCACCGCGCCGCGCGTCGGCGCGGTGGTGCCAGTAGCCGATCAGCAAGAACGAGAAGAGGCTGGTCAGCTCCCAGAAAAACACGATCTGAATCAGGTTGCCAGAGATCACCAGACCGAGCATGGCGCCCATGAATGCCAGAAAAAACGCGAAGAAACGCGGCACCGGATCGTCCGGCGACATGTAATAACGAGCATACAAAGAGACGAGTGTGCCGATGCCCAGCACCAGCATCGAAAACAGCCAGGCGAAGCCGTCCATGCGCAGAATGAAGTTCAGCCCGAGGCTGGGCAACCACATGAATTCTTCGCGGATCACGCCGCCGTGGGCAATTTGCGGGTACAGCATCGCGACCTGAACGGTGCCGATCAAGGCAACCAGGCCCGCCAGCAGCGATTCGGCATTACGCGCATTGTGCGGCAGCACAGCTGCCAGACAGCTGCCAATGAATGGCAGAAGCAGTAGAACTATCAGGGACATAGGCTTCTAATCTGCGGAAGTTTGTGAAGCATCATACGTGCCAGCTCCCCGATCACCAAACGCGAGGATGTCTCAGAATCCTACAAAGTAGTCTGGAATTTTGTGTTTAGCGTTGTTTCAGAGACGGATGTGATGCCGCAAAAGTCCTCACCGCGAGCAGCTCACTCCTACAATTTGCAACGCGTTCACCTGTAGGAGTGCGCCTGCTCGCGATAGCCATTTATCGTGCAAGGGAGATTCCCGATCTCAACCAAGCGTTTCCTGCTCCAGTTCATCCTGCGTTTGAACAACCTTACCCTTGGTCTTCAATTCACTGACAATCACCGCTGCAACAATCAACCCGGCCCCAACCAGCGCAATCGCCGGCAAACGCTCTCCGGCAATTCGTCCGACGATCCCGGCCCACACCGGTTCACCTGCGTAGATCAACGTTGCCCGAGTCGGTGAAACGCTCTTCTGCGCCCAGTTCATTGCCACCTGGATCGCCGCACTCGCCGCGCCCAGACCCAAAGCGGTTACCAGCAACAACCAGGAAAACTCCGGAATCACTTCACCGGTGGGGACTACCAGCAGGAACGACAACATCGCCGTGACCGCCAGTTGCACCACCGTCACCCGGCGCACATCGACCTGCCCGGCGAAGGTGCTGATCAAAATGATTTCGGCAGCAATCGCCACGGCGCTGATCAATGTCGCAATTTCTCCGGGACTGAAGTTCAACGCCGCCCCCGAAGGGCCCGACAACAGCATCAGCCCGGTAAACGCCAACATGATCCCGATACTTGGCATCAGCCCCGGTCGCCGTCCCAACACCAGCCATTGCAGCAAGGGCACAAAAGGCACATACAGTGCGGTAATGAACGCCGACTGGCTGCTTGGAATCGTTTGCAACCCGACTGTCTGCAAGCCGTAGCCGAGCATGATCGCCACGCCGATGAACGACCCCGCCTTGACCTCGAACACGGTCAACTCCCGCAAGTGACGCCAGGAAAACATTGCGACGATTGCCGCCGCTGCGGCAAAGCGCAGGCCGACGAAAAACATCGGGCCACTGACCGTCATGGCATGCTGCACAAGCAGAAACGTGCCGCCCCAGATCATGGTAATCAGCACCAGCACGCACTCGGCTTTGCTGAAGCGGGAGAAGCGGATGCGGGAAGAAGAATTGTTCGGCGACATCATGACCTTGCGCACTGTAAAAGAGAGGCCGCACAATGCCGCCAACGTTGCGCAGTATACTGCCCAACCCCACCGAGTGAGCAATATAGTGCACAAAGATTCGACTCAGCGAGCCTCCGTCCTGCAACACGTCAGCCAGAATGTCCGACGTCTGCGCCATGCTGCGGACATGAGCCAGGCCGCACTGGCGGAAAAATCCGGGGTGAGCCGACGCATGCTGGTGGCGATCGAGGCCGGCGAGAAGAATGTCAGCCTGACCACGCTTGATCGCGTCGCCGAAGCGCTGGACGTGGCCTTCAGCGATCTGATTCAAGCCCCCGATGCGCGCGACCCGAGCCGGATCAACGAGGTTGCCTGGGCGGGCGCGATTACCGGCAGCAGGGCCGTGCTACTGTCCAAGGCCACCGCGACCCGCGAAGTCGAGCAATGGGAGTGGTGTCTGCAACCGGGCGAGGTCTACCCGTCGCAACCAGACGCCGATGGCTGGAGCGAGCAAATCTACGTATTCGAAGGCTGTTTGACGCTGATGCTCGGCGATCAGCCGCAGCTCATCAATAAAGGAGAGTTTTTCATGTTCGCCAGCAATCAGCCGCATTCTTATCGCAACGATGGCGAAGTCGCAGCGTGGTTCGTGCGTAATGTGGTGATCTGAATGGAGCAGCCTGCGGACATTCTGATCATCGGCGGCGGGCTCAGCGGCACGATGCTGGCGGTGCAATTGTTACGTCTGCCTGGACGACGAAGAATTTTGATCATCGAGTCGCGTACTGAACTGGGGCGGGGTGAGGCCTACAGCGCTGTCGAGTTGGGGCATACGCTTAACGGCAATGCTGCGCGGATGAGCGTCGACCCGGATAATCCTGATGATCTGACGCAGTGGTTGAGCGCACATATTGCTGCTGGCGGCTGGCCGGAGTCGGCTGAGCAGGATGTGCCGGTCAGTGACCTGTTTCCACCTCGTGGGCTGTTCGGTGTCTACGTACAGCACCGGCTTGCAGAAGCCAGGGAAGTAGGTGCGCTGCAAGGTTCGACTGTCGAACACATCTATGCCGAGGCCGTCGACCTGCAAGTTGATCCCGCTTCAGTGAAGCTCACCTTGAGCGATGGTCAGCTTTTGCAGGGTTCCCGCGCCGTCCTGGCCACCGGCATGTTCCCCGCCGCGCGCACGCCGCAGACGCAATCCACTGGGCTCAATGCCGCCGCCCTCGATCCTTGGGATGTGGCGGCCATGCGCGATCTCGATCCGCAATCCACCGTACTGATCATCGGCTCCGGTCTGACCATGGTCGATGCCGTGGTGTCGCTGGAGCAAGCCGGGCATCGGGGGCCGATCGAGGTGTTTTCACGGCATGGGTTGCTGCCCCATGTTCGTCGGCAACCGCCAGCCTGGGTGGATTTTCTGGCGCAGGATCACAGCATCCGTACGCCGCGCCAGTTGTTGCGCGAACTGCGTCGGCACTGTCGCGATGCCATCGCCCAAGGCATCGATTGGCAGGCACCACTGGATACGGTTCGCGCGCATATTGGACGGCTCTGGAGTCAGGCGACTGACGTGCAGCGTCGACAATTCGTACGGCATGTACGGCCGTGGTGGGAGAGCCATCACCATCGCTCGCCGCCGCTGAGTGCCGAGTTGATCGAGCGGCTGAGTAAGGCAGGGCGCTTGCGCATTCATGCCGCTTCGTTCAAGGGGCTTGAGCCGGGCAGTGGCGATGCTGTGGCCATTCGCATCCGTCCTCGCGGTGAGACTGAAACACGCGTCGTGAGTGGTGCGGCGCTGATCAACTCCAGCGGCATCGAATACGACTGGCGGCGGGTTGCTCGGCCGTTGCCGCAGCAGTTGCTGGCGCGGGGACTGGTGCAGGCGGGGCCGTTGGCGCTGGGGATCGCCGCTATGGACGGCGCAGTGATGGATGCCGAAGGGCGCGTGAGTGCTCAGCTGTTTGCCATGGGCCCGCCGTTGCGCGGGATGTGGTGGGAGAGTACGGCGGTGACGGATGTCGCGGCGCAGGCTAAAGCGTTGGCTCAGCGGGTGGTGGATAGCCTGAGAGATTGATGCGTTCTTTCGGACTTCTTCGCGAGCAGGCTCGCTCCCACAGGGAGATTGAGGTTGTGAAAACAATTTGCGCCACACCGCAGCCCCTGTAGGAGTGAGCCTGCTCGCGATAGCGGTGGTTCAGTCAATAAAAGCTGTCTGATAGACCGCGATCGCGAGCAGGCTCACTCCTACATTCGTTGCGTGGTGCCTGAAGGTATTACGCAACCACCCGATAGCACGGCACATACGCCGCACCACCCGGCAACTTCATCCGGTGCTGGGCGACGAAGGCTTTCAGTAGCGCATCAAGCGGCTGCATGATCGCCGCATCACCGCGGATCTGATACGGCCCGTGTTCTTCGATCAGGCGGATGCCCTTGTCCTTGACGTTGCCGGCGACGATGCCGGAAAACGCTCGACGCAAATTGGCCGCCAGTTCATGCGGTGGCTGGTCGCGGTGCAGTTTGAGGTTGGCCATGTTTTCGTGAGTCGGATCGAACGGACGCTGGAAGCCCTCGTCGATCTTCAATAGCCAGTTGAAATGAAACGCATCGTTCCGCTCGCGGCGGAACTGCTTCACCGCTTTCAGTCCCTGGGTCATCTGCCGCGCCACTTCGGCCGGGTCATCGATGATGATCTCGTAATGCTGCTTCGCCGCTTCGCCGAGTGTTGCGACGACGAACGCATCCAGTTGCTCAAGATACGGCGCGGCATGCTTCGGCCCGGTGAGGATCACCGGGAATGGCAGACCTTCGTTGCCCGGGTGCATCAGGATACCGAGCAGGTAGAGGAACTCCTCGGCAGTACCGGCGCCGCCCGGGAAAATGATGATGCCGTGGCCAACACGGACAAAGGCTTCCAGACGCTTTTCGATGTCCGGCAAAATCACCAGCTCATTGACGATCGGGTTTGGCGCTTCGGCAGCGATGATGCCCGGCTCGGTCAGGCCGAGGTAGCGACCGCCGTGAATGCGCTGTTTGGCATGGGCGATGGTTGCGCCCTTCATCGGGCCTTTCATTACACCCGGGCCGCAACCGGTGCAGATGTCGAGGCTGCGCAGGCCCAGTTCGTGGCCGACTTTCTTGGTGTATTTGTACTCTTCGGTGTTGATCGAGTGGCCACCCCAGCACACCACGATTTTCGGCTCGACGCCCGGGCGCAGGGTGCGCGCGTTGCGCAGCAGGTGGAATACATAGTCACTGATGCCCTGGGAATTGCTCAGATCGATGCGCTGGCTGTCGAGTTCGTTCTCGGTGTAGACGATGTCGCGCAGAGCGCTGAAGAGCATCTCGCGGGTACTGGCGATCATCTCGCCGTCGACGAACGCGTCGGCCGGAGCGTTCAGCAGCTCCAGGCGCACGCCGCGATCCTGTTGGTGAATACGGATTTCGAAGTCTTTGTAGGCTTCGAGAATGGTCTTGGCATTGTCGACATGCGCGCCGGTGTTGAGGATGGCCAGGGCGCACTGGCGGAAGAGGGTGTAGGTGCTGCCGGATCCGGCTTCGCTCAGTTGTTGGACTTCACGTTGAGAAAGGGTTTCCAGACTGCCTTTCGGGCTGACCGAGGCATTGATTACGTGTCGTTGGGTCATGCAGTGATCCTTAAAACGATGCCATCCGTAACGCAGCGGAGGGCATCCGAATAGTGTGTATCCATGAATGAAGATGGCACGATCTGCGCTGTACCGCCATGTCCCCGTTGGACGCTGAAAAGATGTAAAGGAGCCCCAGCATAGCTAAAACCCGCTGCGATGCGATAATGCGCCGGCGAGTTTTTTCCGTTGCGCCTCTTGTCACTCAGGGAAGTCATTTTCGATGTTCGAGATTCAGCCGATGGACCCCGTTACCTTTCGCCAGCAGACCCGCCGCAGCACAGTCATCATCGCGGTGCTGTTCCTGCTGCTGGCGATGCTGTTTTCGTCGGTCGCAGTGTCAGTGTTCGGTGAGCCCGACGGGGATAATCTGCGATTCAATGTTGGCGGCGTATTCGTGGCGTTTCTGCTGACGGCAGCGCTGTTGCGCGGGCGGTTCTGGCATCAGACCTGGATGGCGCCGGCGGTATACGGCTGGCGCCTCAAGCGCAACTTGATGAGCATCACCAATGTGATTCATCAGGTGACAGCGGCAGTGCAAAGCGATGATTCGACGGCGATGAAGGTGTTGCGTTTCTACCATTTGGGATTGCTGCAGATGCACGAGCTGGACGGCAACTCCAGTGATCACGGCCAATTGCGTGACGAAGTCGAACAGCATAAGGCGCGGATGCAGGCGCAGGGCCTTGATCCACACCAGCCACGCTTCGATCCGCAATGGCTGGAGACATTGAAACCGGCCTCGCCTTAAAACGGAATGCGCCGGGCGCGGCGCAGTTTCCACGAGCGCAGCAGTCGCGCGTAGACGATCAGGTTGATCGCCAGTACCACGCTGCCGAGCGCCAGTTGAATCTGCGGGGTCAGACCTGCCGGGTAGATGATCGGCCAGATGTAATGCTCGATGAAGCCGCCGGCATATTCGGTCTGCCGGGCCGCGTGGCGCATCAGGTTTTCCCAGTAGGTCAGCGGGCAGGTCAGGTGCAACCCCTCGACCGCCACGCCCCAGGCTGCCGCTGGCAGGTGCAGCCACATCAGCCGTGGCCAGCGCAGCACCAGCAGCCCGCCGAGCAGGACGAAGAGGATGAAACTCAAGTGAAACAGCACCAGCCCGTCGGCGGCGATTCGGTACAGCATGGCGTCTTCCTGACGTGAAGATGAATGGCGCTATGGTACGCCGCGCGAGATAAAATTCCTTGGTGAATTCGGATCAGGAAAAGTGTTCTACCCTTTAACAATGATCAACTTGTTCAGAGGTGAGATGCACATGGCGAACGAGCAAACGCGTCCCGATGAAGATGAGCCGACAGAGGCCGAGATCGAGCGGCAGAAGAGAAGGGAGGAGAAAACCTGGAAGCATGATGACAGCCGCGAGCTGTCGGAGCGCGATCAGGAGCGTCCTCTGAAGCCTTGAATGACGCATACGAAGAGCCCCGCATCAGCGGGGCTCTTCGCGTTTCAGAGGTCTTCCAGCTGCGTGAAGTCCGGGTATGTCGCTCGATACCCCAACGTTCGATCGATCCACGCATTGAGCTCATTGACCATCACCGGCGGATGGCCGGGGTAACCCTCGAGGGTGCTGCGCAGGGTGCGTTCGATGTCGGGCACGCTGTGCAGGTTTCGGGTCTTGATGTAATGGCCGATAAAACAGTCGAGTTCCAGGCGTTCTGTCTTGGACAGATGGACACACTTCAGGCCGCTGACCTGTTTGATTGCAAAATCGTCGCTCACTTATTTCTCTGCAAGGCTTGAAAGTTGTTGATGGATTCCTGATCTCTTTGACTCTTTGGTCAACTGGTATACCAATCGGAAAGGCGGCGCGCATGCTATCCGCAGCGCGAGAAAATGTATGTATGACAGTCGAAATGTCAGACAGGCGGTTGATTCGCTCAAACGGCTGTTTTATCGAGGCTGTTTCGCGGTTGAAACACTTTTTGTAACGCTGAGGAATCAATGCAAGGCATGTTCGGATAACGCGCCGAGTCGGTAGATATTTAGTCGATCCTTCGTTCAACTGCTCGCCCGCCAGTCTGCCTCGACGGTGCGCAATACCGTGATTACGTTATGCAAAATTAGAATTTAAAAATTAAATTCAAGAGCGTTATGGTCTATGCAAATCTCATTTGCAGGACTCGCCATGAAGCTGTCTCGTTTCCTACGCCGCGCGCTGACCATTGCGTTGTTGATCTCGCCATTGGCCTACGCCGCGGAGCCTTTAGTCCTGCACGTCGGCGATCAGAACTACTACAACATCCGTGCTTCGGTCGAAGCCTCAGGTGTGTTGAAAGACGCGCCTTACACAGTCGACTGGAAACACTTCCAGGCTGCCGCGCCGCTCGCCGAAGCGTTGCAGACCGGCTCGCTGGACCTGGGTTTTCTCGGCGATTCCGGTTTCCTTTTCCTTGCTGCCAAACAGGCACCAGTGAAACTGATTGGCGTATCGCGGCAGAACCCCGACACCATTGCCTTACTGGTGCCCAAGGATTCGCCGGTGAAAACCATCGCCGACCTCAAGGGAAAAAAAGTCGCTTACTGGCCCGGAGCCTGGAGCCAGCAACTGACCTTGCGCGCTCTGGAGCAGGGTGGTCTGCCGGAAAACTACGTCGACTTCGTCAAGCTGATGCCGATCGACGCGGCCGCCGCTTTGCCGCAGGGCAGCATCGACGCCTTTCCGGTGTGGGAACCGTATATCTCGCAACAGATCGTGTTCTCTGGCGCTCGGCCGATCCTGACGGCGAAAAACCTGATGCCAGGGCTGAGCGCCATCGCGGCTTCGACTCCCTCTATCGACAGCAAGCGTGCGGCGATTGCCGATTTTCTCGGACGATTGAAACAAGCGCGAGCCTGGGTTGATCAGCATACCGACGAGTACGCTGACCTCTGGGCAAAAAAGGCCAACCTCGATCAGACGGTCTCGCGGCATTGGTTGCGCCAGGCGCACATGAGCGTCGGACCGGTGGATCAGCAGGCGGCAGCGGATCTGCAGAGCACGGCGGACTTCCTGTTCAAAGTCAAAGCACTGCCCGCACCGCTGGCGACGGCAGGCATCATCGACACTTCGTTTCAACAAGCCTTGACTCACTGAAAACCAGCATCGGAACCAAACCCTGTGTACCTTATCCAACCTGCGCTCGCTGGCAGCAGCGCAGGAAAGGACAAGGGCGAGGGAGTTTTGCCATTGGACAACACGACGGCTATCGCCGGACTCAGGGCGAAACATGACTTCCGGATGCAAACTTCTCTGTGCTGCGCTCGTCGCGTTCGGTCTGGCCGGCTGCATCGCCGCGCCGGTCGAAATGACCGCGCAAACCGAAACCCGCCTGCAGTCCCGGGCACCCGTACGTTTTCTCCTGACGTTCGATGATGGCCCCAGCGCTTCAGGTTTGTGGAATCCCACGGCCACGGTGCTCGACAGCCTCAAAAGCAACCCCGTACAGGCAAACATCAAAGCCGTGTTTTTCGTGCAAACCCGGGCGCCTCGGGCAGGTGACAGCGAGATCGGTCGCAGCTTGATGCGTCGTGAACACGCCGAGGGGCATATTCTGGCCTTTCACACCGCGACTCACTGGCACACCAACCATCGCTCGCTTGATCCGCAAGAACTGGAGCAGTCGCTGACCGAGGGCAGCGCCGACATCGCAACTATCACTGGAGCGCCGCCCAAGCTGTTGCGCCCGCCATTCTGGAACTATGACAAACGCACATTCGCGGCCTACCAGAAGCACGCCTTGCACGTTTTGCTCACGGATGTGAGCGCCAATGACGGCAAGGTCTGGGGCTTCAATGCCAGTCCCCGGCGTCGCGCGAATATGCTGCGGCAGTTGTCCGAAGTGCGCGAACGCATCGCCGTTGGTCAATTGCCGACGGTGGACGGTGTGATTCCGGTGGTGGTGACGTTCCATGATCTCAATCGCTACACGGCGCGCCACACCCGAGAATATCTGCAGATTCTGCTCGATAGCGCGGCAGCAACCGGCGTCAGACTGGCGGACAAGCCGTTCTACGACGATCAGGCCGCGCTGGAAAAAGCTGCGCTGGCGCGTATTGTCCAGCAAAGCGCTGAACCGGTGAATCTGCCCGGAATGTGGAACTGGATCTGGGATCACGACGCACATTGAGTGGCGTAAGTAATCTGTGATCGGCTTGGCATTTTCGGGCCGGGCAATGAACACTTCCTGCATCTATGCTCGTTGGATCGATTCCGCCTGCGAGGCGTCCGTCCATGCTTGCCATTGCCGATATTTGTCGCATCGTCGAGTCAGGCTTCCCTAACTACAAATGTGATTGCGCGCCAACGGCGCAGGGGTTGTTGCGCATCGAGGTGTATGAGCCGGGCAGCGGGCGTATTGAACTGTTGCTGGATGGCGTTTCTCCCGAACATCTGGTGACCATCCGGGACATTTCCAATTTCATCGGTGAGTTGCGCACTGAAATGAACGCGGGACGCCGGGCTTTCGCCGGCTGACTTTATAACCGCCGTTGAAAGGCCTGCACGATGCGCCGCGTGGCGTCGTTGGTTTCGAGATTGTGCACGGCATCGAGCGGAAACCAGATGCAATCGACGATTTCATTCTGTGGGCGGACATCGTCGATGTTGACCACTGAGGCCTCGTAAACGTGATGCCGCGTGCTACCGGACTGCAGGTCCATCAAGTACAGCACTTCGTCGGCATTCAGCCCGGTTTCTTCCTGCAACTCGCGCACGGCAGCGGCCGCGCGGGTTTCCCCGCGCTCGACCTTGCCGCCGGGCAATGACCACGGATGACGGGGTTTGCGCACGAGGAGGATGTGACGATCCTGCTCGCAGATGACGGTAGCGCGTACTTTCATGGATGCCTTGCCGGGTAATGTCATAAAAATGTAATCAAACTGCAATATTCGAGCCGTGCGCGGGTTTAAAGGTTCCCGTTTAATTGGGAGCCTTCTGCATGTGGAAAAGTGCCGGCCTATTGACAGTAAGGGACGCGACATCCGGTTTACACCGCAGCGGGGACCCGGTGTAAGGTGAACACGTACACCGAAAACACCGTTGGCAAAAAGGAGGTGCTCATGAGCATTCCAATGCTGAACAAGCTGCACATGAACGGTTATGACGTGCTCAGCGTGAACAACGGCCCCTGGCGGGTCTGCACGCAGGGCGATCGATTGGCGTCATTCACCAGCAGGGAGGAGGCGATGGCCTATGCGGCGGCGCTTCCCGGCTATAAAAAACGCTCCAGGCCGGTGCAGAGTCACAAGGGCGGTTGACGTGTAGTCATGAAGCCCCGGTTGCGACCGGGGCTTTTTTGTTGAATCAGGCGCATCGGCGTCAGTGGATTTTGGATCGGCTGATGGTCCGGGCTTTTACCTCCTTGGCATAACCTTGCAATCTTTCCTCGTCGCTTTGCAGGATTTCGCAAGAGCGCAAAACGGTCTGGGCGTCTGCCTCGTTACCCGATTTGCGCAGCTGTTCAGCGATGCGCTTGAGGTCGACTGCCGACCATCTCAGGTCGGACGCCACGCTTTGCAGATCCCGTTGAAGTTCGTGTTCGTATTCATTGAGCCGCATGATCACCTCCAGAACATTCTCGGTAGAAAAGAGTAGTCGCATTTTTCCAGATGCAACCGGGTCATCTGACGCTCGGCTGAACCGATGTAAAAAATTGTCCGATCGCCGATAACGGCGGGGTGCCACGATGGATGTGCACGCGGTTAAACGGTACATTCGCTTTTTTTCAGATCAGGTAAACAGCATGCGCGTATGGATCGGCACTTTGGCATTGGCCCTGTTGACGGGTTGCTCGTTACCAGCATCGTTGGTGCCGGGCGAACCAAACCTCAGCAAGACCAGTGACAAGCCTCCCAGAGAATATGCGGCATGTTTGTTACCGTTGTGGCAGAAGGACGTCGCCAAGACTGCGCAGACGTCGATTTCCAACGGCTATCGGATTACCGCGCCGAGCATTATCACGGCGGATGAGATTCTCGATATCGTCAAGTACAAGGACGGCAGCAAAGTGTCCCTTTACCAAGGGCCGCCATGGGCCAAGTCCGGGTCGCTGCGCCAATCGGTGCGTGACTGCCTGTAGCCACGCATCTGATTCACAGCAAAGGCAGACGCCGAATCCCCGGTGTCTGCCTTTTTTCCTGGATGGAGATTTGATTCAGGGCGCGGTGTTGGCGGTGGGCAATCTCTGTCTGTGGATCGGCTCGAAGGGGTTTTCATTAGGGCGCTGGGATGATCGGGCGCAAACGCTCTGGGCATTTGTGTTTTCGCTGATGCTGGGATTGTTTGCCTGTTACCTGGCTACTAATGACAAATTGCATGGCTGGTTACGCCGGCGAAACGTCACGAAACAATCTTCTTATCCGAGTGAATGGTTCTGCGCTTTTTCCCAATATGAGCGCTTCATAACCCTGCATTTAAATGACGAAAGGCGCGTATTAGGCTGGCCCGTCGAGTGGCCACGCGAATCATCCAATGGTCAGTTCGTGATGAAATACCCGCGTTGGCTCAGCGATGATGGCCAACCGGCACCTATTGGCGCCGAGTTTTTATTGATAGATTCCGCGAAAGTCAAATAGGTTGAGTTCAGCCCAACATCAGAGGGATCAGCATGCCAACTGCCAGAGCACCACAACCCATGCCAAAGCATTTAGAGCGACTCTTTGTCGGGCCGGACGGGAAAATGCTTGAAGTGCCCTTGATCAAGGGGCCCAGTGCGCCGCCGCCTCTGAAACCCCGGCCTACACGATAAGCTTCCTCAGCCCCAACCCTCCACCACCGCCCGGCGAATCGCCTCCAGCAACATCGCGAACGCCGGGTTGTCATTGTTCTCCCGCCAGATCAGATGCAGCTCGCTCTGCACCCCTTCGCCGAGATCGATCTCGCGAAACACCACATTCCTGAACACCACGCTGGTCGCGCAACGCGGTACCAGTGCCAGACCCATGCCGGCGTTGACCAGCGCCAGAATCGTCAGCGAAGACCCCAGCCATTGCACGTAATCCGGTGCCACCCGCGCTGAACGCAGCGTACCGGTCAACAGTTCGTTGAACGGCGGATAAGCTTCATGGGAGTACATCAGGAACGGTTGTTTATCCAGATCAGCGACTGACACTTCAGCCGCGTTTGCCAGCCGATGCCCGCTCGGTACCGCGAGCACGAACGGCTCGCGCACCAGGCATTCGGTGGCATAGCCCGGTTCCTGCAATGGCGCCCGGGCGATGCCCAAGTCGATACGGCGAGCCCTCAACGCCTCGTGTTGCTGATAGGTGTTCATCTCTGCCAGATCGATTTTTACCTGGGGCTGCTTGAGTCGCGCTTCGGCGATCACCTTGGGTAGAAACTCATACACCGCGCTGCCGACGAACGCGATGTTCACCGTACCGATATCGCCCTCGGCAAACCGGCGTGCGGTGACCGCCGCTTGCTGTGCGCGCTCCAGCAGATTCTGCGCTTCAACGAAAAAAGCCCGGCCCGCCGCCGTCAGCGCAACGCTGCGGGTGCTGCGGGTGAACAGCTCGACGCCAAGGTGATGTTCGAGCAATTGAATCTGCCGACTCAGCGGCGGCTGGGTCATGTTCAGGCGTTCGGCGGCGCGGCGAAAGTTGAGTTCCGTGGCGACCGTGGTGAAACAGCGCAGTTGGGTGAGTTCGAACATTGATCTAATCCGGGTATCAATCGAATGCAAGTTTAGATTAGACGGGATCAATGCGCGGCGTCCATGATCGGCTCATCGCTTCAAGCCATCCCAAAAAAAACAAGATCGGGAGTCGCCTCTTGAAAACCCTCCAGAATCCGCCGGACATCACGGTGCTTGCCCGCGCCGCCGCCAAGGTCAAGCGCCATGTGCTGCCGCTGTTCGTAGTGATGTTCATCGTCAATTACATCGACCGGGTCAACATCGGTTTCGTGCGCAGCCATCTGGAGACCGATCTGGGCATCGGCGCGGCGGCTTATGGATTGGGTGCCGGTCTGTTTTTTATCGGTTACGCATTGTTCGAAGTGCCATCGAACATGTTGTTGCAGCGCTACGGCGCGCGGGTCTGGCTGACCCGAATCATGTTCACCTGGGGCGCTGCGGCCATGGCCATGGCATTTGTCCAGGGTGAAACCAGTTTCTATGTACTGCGCTTTATCCTTGGCGCGGCGGAGGCCGGGTTCTTCCCGGGCATCATTTACTACTTCACCCAGTGGCTGCCGGCGTCCGAGCGCGGCAAAACCATGGCGGTGTTTCTCAGCGGCTCGGCGATTGCCTCGGTGATTTCCGGCCCGGTCTCCGGTGCGCTCCTGCATATCAGTGGCTTGGGCATGCACGGCTGGCAATGGATGTTTCTGATCGAAGGCGCGGCCTCGGTGGTGTTGTGCGCATTCGTCTGGTTCTGGCTGCAATCGCATCCGCGGCAAGCGAAATGGCTCAGCGAGGAAGAGCGAGACGCGCTGGTCGCGGCGATTGCCGAGGAACAGCGCGCCCGCGAAGCGGTACAAGTTGCCAAGCCGTCGATGTTCAAGCTGCTGGCCGACCGGCAGATCGCGCTGTTCTGCTTCATCTATTTCTCCATTGCCCTGACCATCTATGGCGCGACATTCTGGCTGCCAAGCATGATCAAGAAGATGGGCAACCTCGGTGATTTCCAGGTCGGGCTGCTTAATTCGATTCCCTGGATTATTTCGATTGTCGCCATGTACGGCTTTGCAGCGATGGCCGGCAAGTGGAAATTCCAACAGGCCTGGGTCGCGCTGACCCTGGTGATCGCGGCCATCGGCATGTTCATGTCGACCACGGGCGGGCCGGTGTTTGCTTTCGTCGCCATCTGTTTCGCGGCCATCGGCTTCAAAGCGGCGTCGGCGCTGTTCTGGCCGATCCCGCAAAGCTATCTGGATGCACGCATCGCTGCGGCGGTGATCGCGCTGATCAACTCCATTGGCAACCTTGGCGGCTTTGTCGCGCCGACCGCGTTCGGCATTCTCGAACAAACCACCGGCTCCATCGAAGGCGGCCTGTATGGCCTGGCAGCGACATCGCTGGTCGCCGCCGTGGTGATCTTCTTCGCCCGCACAGCGCCCGGCGCCAAAGGCCAAAACCCGGCAAAGCCAAGTGACGAAGCCGCCGTTGTGGCGCCGGTTCGTCCGGCTGCGAGCCACTGAATCGATTGTTGATCTGTCAGGAGCGTCATCTTGAAAATCACCCGTGTCAGCGTCACCCCGATTGCCTTCCGCGATCCGCCACTGCTCAACGCCAGTGGCATCCACGAACCTTTTGCCCTGCGCTCGATCATCGAGATCGAGAGTGACAACGGCTACATCGGCCTCGGCGAAAGCTACGGCGATGCCCCGGCGCTGGCGATCCAGCAACAATTGCAGAGTCAGTTGATCGGCCTTGATCCGTTCAATCTCAATCAATTGCGCGCGATCGTGCAGGCCACCGTGGCGGCGAATAAACCCGCAAGCATCGCTGGCGCCGAACTGGCGCCCGGTTCTCACGCCAGTAAAGCGGTGAGTAATGCCTACTCGGCATTCGAAGTGGCGTTTCTCGATTTGCAGGCGCGCTACCTCAATGTGCCGCTGGTGGACCTGCTCGGCGGGGCGATCCGCGAGGAAGTGCCGTTCAGCGCCTACCTGTTTTTCAAATACGCCGAACATATCGACACGCCCTACAAGCCGGACAACTGGGGCGAGGCGCTGAACGAGCAGCAGATCGTCGCGCAGGCCGCGCGGATGATCGAGGCGTACGGATTCAAGAGCATCAAGCTCAAGGCTGGCACCTTGCCGCCGGAGCATGAAGTGGCGTGCATCAAGGCGCTGAAAAAAGCCTTTCCGGGATTTCCGCTGCGCATCGACCCAAACGGCAACTGGTCGCTGGAGACGGCGATTCGCATGGCCGAACTGCTCGGCGATGATCTGCAGTATTACGAAGACCCGACCCCCGGCCTTGATGGCATGGCCGAATTGCACAAGCGCACCGGTCTGCCCCTGGCGACCAATATGGTGGTCACCGATTTCGACGAGTTCCGCCGCAGCGTTGCGCAGAACAGCGTGCAGATTGTCCTTGCCGACCACCATTACTGGGGTGGTCTGCGTGATACGCAGACGCTGGCGAAAATGTGCGAGGTATTCGGCTTCGGCGTGTCGATGCATTCCAACTCGCACCTGGGCATCAGCCTGATGGCCATGGCGCACGTCGCGGCGGCGGTGCCGAATCTGGATTACGCCTGCGACACCCACTACCCGTGGCAGGAGCCTGACGAGGAAGTGATCAAGGGCGGCAAGCTGCCGATTGTCGATGGCTGCGTGAAGATCACCAGGGCGCCCGGGCTGGGGCTGGAACTGGATCATGAGCAACTGGGCAAGCTGCATGATCAGTACCTGACCTGCGGGATTCGCCAGAGGGATGATGTGCGGCAGATGCAGCGGTACAAGGCGGATTGGCGGGCGGTCAAACCCCGATTCTGAGGTGTCTGATTTGGCGCTATCGCGAGCAGGCTCACTCCTACAGTTTGAAATGCGTTCCCCTGTAGGAGTGAGCCTGCTCGCGATGGCGCCGGTGCTGTCAAAGCGTCTCCAGCAGCCAATCCCTGAACGCCTTCAACGAAGGCAGATTCTCATTGCGCGGCGGATACACCAGGTAATAGCTGCGCCGACTGGTAATTGGCTCGCCCAGTTGCAGCAATTCGCCCTTGAGCAATTCTTCCTCGACCAGAATTCGCGGCACCAGGCCCACGCCGATATTGGCGCGTACCGCCTGAATCAAGTGAGAGGTCATCTCAAAGCTCGGCCCGATCCTCATGCTGCGGTGCGGCAGTTGATGATGGCTGAACCATTCCGCCCACGCTTGGGCATTGCTGCTGACGTTGAGCAGCAACTGCCCGGCGATGTGCCGCTCGGCCTCGTCGCGTTCAGTTTCCGACAGCTGCGCGCTGGCAATCGCCACCAGTTCTTCGGTGTGCAAGGGCAGGGCAGTCAGGCCTGGCCACTCACCCCCGCCAACGCAGATGGCGGCGTCGATTTCGCTGGTGTCGAAGTCGATGGTCTCGATCCGCGAGTGCAGGTGCACGGTCATGCCCGGGTGCGCCGTGTAGAAATCCTTCAGCCGTGGCAGCAACCATTTCGAACCGAAGGTCGGTAATGTCGCCAGGCGCAGGCTGTGAATGCCCGAACCAAACGCCATCGCCTGCAACGTCGCGCTGCGAATCTGCCCAAGGGCTTCGGCGAGCTCGCGCTGATACATGCGCCCGACATCGGTCAGTACCACCTGCCGGCCTTCGCGAGTGAACAGGCGCATGCCGAGCATCTTCTCGAGAATCTGTACCTGCCGGCTGACCGCGCTCTGCGTCAGTGACAGTTCATGGGCGGCGCGGGTGTAGCTCTCGTGGCGAGCGGCGGCCTCGAAAGCCAGCAGCAGCGACATGGACGGCGTGAGGGTGCGCGGATTCATTCGTAAAACTCATCGATAGCGGGCCGAATTTACGCTTGTTCCAAGGTTTGCCAGCAATGAACATGGGCGCAATCAGATGGCGGAGCCTGACGCAATCATTCGTTGCGCACAACTGTTCACCGCCACACAGCCCGATTTGACCGAGATGACCTGACCGATGATTGCCCAGCTGTCGCCCGCCAAAGCCCTGACCGGCGATTACCAACAATTCCTCGCGGCCCTGAAAGACAGCGGCTTTCGCGGTGAAATCAGCGCCGATTACGCCAGCCGCGTGGTGCTCGCTACCGATAACTCGATCTACCAGCGCCTGCCGCAAGCGGCGGTGTTTCCGCTGGATGCGGGCGATGTGGCGCGGGTAGCACGGCTGATTGCCGAGCCCGCCTACGAGAACGTAGTGATCACCCCGCGTGGCGGCGGCACCGGCACCAACGGCCAGTCGCTGACGGACGGCATCGTCGTCGACCTGTCGCGGCACATGAACCGCATCCTGGAAATCAACGTCGAACAGCGCTGGGTGCGGGTGCAGGCCGGGGTGGTCAAGGATCAGCTCAACGCCGCGTTGAAATCCGCCGGGTTGTTTTTCGCCCCGGAATTGTCGACCTCGAACCGCGCCACGGTCGGCGGCATGATCAATACCGACGCCAGTGGCCAGGGCAGTTGCACCTACGGCAAGACCCGCGACCATGTGCTGGAACTTGAGATGATCCTGCGCGGCGGCGAGCGTCTGCACGGTCTGGCACTGACGGAGGATGAGCTTGAAAGGCAGTGCGCTCGCAATGATCGGGTCGGCGAAGTCCATCGTTGTGCACGGCAGATCATTGATGAGCAGGGCGAGCTGATCAAGGCACGCTTCCCCGATCTCAACCGTTGCCTGACCGGTTATGACCTGGCGCACCTGCGCGAGGCCGACGGGCGCTTCAATCTCAACAGCGTACTCTGTGGCGCGGAAGGCTCGCTGGGCTTCGTTGTCGAAGCGCGTCTCAACGTGCTGCCGATCCCCAAACATACGATGCTGGTCAATATCCGCTACGCCGGGTTCATGGATGCACTGCGCGATGCGCGGGCGTTGATGGCGCTCAAGCCGTTGTCGATTGAAACCGTCGATTCCAAGGTCTTGTTGCTGGCGATGCAGGACATCGTCTGGCACGGTGTTGCCGAGTATTTTCCCGAAAACGCTGAGCGCCCGACTTTGGGGATCAACCTTGTCGAGTTCTGCGGCGACGACCCCGAAGATTTGCAGCGTCGCGTCGAAGTGTTCGTCGAACACCTGAAAAATGATCGCACCGTGGAGCGCTTGGGCCACACGCTGGCGGTCGGTCAGGCAGCGGTGAACAAGGTCTACGGCATGCGCAAACGTGCGGTGGGCCTGCTCGGCAACGTCGCCGGTGAAGCCCGCCCGCAGCCCTTCGTCGAGGACACCGCCGTGCCGCCGCAGCACTTGGCCGAATACATCGCCGAACTGCGCGACCTGCTCGATAGCCACGGTTTGCAGTACGGTATGTTTGGCCATGTCGACGCCGGTGTGTTGCACGTGCGGCCGATCCTCGACATGAAAGACCCGCAGCAAGCGGCGCTGGTGCGCCCGGTGTCCGATGGTGTCGCGGCATTGACCCAGCGCTACGGCGGCCTGCTCTGGGGCGAACATGGCAAGGGCCTGCGTTCGGAGTACGCGCCGGCATTCTTTGGCGAACTGTATCCGGCGCTGCAAGCCTTGAAAGCAGCGTTCGACCCGTTCAACCAGTTCAACCCGGGCAAGATCGCCACGCCTGCCAACAGCGGCGCGGCGCTGCTGAAGATCGATGAAGTGACCCTGCGTGGCGAACTGGATCGGCAGATCGACGAGAAGGTCTGGCAGAGCTACGGTGCCGCCATGCATTGCAACGGCAATGGCGCCTGCTACAACTTCGATCCCGATGACGCCATGTGCCCGTCGTGGAAAGCCACCCGCGAGCGCGCGCAGTCACCCAAGGGCCGCGCCTCGCTGATTCGCGAATGGTTGCGGTTGCAGGGAGAGGCGGGTGTTGATGTGCTTTCGGATGCGATTCGCCAACCGGCGTTCTTCCGCACGTTGTGGCAGCGCTGGCGTAACAGTCGCGACCCGTCGGCGGACTTTTCCCATGAGGTGTATGACGCCATGGCCGGTTGCCTGGCCTGTAAATCCTGCGCGGGGCAATGCCCGGTCAAGGTCAACGTGCCGGAATTCCGCTCGCGCTTTCTTGAGCTGTATCACAGCCGTTACCTGCGTCCGGCGCGGGATTATCTGATTGCTTCGCTGGAATATACGATCCCGTACATGGCGCGAATTCCGGCGCTGTATAACGGTTTGATGGGCGCTGGCCGGGTGCGTGGCGCACTGGCGCGTATCGGCGGCATGGTCGATGTGCCGTTGCTCAGCCGTTTCGATTTCCACGCGGCGATGCGTCGTTGGCAGGTGCAGCCAGCGACGGTTGCGACACTGTCGACGCTCACGCCGGAGCAACGCGAACGCAGCGTGGTCATCGTGCAGGACGCCTTCACACGCTACTTCGAAGCGCCGTTGTTGGCGGATCTGGTCGAGCTGATTTCGCGCCTGGGTTATCAGGTGTATCTGGCACCGTTCAGCGCCAACGGCAAACCGCTGCATGTGCAGGGCTTTCTTTCGGCGTTCAATCGGGCGGCGTTGCGCAACGCTGAGCAATTGCAGGCGCTGGCGCAGACTGGCGTGCCGCTGCTGGGGCTCGATCCGGCGATGACCCTGGTCTACCGTCAGGAGTACTTGAAAGTCCCGGGCCTGCAGGCCTGTCCGCAAGTGGCTCTGGTGCAGGAATGGTTGCTCGAAGTCATGCCGGAGCAGACGCCTAAGACTCAGGCCAAAGCGTTCCGCCTGCTCGCCCATTGCACGGAGAAGACCAACGCGCCGGCCGCGACCCGGCAGTGGGAACAGGTTTTCGAACGTGCCGGTTTGCAGTTGGCGACGCAAGCCACCGGTTGCTGCGGCATGTCCGGCACCTACGGCCACGAGGCACGCAATCGCCAGACGTCGGCGTTGATTTACGAGCAGTCGTGGGCGCGTCAGGTGCAGGCGCCGGCGGAGCAGGGCGAGGCGTTGGCGACCGGCTATTCCTGCCGCAGCCAGGTCAAGCGCCAGTCGGATCGGGCGCTGCGCCATCCGTTGCAGGTGTTGCTGGAGGCTCTGCGTCGCTGATCATGTCGCTGGTGTCCTGGTCCCAGATCAGGCGCGGGTCGAAACTCATCGCCGCGAGCATGGTGAACACCACGACCAGGCCGAAGAACAGGATACCCGGTCGTGGCTCGATATCGCCCAGCGCCTGGAATTTCACCAGCGCCGCGACCAGCGCGACCACCAGCACGTCGAGCATCGACCAGTAACCGATCAGCTCGACGAAGCGATATAACTTCGAACGTTCCCTGCGCGCCCAATCGCTGTTTCGCTGGACGGTGATCAGCAGCAGGGTCAGGGCGACGAATTTGATCCCCGGCACCGCGATGCTGGCGATGAAAATGATCAAGGCAATGTCCCACGCCCCGGCTTCCCAGAACTCCAGCACGCCGCTCATGATCGTGCTGTCGGCACCGTTGCCGAGCATCACCGTGTTCATCACCGGGAGCAGATTGGCGGGAACATAAAAGGCCAGCGCGGCGAGCATGTACGCCCAGGTGCGCGCCAGCGAATTGGTCTTGCGCCGATGCAACGGCGCATCGCAGCGCGGGCACTCGTGTGGCTCGTCGGTCATATCGCAGGCCAGGCCACAGCTGTGGCACAGGCACAGGTTGAGTTCGCTGGCGGTCGGCGGACGCTTCATAAAATGTCCCACAGTTCGCGGATGTCCCGGCCGGCGATGCGGATCATCATCAGGCTCAGCACCGCCAGGGCGAACAGGCCGATCCCGGGCAGCACATCGAGCAGGCCGGCGAGTTTGAACACTGCGACCATCGCCCCCAGCAGACACACTTCAAGCATGCTCCACGGGCGCAGGGTTTCCAGCCAGCGCATGCACAGATTGAACCCCGGTGCCCGACGCAGGCCGAGGGCAAAACCCAGCACCCAGACCAGCAGCACCAGCTGAAAGGCCGGGGCGATGATGATCGCAATCGCCGCGACCATGGCGATAAACGTGATCGGCCCCTGGCTCAGCGCCAGCACCGAATCCCACAGCGTCGCGCTGTTTTTCATGCCTTTGAGGCTGATGCTCATCACCGGGTAGAAATTGGCGAACAGCCACAGCATCGCCGCCGTGAACGTCAACGCCAGACGCTGCTCGATGGTCAGGCCGTTGAAGCGCTGCAGCACGCCACCGCAGCGCACGCATAGGGTTTTCTGGTGCTTGGCGAGCACGACTTTCTCGTACACACAATCACAGTGCTCGCAGATGATCAGGTGTTCGGTGTTGACCATGGACAACGCTCGAGGAAGGCCGCGACGGCAGGGCAGACCTGTTCACTATAGAAGGCCACGGCCGATGGGCAACCTTGATCCTGAGATGTTTGGGTTTTGCTTTTTTGATGTTATAAGGTAACGCGAATTTGCGGGCGGCGGTGCGGCCGTCCGGTGTTATCCCTCTCGATTGCGAAAGATCCATGACCCCTGTGCTTCCCCGTTCTGCCCCATTGACGACTGGCCGGCTGCTCTCCATTGATGCGCTCCGAGGCTTGGTGATCCTGTTCATGCTGCTCGATCACGTCCGCGAAACCTTCCTGCTGCACCGCCAGGTGGCTGACCCGATGGACATCGCCAGCACCGAGCCGGCGCTGTTTTTCAGCCGCACGCTGGCGCATTTGTGTGCGCCGGTGTTTGTCTTGCTGACCGGATTGTCGGCCTGGCTGTACGGTGAAAAATACGCCGGCAAAGCCGATGTCAGCGCGTTTCTGTTCAAGCGCGGATTATTTCTGGTGGTGCTGGAATTCACTCTCGTCAACTTCGCCTGGACGTTCCAGTTACCGCCCAGCGTGATCTACCTGCAAGTGATCTGGGCGATCGGCCTGAGCATGATCGCGCTGGCGCTGCTGGTCTGGTTGCCGCGCGCGGTGTTGCTGACGCTGAGCCTGGCGATCATCGCCGGGCACAACTTGCTTGATACGCTGCACTTCCCAGTGGATTCGGCGCTGCATGTGCCTTGGGCGATTCTGCATGATCGAGGCTGGATCGAGATCAGCGACACCCTGCGCTTGCGTACCTCGTACCCGCTGCTGCCGTGGATCGGTGTGATCGGCTTGGGGTACGCGCTGGGCCCGTGGTTTGCCCGAAGTATGGATGCGGCGGTGCGTCAGCGTCGTTTGCTGCTTGCCGGAGTCGGTGGGTTGCTGGGGTTTGCGGCACTGCGCTTGATCAACGGCTACGGCGAGAAACCGTGGGCGGTCAGCGATTCGCTGGTGCAGACGCTGATGAGCTTTTTCAACATCACCAAGTACCCGCCGTCACTGCTGTTCATCGCATTGACCGTTAGCTCCGGCCTGTTGCTGCTGCTCGCCTTCGAGCGCGTGCAGAGTCGCCGCTGGATTGGCTGGCTGACCGTATTCGGCTCGGCGCCGATGTTTTTCTATCTGCTGCATCTGTACGTGTTGAAAGTGTTGTACCTGATTGGCGTGGCGCTGTTCGGCCTGAATCAGGGCAGCTATTTCGGCTTTTCGACGGTGGCGGCTGTGTGGCTGGCAGCGGTGGTCCTTGCCGTGGTGTTGTACCCGGCAGTGCGCTGGTTTTCGCAACTGAAAGCGCGGCGCCGGGACATCAGCTGGTTGAAATATCTGTAACTTGCGCGGACTTGTGGGAGCGAGCCTACTCGCGAAGAGGTGGTGTCAGTCAATACATTCGGTGACTGACAGAATGCTTTCGCGAGCAGGCTCGCTCCCACAATGGAAGGGTGTTGCGCCCCACATCACCTACACCGCCGTCCCCCTGTGGGAGTGAGCCTGCTCGCGAAGAGGGCGTGCCAGTCAATACTTTCTCGGCGACTGACAGAATGCTTTCGCGAGCAAGCTCGCTCGCACAATGGAAGGTGTTGCGCCCCGACTCACCTGCGCCGCCGTGCCCCTGTGGGAGTGAGCCTGCTCGCGAAGAGGTGGTGTCAGTCAATACATTCGGTGACTGACAGAATGCTTTCGCGAGCAGGCTCGCTCGCACAATGGAAGGTGTTGCGCCCCGACTCACCTGCGCCGCCGTGCCCCTGTGGGAGCGAGCCTGCTCGCGAAGAGGTGGTGTCAGTCAATACATTCGGTGACTGACAGAATGCTTTCGCGAGCAGGCTCGCTCCCACAATGGAAGGGTGTTGCGCCCCACATTACATACGCCGCCGTGCCCCTGTGGGAGTGAGCTTGCTCGCGAAGAGGGTGTGCCAGTCAATACTTTCGGCGACTGACAGACTGCTTTCGCGAGCAGGCTCGCTCCCACAGTGGAAGGGTGTTGCGCCCCGACTCACATACGCCGCCGTGCCCCTGTGGGAGTGAGCCTGCTCGCGAAGAGGGCGTGCCAGTCAATACTTTCGGCGACTGACAGAATGCTTTCGCGAGCAGGCTCGCTCCCACAATTGCTACCGTGATTGGCTTATTTGCGATCCAGCCACACGGTCTGCGCGTTGCAGAATTCCCGTACGCCAAAGTGCGAGAGCTCACGACCGAAGCCGCTCTTCTTCACGCCGCCGAAGGTCACGCGCGGGTCGCTGGCGGAGTAGCCGTTGATGAACACGCCGCCGGTTTCCAGTTCGCTGGTCAGTTGCTGGGCCAGCGCCACGTTGGCGGTGTAGATCGTCGCGGTCAGGCCAAAATCGCTGTCGTTGGCCAGAGCCACGGCGTGCGCGCAATCGCGGGCGGTGATGATCGAGGCGACCGGGCCGAACAGTTCCTGTTTGAACGAAGTCATGCGGTCAGTGACATCGGCCAGAACCGTCGGCTCATAGTAGTTGCCGGCGCCTTCGGCCTTTCTGCCACCGAGCAACAGCGTCGCGCCTTCTTCAAGGGTGTCGCGCACTTGCTGATCGAGTTCGTCACGCAGATCGAAACGCGCCATCGGCCCGATGTAAGTGTCGGCGTTCAGCGGATCGCCCATTTTCAACTGGCGTGTAGCTTCAACGAACTTACGCGTGAATTCCTCGACCACTCCTTGTTCGATGATCAGGCGCTTGGCAGCCGCGCAGACCTGCCCGGAGTTCTGATAACGACCGACTACCGCCGCATGCACGGCTTCATCCAGATCGGCGTCATTAAGCACAATGAATGGATCGGAACCGCCGAGCTCCAGCACGCACTTCTTCAACGCTGCACCGGCCTGAGCACCGATGGCCATGCCGGCGCGGACGCTGCCGGTCAGCGTCACGGCGGCGATGCGCGGATCGGCGATGGCGGTGGAAACGCCTTCCGGGGTGACGTTGAGCACTTCGAACACGCCGTCGGGGAAACCGGCGCGGACGAACGCATCGCGCAGCAGATAAGCGCTGCCCATCACGTTCGGCGCATGCTTGAGCACGTAGGTGTTGCCGGCAAGCAGCGTCGGCACCGCGCCGCGCAGCACCTGCCAGATCGGGAAGTTCCACGGCATCACCGCCAGAATGGGCCCCAGCGGGCGATACTCGATGCGCGCCTTGCCGCCTTCAACTTGTGTGGCCTCAGCATCGAGCATGGCCGGGCCGTGTTCGGCGTACCACTCGCAGAGCTTGGCGCATTTCTCGATTTCGCCACGGGCCTGAGTGATCGGCTTGCCCATTTCCTGGGTGATCATCGTCGCCATCGCTTCTGAGGTTTCACGCAGCGCGCCGGCCAGAGCGGTCAGCAGGCTTGAGCGATCCTGCAGCGGCTTGCGCTTCCACTTGCCGAAGCCGTAAGCGGCGCGGGTCAGTGCTGCATCGAGGGCAGCGGCGGATTCAAACGCGTAGTGACCGATCTGCTCGCCGGTGGCGGGGTTGATCGAGATGGCGTGGGTCTGGCTGGAAATCTGGCTCATGGCGTTGTCCTTCATGTTCGTCGGATGGGCCAAGAGTAGGGTGGTGTTTGTTTTCTGGAAACTGAATAATAAAGATCGTTTCCTTCACGTTTGGAGAATGACCGTGGATCTGGTGCAACTGGAAATCTTCAAGGCCGTGGCCGAGCACGGCAGCATCAGCGCCGCCGCCACGCAGATTCACCGCGTGCCGTCGAACCTGACCACGCGGATCAAACAGCTGGAGCAGGATCTCGGTGTCGATCTGTTCATCCGCGAGAAAAGCCGTCTGCGTTTGTCGCCGGCCGGGTGGAGTTTTCTCGAATACACGCGGCGCATTCTCGATCTGGTGCAGGAAGCCCGGGCCACTGTGGCGGGGGAGGAGCCCCAAGGCGCATTTCCTTTGGGCTCGCTGGAAAGTACTGCTGCAGTGCGCATTCCTGAACTGCTGGCGGCGTACAACCAGCAGCATCCGAAGGTCGACCTCGACCTCTCGACCGGGCCATCGGGGACGATGATCGACGGCGTGCTGTCCGGGCGTCTTGCCGCTGCATTTGTCGACGGCCCGGTACTGCATCCGGCCCTGGAAGGCGTGCCGGCGTTCGAGGAGGAAATGGTCATCATCGCGCCGCTCAATCATTCACCGGTCGAGCGTGCGGCGGACGTGAATGGCGAAAATATCTACGCTTTTCGTTCCAACTGTTCCTACCGTCACCATTTCGAAAAATGGTTCAGCACTGACGCCGCCGTGCCCGGCAAGATTTTCGAAATGGAGTCCTACCACGGCATGCTCGCCTGCGTCAGTGCCGGTGCTGGCCTGGCGTTGATGCCACGTAAAATGCTGCAGAGCATGCCCGGCAGCGCGACGGTCAGCGTCTGGCCGCTGACGGCGGATTTTCGCTATCTGACTACCTGGCTGGTGTGGCGTCGGGGCACGGTGTCGCGCAGTCTGAGCATGTTCGTGCGGTTGCTTGAGGAGCGTGGCGTGGTGAGTGAACAGGGCTGAGCGCAGGCGTGGTTACGGCGTGCCGTTGCGCCCGTACAAACGATAACCGTCGTGCTGATTCAAGCGATCGTAGTAGGCGCGCACCGCAGCCAGGTCCCCGTGATCGAGCGGCGTTTCGAACCAGCGATTGACCGACAGCCCGATCGGGATATCCGCCAGGGAAAACTGCTCGCCACTGACGTAAGCACCGGTCTTGTGCAGTTGGCGATCGAGGATTTGCATGTTCCGCGTCCAGTCCCGGCAGCCAGCGGCCAGGGCGTCGCGGTCCTGATAATCCGTCGACTTGCGCACCAGCGCCATCAGCGGGTACGACCATGAGCGATTCAGCTCCGAGGCCTGCCAGTCGATCCACTGATCGACCCGCGCCCGGGCGATCGGCTCGGCGGGATACAAATTCGCGCCGCCATAGCGCGTCGCCAGATACCGAATGATCGTGTTGGATTCCCACAGGGTGAAATCGCCGTCCTGAATCACCGGCACCATGGCGCAGGGGTTGAGCGCGAGAAACTCCGGAGTGTTCGGCGACTTGAAACCCGACCCCCAGTCTTCACGCTCGAACGGGATGTCCAGTTCGGCGCAGGTCCACAGGACTTTGCGCACATTGATCGATGAGGCTTTGCCGAGAATTCGCAGCATGGGATTTCCTTCTCCTGGTGTCGGACGCAGAAAAATACCATAGCGCAAAACACAGGGCCCGCATTGCGCGGGCCTTGGTGGATAAGCATTTACCGGCCGCTTGTGCCCAGCGGAAATCAGCGGTTGAGGAACGCCAGCAGATCCTCATTCAACGCCTGCGCATGGGTCACGGCAAACCCGTGCGGCGCACCTGCGTAGACCTTCAACTCAGCGTCCTTGATTTGCGCGGCGGCCTGCTTGCCGGTGATTTCGAACGGCACGATCTGGTCGCCATCGCCATGGATCACCAGAGTCGGCACGTCGATCTTGGCCATGTCCGGGCGGAAGTCGGTTTCCGAGAACGCGGTTACGCAGTCGACTGTGCCCTTGAGCGACGCCAGCAGCGCAATGTTCAGAGTTTGCGTGAGCACGCCGTCAGAGATTTTCTGGCCCTGATTGATGCCGTAAAACGGCGTGTTGAAGTCAGCGATGAACTGCGCGCGATCCTTCAGCAGGCCAGCCTTGATGCCGTCGAATACCGATTTGTCGACGCCATCGGCGAAGTCGGCTTTCTTGCCGAACAGCGGCGTGACCGCACCCAGCAATACCAGACCGGCAACGCGCTCGCTGCCATGCCGGGCGATGTAACGGCTGACGTCGCCGCCACCCATGGAAAAGCCGACCAGGGTCACGTCGCGCAGATCCAGATGGTTGATCAGGCCGGCGATGTCATCAGCGAAGGTGTCGTAGTCGTAGCCGGTCCACGGCTGATCCGAGCGACCGAAACCACGGCGGTCGAACGCGATAGTGCGGTAGCCGCGACTGCTCAGGTATTCCATCTGGTATTCCCACATGTCGGCATCCAGCGGCCAGCCGTGGCTGAACAGCACGGGCTTGCCGCTGCCCCAGTCCTTGTAATAGATCTCGGTGCCGTCTTGGGTCTTGAAGGTGCTCATGCAAACTCCTTGTGATCGTGTGTGGCAAGAATAGATGCCGAATGGGCAACGGCCACTATCCGCGCAAAATGCGAAAGTCACTTGTACGCAGGTGCTGGTTTCACACGTATGAAAACGCGACGAACCCTGATGAACGGTGCAAACATAAGTTTGACGCCAAAATGATGGCTATCTAATATCGCGCCACTATTTTGATGTCACTTTTTGTGTCGAGGGATCGAAGATGTTTTCACCCGCCTTCACGGCGCGGTTGTGCTTGGCTTTGCTCTGCCTTTCTCCGCTTGAATCCGCTTGGGCTGCGCCCACCCCCGGCGAAACCGACCTGATCCGCGAACGTCAGAACCGTTTGCTCGAAGAGCAGCAACGGCGTCTCGAAGAACTCAAGGACCTGCCCGGCAAAGACGCCAGACCAGCGCAACCGACGACCCCCGCCGATAGTCGCTGTTTCACCATCAAGGACATTGAGCTCAAAGGCGCCGACAGCCTGTCCGAGCGCGAAAAGGCGCGTCTGCTCGAACCCTATATCGGCGAATGCCTCGGCGTGCCGCAGCTCAACGAGCTGCTTAAAGTCCTTTTCTTCAACGAACATACTATGCGTGATGGAAGTGTAGGTCGTTTTGATCCTGATGCTGGCATCGCAGAAACCTGGTCGAGATTTCAAAGTGGTACTTTTAAGCAGGAAGATATCCAGCTGTTCAAGCATGAGTATTTCGAGTCCAGATTCGAGGGTATATTTAGACAGGATTATGGCGTTTCTCATGATAAAACACAGATACGTTATCCAAGCCCGCTAGATTGAGAGGTGTACGTGGCTATTTATATAGAGATGGACAAGGTTATAGAGACTGAAGATTATGTTGAATATACGTTTGGTCGGGGCGGCGATGTAGGTCTGATACGGCTAGATAAAATAAAGGAAACTATAAGCGTCATAAAGGAGTGCCCGTTGGATGTAAGCGGAAAATGGTCGGAGAGAGCCGGTATGAAGCTCGCTCGGCTCTTTGTAAAAGGCGAGTTTCCCGAGAAAACCCAGTGGGCTTCTTGAGAGGGGATAGATAGGAGATGGGATAAATGTGGACAGACCCTGAGGGATGCTCACAAATCCACTCCAGGCTCTGCGCTTGATGATGTACCTCATCACGCAGAGCTTTCGCCAGACTTTTCCGATTGGAGGCTAAACGATGAATCATGAGCAGCAGGATCTGATTATCGATTTGGTGTCAAAAAAAACTTCCAAGGAAAGATTGGTTGAGATATTTTTTGGGGGCGAAATTCCTGATGGATATCTCCGTCGTGAGTTGGAAGTTGCGCTCGAAATTAAAGATTCTGATAATGTTGAATGTCTGCTGATATTCGGTTCTGTTTTTGGAATTGCACAGGATTGTGCCGATATTTTGTGCCGTCTGTTAATTCAGGATTGGCACACCAGTCATGAAAATATCGCTAGGGAATTGAAGGTGTTTAAATACCCTGGCGCGGTTGATTATTTATTTAAAGCAGCACTAATTCACCATCAGTACATCGCTTCCGATTACGCGCTTGGAGTTAAGTGCATTTACGCGCTATATGAAATAGGGACGGACGATGCACGGGAAAAACTGCAGTTGTTGATGGAGGTCGACGTTCCTGAAATGTCAGAACTTGCAGTGCGATTGCTAAATTCCATGAAAAAGTAAGGTGTAGGTTACAAGTCACTAGTTGCTGCATTATAGGATTATTCGATTGGGATGAGCTCTTTGGCTTTTTCAATCTCGCCCTTTAGCAGCAACTCGTGAATGTCATGAGCAAGTGGAGTGACATCGCTTATGTTCTGGATCCATGTCGTTGACATAGAGCTCGACGGCTTTTGCGCTCAGGCCTATCTGAATGGCACGGCTTATCTGAGCTTTGAGATGTTCGTCTCGATCTGGGTCCCACTGAATTCGGACAGGTGTCTGCTTTTTCAGTTTTAGCCATTCTTCCTCACTCATGGAATCTTCCGTGCCCATTCAAACCCATCTCGTGAAATATCGATGGCCAGAATTCGAGACTGTCTTGTGTCCTTCAAGCCCCATCCCGACCGATGCATCATCCACAGGAAGGATGGCTTTATCCATGTCATCCGTTCCATTTTGAAAGGCGGGGAAACAAAGGTGCCGTGACTTAGCGCGGCATCGGCAATGACATCAGAATAAGCTTGGTAAACACGGATGGTGTTCGCATCGTATAAGCCGCGAATCTGGCGGATTGGTGTGGCATTTGAACTCGCTAGCTGATTCACCATTTTCATACCCTAAGCTTAATGACGCGTAAATGGTCGGCGTCCTGGCGTTTGGCTTTTGTTACTACACATCCCTCGGAGGGCCTTCATACATGAAACTGTCTCGACTGCTGCTGTCTTTTATTCTCACGTTAACCGGCTGCCATTCCAACGTCAGAGATTCTTCCCCCAGCCTCCTGAAAAACGGCTTGCAACTACAACAAAGAACTGTCACGCCAGATACGCAACACGCCAAAGTAATCATGAAAGCCACAGGTTACACAAACCCTGTCGAGTTCTCGGTTCGCCGGGCTTCAGATCCCGATCAACGAATGGAAGTGCTGGGTACCGTGGTGGATTCCGGGCGGGGCAAGGTATTCGGCTGGATCGCCAAACTCAGCGAAGCGGCCAATAGCGCCACGTTCAAGCACTTCCCTCAGTTGGAAACGCAAGCCAATGCCGACGAACCCTTCGAGGTGTCGGGGCGTTCCAACAGCATGGGCACCGGCAATACTTATAGCTGCGGGCCGCTGAACAGCACTTTTACGCCGGAGCGAAGCACGGTCTACCTGGTGGAGTTTCAGTTTGCCGGGCAAGGTTGCGAGCAGCATGTTTACGATGTCACCCAGCCGGGTCAACGTCGCCTTATCGGAGGCTGAGGCATTTGAAATTAAATCGGGTAAATGGGGACAAACCACGTTTAGAAGGCACTCCAAAACGTGCTCTGTTCCCGTTTCCTTTGCAGCCAGCAACACCGCACCGGCTCTGACCTGGACAGTCGGTAATGTTGCGGTAAATGCCCAGGACCATCTGGTCGCAGCGACCAGTGGCGGGCCGCGCAATCTGTTCATCGATGCCCCGGCAGCGGTGTCTGACAGCACGCGCGCCGTTGACACTTTCCACCGCACCCCAAGCATGGTTCAGGCGGTTGCCAGTACGGTCGATGTCAAGGTACCAGAGGACGCCACCGGCTCGGGCATGGCAAGTCGCGGCAACGACATGAAAGAGTCGATCGACACCCGTCCGGTCGCCCGTGTTACTGGACTACCTGACACCAAAGCACCGTCCAATCCGCACAAATACCTGATCGAAACCAACCCGGCACTCACCGACATCAAGTCGTTCATGAGCTCCGATTACCTGCTCGACAAACTTGGCTTCGACCCCGACCAGAGCGCCAAGCGTCTCGGCGATGGCCTCTACGAACAACGCCTGATCCAGCAAGCCGTCACCGCACGCACCGGCCAGGCGTTCCTAGACGGCCAGACCTCCAACGAGGGCATGTTCAAGTACCTGATGAACAACGCCATCGCCAGCAAGGACGCACTCAACCTGTCGGTCGGCGTCGGCCTTACATCGCAGCAAGTCGCGGCGCTGACCCACGACATCGTCTGGCTCGAAGAACACGAAGTGAATGGCGAGAAAGTGCTGGTGCCGGTGGTTTATCTGGCGCAAGCCAATGGCCGTCTCGGCCCGACCGGGCGCTGATTGCCGGTAACGACGTGACGCTGATTGCTGGTGAAAACCTCGATAACGTCGGTACGTTGAAAGCGACGAATAACCTGTCCGCCACAGCCGGCAAAGACTTGGTCAACAGCGGCTCAATCGAGGCGGGTAATCGTCTGGACTTGCTGGCCACCAACAACATCGTCAACAAGGCCGGCGGCATCATTGCCGGCAAGGACGTCAGCCTGACCACGCGCACGGGCGATGTGATCAACGAACGAACCATCACCTCGATGGACGACCAGTACGGGTCAGTTACCCAGCATAAGGATTACGCCGATAACGCCGCACGCATCGAAGCCGTCAACGACCTGACCGTCAAAGCGGCGAAGGACATCAACGTTATTGGCGGTGTTCTGAAAAGCGGCCAGGACATGACTTTGAATGCCGGGCGCGACGTCAATGTCGCCTCAGTACAGGTCAACGACAGCGTGTCACTCGGGTCGAGGGCAAGTGCCAGCGATGTCACTCAACTGGGTGCTGACATTGATGCCGGACGTGACTTCAAGGCAGACGCCAAACGCGATATCAACATCATCGCCAGCGAAATCGATGCCAAGCGCGATGTGTCGATGAAGGCGACCGAAAATCTGGTGATTACCTCGGCGGCGGACGAGGAACATTCGAACTCGAAAAACAAGAACGAGAAACGCCAGGAGGACCATGTCACTCAGGTCATGTCCGGTATCACGGCGGGCGGCGATGTCCGGCTGGATGCGGGCAAAGACCTGAGTGTGATTTCCAGTCGGGTGACGGCGGGGGATGAAGCGTATCTGGTGGCCGGCGATAACTTGCAGCTCCTGGCCCTGCAAGACACCGATTACTCCCTTTACGACATGAAGAAAAAGGGCAGCTTCGGCAAGCTGAAAATGCAGCATGACGAGGTCACCGACAACAAGTATGTCGGCTCGGAAATCAAGGCTGGCGGCGATCTGACGCTCAAGAGCGGAGGCGATCAGCTTTATCAGGTCGCCCAGCTCGAAAGTGGCAACAACATCACACTCGATAGCGGTGGGGCGATCACGTTTGAAGCGGTAAAAGACCTTCATAACGAAAGCCATACCAAGACTGACAACAACGCCGCGTGGGTGTCCTCCAAGGGCAAGGGCAACACCGACGAAACCCTGCGTCAGACCCAAATGATTGCCAAGGGCAACATCGTCATCAAAGCCGTCGATGGCTTGAAGATCGATATCAAGGATGTGAACCAGCAGTCCGTCAGTCAGACCATCGACAGCATGGTCAAGGCTGACCCGCAGTTGGCGTGGTTGAAAGAGGCCGAGGCCCGTGGGGACGTCGACTGGCGTCTGGTTAAAGAGATTCACGAGTCGTTCAAGTACAACAACTCGGGGCTTGGTCCGGCTTCGCAGATGATTATTGCGATCGTTATGGCTGCGGTTGTTGGACCGGCAGCTTTGACGGCGATGAGTGGGATGGGCACGTTCTGGGCGGCATCTTATGCTGCTGTAGCCACCGGAGCAGCGACAAATGCCGCCACCAGTTTTATCAATAACGGTGGCAACCTTGGCGCTGTATTCAAAGATGTAACGTCTTCTGATGCGCTGGCTGGCTATGTTATTTCAGGAGTAACTGCTGGCCTGACGGCGGGCTACTTCGACAGCATTCTCAAGACCACAACAAATCCGATAACCGGCCAAGTCATGACTGACTTGAGCAGTCTGGAAGGCATCGGCCGTTTCGCAGGTAACCAGCTGCTGCAGAACACGACTTCCACTGTTTTGGGCGCGACTTTCGGTCAGCACGCGAATTTCGGTAATGCGTTGACGGGCGCTCTGTTGAGTACTCTGAACGCGGCGGCATTCAATGCTGTAGGCGATTTTGCTGCTAAACAGGGCTGGAAAGACGGCAGTCTCGAAAAAATCGCATTGCACGCGGTTGTTGGAGGGTTGCTGACTGAAGCTGCGGGTGGCGATTTCAAAACGGGTGCATTGGCGGCGGGTGCAAATGAGGCTCTGGTTACCCAGTTGGCCACGCTGGTCAAGAACGACAGCAACCTGTTGTCGATGTCCTCCCAACTGGTGGGTATCGCTGCGGCAGCCGTAAGCGACGGTAACCTTCAAGAGGGCGCGACTATTGCGAAGGACGCTACTAATTACAACTACCTTATGCACCACGAAATCGTGGAAATGTTGGATGAGCAGGCAAAATGCGCATCCGAGACGTGCAAAGCAGAAGTGCGAGAGCGTTATGCCAATCTGGATGAGCAGCGAAATGCGGAGTTGGGTAGCCTCTGTCAGAAAAACTTAAGTGCCTGCAAGCAGCTTTCGGATCAGCTCCTAGCCGATCAGCCAAAAATTCGCGAACTGGCAGAGCAGCTCAGGCTCAGTGGGGATATAGGTGCAGCTGCAAACGTAGGCTGGATCATTACGGAGAATAACCAAACTGCGCAAAACACGATCATCAGAGAGATTGTGGTTCAGCGTGATGGTGAAAGCGCCGCGTTTTGGGCAGATGCTGCAGGCGTAGCCGCAGATGTCGCGGGCGGTGGTAAACCGGGCGGTAGCAAAGGAACGACTAAGACTGGCATTGCTGATAACACCGAGTCTTCCCTCCCAAATTCACCGTCCACGAAAGGGCCGAGTGAAGATATACCTCCTGCCACGTCTGCCATTTCCCGCGTAGGTTTGAAAGAGGATCTCGCAGGACAGGCGGGCATTCCGCGGGATATGATTGGTAATCCATCCAGCGTTTGGGGACGATCGATTGACGATATTAAACAGTCACTTACAATGGACGGAGCAACCGCTACTTTGTCGACTAAGAGCAAAACGTCAGGTAATGCTCAAGTTTACGAGATCAGTGGGAGTGCAACAGGTATTAAGGAAATCCAATATAGTCCGTCTACCGTTGATAGCGTCAATAAATCAACGCACATAGGTGAGTACTATAGAATCACGTATAGTGATAATACTTCAGTTAAAGTGGTTGATCCTGATACGTATCGACCTCAGTTTAAAGGGCCGAACGAGCCGATTTATGACAAAGATACGCTTTTCATGAACCCTCAGGGGCAAGAAGTGCTATTTAACCCGGCTACCAACAAGTGGGTACCAAAATGAGTAATGTTTCTATATCTTGGGTCGCAACCATATTGCCTAGAAGATCACTTGCTGGAGTGCCGCTAGGGCTAGCGGCGCCTGATCTCGAAACATGGCTGGCAATGTATGCTATCGACGAAGCAAAAACCTTATATAAATTTGAAGAAGGTCCAATCCTAAGGTTGACAAAGTGCGATAATCGAAAGGGCGAAGGTGGTTATGTATTTTATTTATATGATAATAGTGTTATCAATTCCAATAAGTTTGGTATTCCTGCTTTAAGTATAATGCTGAAATGCAACAAAGTTTTCGCGCTTAAAGTTTATGATTTTAGTTTTCCCGGTGAGGCGGCTAGTGCTTTTGTCTACCAGGGATCGCTAACTTCGAATATAAGATTGGGGAGCAATGTTGCTGAGTTGAAAAAAATCACGTCATTGGACTTTGATAAGGGCGAAGGCTGGTTTATAACAGATGAAAAGTTTGGTTTGATTGAGGTTTCAGGCTGGGGAGTACCGCTGGAAGAAGAACCTCAGCAGCTGATTACTGCCATTTGTGTAATTTGATGCGCTTGCACGGAAGCCGATCCGGATGCTTCTTCATGACTCGATAATGCAAGTTGATAAATGGATAAATGGGGACAGACCACGTTTAGAAAGTAGGTGAAGGCGATGGATCCCAAAACATACGAACTGCTCAATGGTATTCCGGAACACGCCGATTACGCTGTGGAGGCGGGTGACCTTGACCGAGAAGACATTTCACAAGAAAGAATGGCGGCAGTGAGACAGCTGCTCAACTGTGAGAATGAAATGGAGCGTTTTCAGGCTTCTAAACTTCTCACCAGTTGGGGCGTCCATGACGGCTTGATAGTGCTGGAAGAATATATGCGGCGCCCAGAGATTATTGAGGGTATTTATACCCATAGACTCCATGGGTACGATGATACATATCGGCATATATTGATGGCAGTGACGATGTATTTCGCGAATGCCGCTGAGGTCAGTGGAAAGGAATTAGCGAGGCGTCAGGTATATGATGTGCTTTCAAAAATAATCGCTCTGGCCAACGAGAGGCCTTTTGAAATATCGGAAATATATTCTTTCGTGCATCGTGAAAAGTATTCAGAGTACCTCCCGCTGCTGAAGCAGCATTTGATCGCAATGGTTGAACATCCCGAACTGCACCGATGGAAAGTCAAGGATGCCATTGGTTTGATAATGGAGTTTGATGCTGATTTTGTCAGAGCTTTATTGGATAAATGGGGACAGACCACGTTTAATGTAATTGACTGCAACAATACGTAAAAATTTGCCATCATGTTTACCTTTCGGCCCGCTAAGCTTTCAGTTCGACCAATTGAAAGGATTCATTGATGCCGCGTAGAGCCCGAGTTTTGATACCAGGCGTGCCACTCCACTTGATTCAGCGAGGAAACAATAGATCTGTCTGTTTTTTTACCGAGGAAGATTACCTTTTTTATTTGGAGCTTTTGGTCGAGCAGGCTTCTAAAAATGACTGTGATATTCATGCGTGGTGCTTAATGACCAATCACATTCATTTGTTAGTCAGTCCTCATAATGCCAACAGCGCAAGCCTGCTGATGAAAGGTGTCGGTCAGAGATACGCTCAATATATAAATCGTACGTATAGTCGCAGCGGGTGTTTGTGGGAAGGCCGGTATCGTTCATGCCTTGTTGAGAATGAACGATATTTGTTGTGTTGTTATCGATACATCGAATTGAATCCCGTCAGAGCTAAAATAGTAAATCATCCGGCAGAATATCGCTGGTCAAGTTACCGTGTTAACGCACAATCAGAGCGATCACACATTGTTACCCCTCATGCTCAGTATTTGGCGCTTGGAGGGCTGGGCGGGCAACCGGCAGAAGCTTACCGCGAACTGTTCAAAAATCACTTAGAGTCGGAATTGGTTGACCAGATTCGTGACGCGACCAATGGAAATAATGTTTTTGGCGGTTCAAAGTTTGCTGTTGATGTCGAGGCAATGATCGGTCGTCGTGTGCAGCGAGGGAGCCCGGGACGGCCCAAAAAGCCGACGATTTAGTGGAAAACGTGGTCTGTCCCCGTTTTCTCCTATTCGTGTCGAACGTAAAAAAGCGGACAAAAGGGAACCGTCCCCTTTTGTCAGATATCGATTTTGCCAGAGAGTTGATTGGAGATATAGTTGGGGGTGATTGCGGACTGTTCTCTTCTAAACTGAGGGGACAAGGTGCTGTCCCTTTTCATTGCAGGTATCAACAAATCGATTGTCAGAATCCGATTCGAGAGTGAATGAATGTGCCTCACCAAACTTGAACATCAAGAACTGCGTCAGATAACCGCGATGTTATCAAGTCGTCTTGAACTGAATAAAGATTTGCCCGAAATGGTTTTTCGAGATTCAGGATTAGAGTTTTATTTTTTTGAGAGGCCTCTTTTGAGTAATGTTGATGTACTCGATGATTTGCTCTGTTCTAGCTTTAAAGTTTTTTCGACTCGCGCGTTTGCCCTGTTCAGTGCGCCGCTGGCCAATATTTGTTATCTTTTTGATGGGGAGAATATTCAGAAAGGTGTTGAGGAATTAAGCGTGGGGTTTCGAGATTTTTTCAAGGGCACAGTAAATTATCCGGTAGTCATGGGTAATGTGAGTTTTGATTGGCTCTTGTTTGAAAGTGCTTGCGAAGAGTACGGTGTGCTGGCTTTCAATTCACGGCATGCTTCTGGTGAGTTTTCTGAGTATTTGAGCTGCAACTTGATCAGTTCTGCAGAGTTTCAGAGTCTTAAAGGTCACGATAAAACCTTGGATAAAATAATTACAGCGTTTCATGCCTATTTTGAGAGGATATAGGTTGTGAATAATTTTTTCTTTAAGTGAGGTCGGACAAATAAATCGCTCTTCGCGTTATACCTTTCATACGGACCCTCATACTCATACCTACCAGTACGGACCGCGCAAGGATGTCAATGACCAGCACACGAGGATCAACCATTGAGCAATCTCAAAGCATTGAATAGCTTTCTGCGTGAATACGTTTATGTGGAAAGTCTTCACCTGGATTCTGAAGATGGACTTACCGGTTACAACCTGTTGATGACGCTGGCGAATTCTTCGGATCCTGGAGCAGCGACTATCGCGGTCATATTTTTTAACGTGGGCGGTTTGAACGTGCGGGGATTTGGTGGTGGCCTGACACAGTTCATGGATCTTTGCGTGTCGAGAGTTGAAGGCGGACTGGATCGTATCCGGTATGAGCTGGTTGATGAGGAAGAAGAAAAAATAGCCTTTAACTTCCACTCCTTCAAAGTGCTCAGCGAGGATGGCAGCGGCGAATAGGCTGCGAAAGCTAGGTTGCACAAGTCGATGCTGTTTTCAAAAAAACGCCCCGTCTGAAGCGGGGCGTTTGTTTTGGTTTAACCTGCGAAACCTTTAGCGAAACGCCGGCACCACATGCTTGATAAACAACTCCAGCGACTTCTTCTTCTCTTCATGCGGCAGGCTGTTATCACACCAGAAACTGAACTCATCCACCCCCAGTTCCTGGTAGTACTTGATCCGCGGGATGATCTCTTCCGGCGTGCCAATCATCGCGGTCTTGTGCAGGCTTTCCAGTTCAAACTCCGGACGCCCGGCGAACTTCTCTTCCGGACTCGGCGCTAGGAAGCCATTGACTGGCGTTTGCTTGTTGCCAAACCAGGCATCGAAGGTGCGGTAGAAACGTGAGATGGCTTTGGCGCCGACTTTCCAGCCGTCCGGGTTGTCGGCGGTGTGCAAGTGGGTGTGGCGCAGCACCATCAGTTGTGGGCGCGGCACGTCAGGGTTGTTGTCCAGCGCGGTCTGGAATTTGTTTTTCAGGTCGAGGACTTCTTCGTCGCCTTTCATCAAAGGCGTGACCATGACGTTGCAACCATTGGCCACGGCGAAGTTGTGCGAGTCGGGGTCGCGGGCGGCGATCCACATGGGTGGGTTGGGCTTCTGGATCGGCTTCGGCACGCTGGTGGAGGTGGGGAATTTCCAGATGTCGCCGTCGTGGGCGTAGTCGCCTTGCCACAGGGCGCGGACCACCGGGACCATTTCGCGCAGGGCCTGGCCGCCGCTCGAGGCGGGCATGCCGCCGGCCATGCGGTCGAATTCGACTTGATAGGCGCCGCGTGCGAGGCCGACTTCCATGCGGCCGTTGCTGATCACGTCGAGCAGGGCGCATTCACCGGCGACGCGCAGTGGGTGCCAGAACGGCGCGATGATGGTGCCGGCGCCGAGGTGGATGGTCGTGGTTTTCGCTGCGAGGTAGGCCAGCAGCGGCATCGGGCTTGGGGAGATGGTGTATTCCATGGCGTGGTGTTCGCCGATCCACACGGTGCTGAAACCGCCGGCCTCGGCCATCAGGGTCAGTTCGGTCAAGTCTTCGAACAGTTGGCGGTGGCTGACGCTTTCGTCCCAGCGTTCCATGTGTACGAACAGGGAAAATTTCATGACGCTACCTCGAGTCTTTTGTAATTGGCCGGTCGTGTGCGGGCCTGTCGAACTGACGTGAACGCTGTGCGCTCGCGAGTCTTCTCACCATTCAAGCACGCCTTCAAGGACGGCTGTTCGGTTGATTGAATATTGGTATACCATAATACGGAATATCCGCAAAACATTTCTGACCGACACTTCGAACAAGGAAGGCGCAAGCAATGAACATAAAACAAAAACTGACTTTGGCGTTTGCGGTAATCGCCAGCCTGCCGGTGTTATTGGTGGCAGCGCTGATCATCCTCAATGTCCGCGAGGGCGCGCGCGACACCTTTACCGACAGCACCGGGCGCGAAGTGCGTCAGGTGGAAAACGCCATGCAGCTGTTTTTCGAGGGCATCAGCCAGAACGTTGCCTACCTGGCCGAGCATCCGCAACTGCAGAGCATCGACGCCAGCCTCAAACGCTACCTGAGCAGTGACGCCGCGCAAGTGCCAATGGGCCCGCAGGATAATCAGCTGTTCAAGCTGTTCGACGGTCTGGCCAAGGCGCATCCGGCTTACACCTACCTGTCACTCGGCACCGAGCAGGGCGGTTATCTGTTCTGGCCGGGCGATGCGCAACTGGCGAACTACGATCCGCGCACCCGTCCCTGGTACAAAACGGCGATGGCAAATCCTGGCAAAACGCTGCGCACCGAGGCCTATTACTGGGCGGCGGATGACGTGGTGCTGGTGAGCACCGTGCGCAGTTTCAACAACCAGTTGGGCAGCAATGCCGGCGTGGTCAACATCGACGTATCGCTCAAGCAATTGACCGATCTGGTCAAGCAGATCCGCCTCGGTGAAAGCGGTTATCTGATGTTGATGGAAGCCAACAACACCGTGCTGGTCGACCCGAGCGACCCGGCGCACAACTTCAAGAAACTCAGCGAGCTCGGCGACGGTTATCAGCAACTGGCCGAGGCCGGCAAAGGCCTGGTCGAGGTGCAATTGGCCGGCGAGGATTACATGGCGCTGGTCTGGCCCTCGCAGGCGTTGGGCTGGCGGTTTGTCGCCTTGGTGAAGGCGAGCGAAGTGATGGCAGGGGCGACTCGTTTGACCTGGCTGATCGGCGCTATCGCAGTGATCTGCGCGTTGCTGTTTGCGATGGTCGGCGCGTGGTTCGCCGGGCTGATGGTCAAGCCGATTCGTGGTGTCGCCAGCGGTCTCGAAGGCATTGCTCAAGGCGAGGGCGATCTGACTGCGCGACTGGAAGTACGCGGGCAGGACGAAACCGCGCAACTGGCCGGCTGGTTCAACCAGTTTCTTGAGGCGATTCGTACGCTGATCCAGCGTATCGGCCAGGCGGCGGGACAGATTCACAGCAGCTCCGGCAGCGCCACCGAAGTCTCGGCGGAAATGGCCGACGTGGCTGCACGTCAGCGTGAGGCGGTGGACATGGTGTCGACCGCATTCCACGAAATGGTCGCCACATCCAACGAGGTCGCGCGCTCCTGCAGTCAGGCCGCCGATTCGGCAGACAACGGTCAGCGTCAGGCACATACCGGGCAGCAACAGATCGACGCGGCGGTGAGCAATGTTGGGCGTTTGAGCCAGGAGATCGGCCACAGTGCCGAGTCGATGCAGCAACTGGAGCAGGACAGCAACGACATCCAGTCGATCCTCGGCACCATCCGCTCGATTGCCGAGCAGACCAATCTGCTCGCGCTCAACGCCGCTATCGAAGCCGCGCGCGCCGGAGAGCAGGGCAGGGGCTTTGCCGTGGTCGCTGATGAAGTCCGCGCTTTGGCCAAACGAACTTCAGACTCGACCGGTGAGATTGACGCACTGCTCGGCAATCTGGCGCGGCGCACTCATCAGATGGGCAAGCAGATGCACGCCAGCCTGGAGGTGTCACAGGAAACCGTGGTGTCGATCAACGAGGCGCGGGCGAGTTTTGAATTGATTCGCGAGTCGGTGGATGTGATTCGCGACATGAACACGCAGATCGCCACGGCGGCGGAGGAACAGCATCAAGTGGCCGAAGACATCAATCGCCACATCAGCCAGATTCATGGCGATGCGCAGTTAGTGGCAAGCCTGGCGGACTCGACTCGCCAGGATGCGCAGAACCTGACGGCGTTGTCGCAGACGTTGAATCAGTTGGTGAGCCGGTTCCGGACGTAATCAGCTACACCGAAACCCCTGTAGGAGTGAGCCTGCTCGCGATAGCGGAATATCAGCCAACATCTGCATCGACTGACACACTGCGATCGCGAGCAGGCTCACTCCTACATGGGATTGATGTGTTCAACAGTTCCGGGATCACGCCACAACCGGCAACGCACCCATCTTGCCGTGGCAGTACACCAGCGGCCCGGCGACTTGCTCAGGGACGATCAGGTTCTTCACCGCGCCGACCATGATCGCGTGGTCGCCACCTTCATATTCACGCCACAACTCGCACTCGATCACCGCCGTGGCATTGGCGAGGATCGGGTTGCCCAGTGCGCTCAATGTCCACTCGATGCCCTGCGCCTTGTCCTTGCCTTTGCGGGCGAAGGCATAGGCCTCGCTTTGCTGCACGCTGGACAACAGGTGAATCGCAAAGCGTTTGTTCTTGATCAGCACTGGATAGGAATCGGAGCTGTAGTTGGGGCAGAACAGCACCAGCGCCGGGTCCATCGACAGCGAGCTGAAGGCGCTGGCGGTCAGGCCGACGATCTGGCCGTCGTCGTCCAGGGTAGTGATGACGGTGACGCCGGACGGGAACGAGCCCATGACTTGTTTGTAAATGGCAGCATCGATCATTGGGTGGTCCTCGGGTGTGTGACACGGTTTTTATGATTTGTAGGTCTGATGGTATACCGTAATACATATCTTGCAAGGGCTTTTCTGGTGAACCGATAAACGTGCGGATTTCGTCGGAAAGTCCATGTTTACGGGGCTTTCAGCTAGCCGATGAGGGGCAGGATCAGCGAGGATAACGGATCAGAGAACGACAGAATCAGCGGATCAGGCTTGTGCAAAGCTTGGAATACCATAATATGGTCTGCATCTGAGGGGCGACCCAAGAGTCCTCCCGGTTTGGCTTCATACAAAGATAAAAACAGACAAACTCGAGTTCATGCATATGTCCCAGATGTCCCGGCAAGATCCGTTGATCGAGAATCATACGGTCGATTACGTCCCACTCGCGGAACGCCACGGGAAGGCCCGCGACCTGTTCACTCTGTGGTTCAGCACCAACATCGCGCCACTGCCCATCGTCACCGGCGCCATGGTGGTTCAGGTGTTCCATCTCAATCTGTGGTGGGGGCTGCTGGCGATTGCGCTGGGGCACATGATCGGCGGCGTGGTGATTGCACTGGCGTCGGCCCAGGGCCCGCGCATGGGCATTCCGCAAATGGTCCAGAGTCGCGGCCAGTTCGGCCGATATGGCGCACTGCTGATCGTGTTCTTTGCGGCTCTCATCTATATCGGTTTCTTCATTTCCAACATCGTGCTGGCCGGCAAATCCATCGTCGGTATTGCGCCGTCGGTGCCGGCCCCGCTGAGCATTCTGATCGGCGCGCTGGCCGCTACCGCGATCGGAGTGATCGGCTACAACTTCATCCACACGCTCAATCGCATTGGCACTTGGGTGATGGGCGGCGCGTTGCTCGCAGGGTTTATCTACATCTTCGCCCATGACTTGCCGGCGGACTTCCTGACGCGCGGCAGTTTCAACCTCTCGGGCTGGCTGGCGACGGTATCGCTGGGCATCATCTGGCAGATCAGTTTCTCGCCGTACGTCTCCGACTACTCGCGTTATCTGCCGGCGGACATCGGCATTGCCAAGCCATTTTGGGCGACGTATCTGGGCGCGACGCTGGGCACGATTCTGTCGTTCAGTTTTGGCGCGGTTGCGGTGCTGGCGACGCCGGAAGGCACTGAGGCGATGGCGGCGGTCAAGCAGTCCACCGGCTGGCTGGGGCCGATTCTGATGGTGCTGTTTCTGCTCAATATCATCAGCCACAACGCGCTCAACTTGTATGGCGCGGTGCTGTCGATCATTACCTCGATCCAGACCTTCGCCAGCCAGTGGACGCCGAGCATCAAGGTGCGCGTGGTGCTGTCGAGCGTGATCCTCGGCGGATGCTGCGTGGTCGCCCTCGGCGCTTCGGCGGATTTCATTTCCCAGTTCATCGGGCTGATTCTGGCGCTGTTGCTGGTGCTGGTGCCGTGGGCGTCGATCAACCTGATCGACTTCTACCTGATCAAGCGCGGCAACTACGACATCACCTCGATCTTCCGCGCCGACGGCGGGATCTACGGGCGTTTCAACCTGCACGCGATCATTGCCTACTTCATCGGCATCATCGTGCAACTGCCGTTTGCCAACACCTCGCTGTACGTCGGGCCGTACGCCAATCTGGTCGAAGGTGCGGATCTGTCGTGGCTGGTTGGCCTGGTGGTCACCGTGCCGCTCTATTACTGCCTCGCGACCCGTGGTCAGGCGCAGCGGAGCAGGGCGGCAAAACTGAGCTATCGCTCGTAAGCAATTCTGTGGCGAGGGAGCAAGCTCCCTCGCCACAACTGGTTTTCGGCCGTCCCGAGTATTTCAGCGGTCACGCAAATTGGCCATATCGATCCCCTTTTGGCCTGCCGCCTACTGTCATCGCGCTACGCTGTCAGCAAGAATCGAAACCATAACAACAGGCTCGACCTTTTTTGCCCTTGGCTTTCGTTACAGCCACTGCCGTGTACAGAACATAAAAACCATCGATCTCACGCCGCATTCGGGGAAACAACCATGGTCACGATCAAACGCATTCTGGGCGCCACCGTGTGTGGCCTGACGCTGCTGGCCAGCGCCGTCCAGGCAGAGCAGCGCGAACTGCGGGTGTACAACTGGGCGGATTACATCCTGCCGTCAGTGCCCAAGGACTTCGCCGAGCAAAGCAAGATCAAAGTGACCTGGGACACCTTCGACACCAACGAATCACTGGAAGCCAAACTCCTCACCGGCAACTCCGGCTACGACCTGGTAGTGCCGTCCAATCAGTTCATCGAAACCCAGATCAAGGCGGGCGTGTTCCAGAAACTCGACAAGTCGAAACTGCCGAACTGGCAGCATCAGGATCCGGCCCTGCTCAAGTTGCTCGAGGCCAACGACCCCGGCAACCAGTACGGTGTGCCCTACATGTACGGCACCGTGCTGATCGGCTTCAACCCGGCCAAGGTCAAGGCTGCCCTTGGCGAGAATGCGCCGGTGGACAGTTGGGATCTGGTGTTCAAGCCCGAGAACATGGAAAAGCTCAAGGCGTGCGGCGTGGCGATGCTCGATTCGCCGTCGGAAATCCTGCCGCTGGCCCTGCATTACCTCGGCCTCGATCCGAACAGCCAGAACCCGGCGGACTATGAAAAGGCCAAGGCCTTGATGATGAAGATTCGCCCCTACGTGACCTACTTCAACTCGGCCAAATACATGACCGACATCGCCAACGGCGACATCTGCGTGGCGATCGGTTATTCCGGCAGCTTCTACCAGTTCGGCAATCGCGCCAAAGAGGCGGGCAACGGCGTGGTGGTCGACTGGCGCTTGCCGAAGGAGGGCGCGCCGATCTGGTTCGACACGTTCGCCATTCCGAAGAGCGCGAAGAACGTCGCCGAGGCTCACGAATTCCTCAACCACTTGCTCGATCCGAAAGTGATCGCACCGATCAGCGATTTCCTCGGCTACCCGAATGCCAACAAGGACTCGATGCCGCTGGTCAACAAGGAGATCACCGACAACCCCAACCTGACCCCGACCCGCGAAGCGCTGAAAACCCTGTATGTGGTCCAGCCGTTGCCGCAGAAAATGGAGCGGGTGCGCACGCGGGTGTGGACCAGTATCAAATCCGATAAATAAGACCATTCCCTGTAGGAGTGAGCCTGCTCGCGATAGCGGTGTGTCAGTTGACGTAGATGTTGGCTGATACACCGCGATCGCGAGCAGGCTCACTCCTACAAGGGTTTTGTGTGGGTCATTCGGTGCTGCGTTCGCCCTCACGGGTGGTCACCAGACTCAACAGCACCGACCCGAGAATCACCGAACCCACTACCGCCAGCGACCACTCCACCGGCATGTGAAACCACGGCATCAGCACCATCTTGCCGCCGATGAACACCAGCACGATCGCCAGCCCGTATTTGAGCAGGTGAAAACGGTCAGCCATGTCCGCCAGCAGGAAGTACAGCGCGCGCAGGCCCATGATCGCGAAGATGTTCGAGGTGAAGACGATGAACGGGTCAGTGGTGACGGCGAAGATCGCCGGGATGCTGTCGACCGCGAACATCAGGTCGCTGGCCTCGATCAGCACCAGCACAAGGAACATCGGTGTTGCCCAGCGCACGCCGTTTTGCAGGATGAAAAACCGCTCGCCGTGGAAACCGCTGGTGATACGCATATGCCCGCGCACCCAGCGCAACAGCGGGTTGTTGTCGAGATCCGGTTGCTGGTCGGCGAACACCAGCATCTTGATCCCGGTGATGATCAGGAACACACCGAACGCATACAACAGCCATTCGAACTGCGACACCAGCCATACGCCGGCAAAGATCATTATCGCGCGCATGACAATCGCGCCGAGCACGCCATATAGCAGCACGCGCCGCTGCAATTCCGGGGGCACGGCGAAGTAGCTGAAGATCATCACGAAGACGAACATGTTGTCGATCGACAGCGACTGCTCGATCAAATAACCGGTGAGGAACTCCAGGGTTTTCTGCCGGGCGATTTCACCGCCAAATTCGCCGTGCAGGTACCACCAGAGCAAACCGGCGAAGCTCAGCGCCAGCAGGCACCAGGCAACCACCCAGGCCGACGCTTCACGCACCGAGACCCGATGCGCCTTGCGCCCGCCGAAGACAAACAAGTCCAGGGCCAGCATGGCCAGAACGAAGATGATGAAGGCGCCCCACATCCAGGGTTCGCCGATATTGATGTTCGTGGCAGGCATGGCACGCTCCCTGTCTCTTGTTTGAATTGAATCAGACGGGGCCATGCTAGCGACGCAGTTATGGCAAAGAAAAATCGTTTATTTCTGAGGGTTGGTTCGAGAAAAACGAAGTGTCCTACCTCGGGGCACTTTGGCATTTCATTGGAGCATTCCTGCATGGGAAGTACCGCCGATTGGCGAATCCAGCCTCCAGCGATACCGCATCACAGAATTCAAGCTGATACCGAGGGAATATATATGGATCACAGCTCTCCCGTTGCCAGGAGAAATATATCTGCAGCGACCGTGTAGGGTGTTGACTCATAAACAATGTCGAACTTGAGAGTTGCTTTGACTGATTTTCGGCTGTCATCTACATCGTAAGTAACACTACCTCCCTTGATGCTCACTCCGTCAACCATAAAAACAACTGAATGCTTGCCGGGACCATAATCCTCGAGTTTATACGTGCCGCTTTTAAGTTCCCGTGGAGTAATTAATGTCAGCTGGTAGAAGTTCTGCAAGGTTTGATGGCGCCCAATGATGCTGCGCGAGTCTCCTGTGAAGGAGGCGTACCAGGTATGTGTCGCTTCAAACTTTTCAATGGGCGGAAAAGGTTTTGAGAACTTTACGTCGAAGCGCTCGTCCGCGGCGATTTTGTGCGCCAGATCCTGTGGCTTGTTTTCGCTGTTGATTCCAAGTTTTATGTTCCTGATTATGTCGGTCATGATCAATCTCCGGATAAAAATGCGTTCCGCTTTTTAGGCAAACCGACTTTTCCGCCGGTTGGGAGATTCAATTTACGCTTCGGTTTGTGTGCCAACTACTGACAGACCTGACAGGTGCAAAATTTTGAGGAATATGGTAGCGAAGTGTCGGGCGATGAGTTCCCTCGTATACAAACAGGCCATTGGCGCATGCCTCAACGGAAAAACTCCCCCGGCGTCTCACCAAATTGCTGACGAAATGCCGCAATGAACGCCGATGTCGAGTCGTATCCGCAGGCCAGCGCGACATCGGTCACACGCTCACCTTTCTCCAGCGGGGTCAGCGCCCCGAGCAGGCGCAGACGCTGGCGCCAGGCGCGGAAGGTCAGGCCGGTGTCGCGCAGGAACAGCCGCGTCAGGGTCTTTTCGGTGACGCCGAATTCGCCGCTCCAGTGGCTCAGGGTGGTCTGTTGTTCCGGATGTTGTTCGAGGCTCTGGTAGATCTGCTTCAAGCGCGGATCTTGTGGCAGCGGCAGCATCAGGTCGATGGTTGGCGCATCGGCCAGCTGATCGAGGATGACTTGGGCGAGGCGTCCGTCAGGGCCGCTCTCGTCATACTCCACCGGAACCTGACTGAAGGCGCGGATCAACTCCCTGAGCAGATCGCTGACGCCCAGCACATGGCAATGTTCGGCCGCCCAACCGGTGACGCTGCTGTCGATATAGAGGCTGCGCATTTCCGTGTGCGGGGCGCTGAACACCCGGTGCGGTACGCCCGCCGGTATCCACACCGCACGCTCCGGCGGCGCGACGAAACGGCCGGCGCTGGTCTGCACTTCGAGCACGCCCTGGATCGCGTAGGACAACTGCACCCACGGATGGCTATGACGGCGGGTGAGGGCGCGGTTGGGCAGTGATTCGGTACGTCCATACACAGGACGCGGCAGGCTGGGCAACCCGGGAACACTGCGGCGAACGCTCTTGGTATGTCCTTTGGGCGGCATCTTGCGGCTCTTCGGCGTTAGTCGGTAATTGCCAGTCACGTTAGAGTCGTCGGCACGCACTGGCAACCCCCCGGATGAATCTCATGACGCGCCCACGTTTTCTGCCCGATAACTTCACCCTGACTCTGATCGGCGTTGTCCTGCTGGCCAGCTTCCTGCCCGCCAGCGGCCAGGTCGCGGTCGGCTTCGGCTGGCTGACCAACATCGCTATTGCCCTGCTGTTTTTCCTGCACGGCGCCAAGCTGTCGCGCGAATCGATCATTGCCGGCGCCGGCCACTGGCGTTTGCATCTGCTGGTGTTTGGCCTGACTTTCGTGCTGTTCCCGATTCTCGGTCTGGCGCTCAAACCGCTGTTGTCACCGCTGATCGGCGATCAGCTGTACATGGGCATGCTCTACCTTTGCGCGTTGCCAGCCACGGTGCAGTCGGCCATCGCGTTCACTTCGCTGGCGCGAGGCAATATTCCGGCGGCGATCTGCAGCGCGGCGGCGTCCAGCCTGTTCGGGATTTTTCTTACGCCGCTGCTGGTGACTTTGCTGCTCAACGTCCACGGCGACGGCGGCTCGACCCTCGATGCGATCGTGAAAATCAGCGTGCAGTTGCTGCTGCCATTTATCGCCGGGCAGATCGCCCGCCGCTGGATCGGCGCGTGGGTAGGGCGCAACAAGAACTGGCTGAAATTCGTTGACCAGGGTTCGATTCTGCTGGTGGTCTACGGCGCGTTCAGCGAAGCGGTCAACGAAGGCATCTGGCAGCAGATTCCATTGTTCGAGCTGCTCGGCCTGGTGGTGGTCTGCTGCATCCTGCTCGCCCTGGTGCTATTGGCCTCGACCCTGCTTGGCAAAGCCTTCGGCTTCAATCAGGAAGACCGCATCACCATTCTGTTCTGCGGCTCGAAAAAGAGCCTGGCCACCGGCGTGCCGATGGCGCAGGTGTTGTTCGCCGGCAGCACCATCGGCGTGCTGATTCTGCCGCTGATGCTGTTCCATCAGATTCAACTGATGGTCTGCGCGGTATTGGCCCAGCGCTATGCCAAGCGGCCGGAGTCGGTGCCGGATCTGATGGCGCAGGTGGATCCGTGAGCGAGATCGAGCCATTCGCAGTGTTTCCGGACCAACAGCTTTGTTGTTGATGTTTGCGGGCTAAAGTTGAATGAATGCCGAGTCGCTCTGATCGTGAACCGACTGTCGCAGTTCAGCCAGCAGCTCAGGGGTATAAACGATGGGTAAGCCATGCGCGGTCAAGCGATTACAGGCATGCTCGACAAAGCTGCCCATCCCCCGGAGGTACTGCTTGCCATCAAGCAGGTAGGGACGATAAAACAAACCGCCCTCAAGGTTGCACAAGGGCATGGCGTGGGCAAGGTAACCCGCTTCCTTGTGTTTGCGCGTCGAGGGATAGCTCGCCAGTTTTCCGCTCACCACGTCGTCGGTGCGGTAGGCCCAGACCTCGATCCACAACGGTGGTGAATCGATGAGGAAATCAGCCGTCGGCCGACCTCCGCCGACACCTGGAAAATCCTCGATCGGAGGATGGTCGATGAACTCGTAATCAGCCAGGTGCAAAAGGTTCGCCACAATCGTTTCCGGCAGGGAATCGTAGCTGAACCCGTTCAGGCCCCGGTAAATGCCCCAGTTGAAGCGTTTCGATATCTCACGTACCCAGTTCTGTGTGGCGGCGTATTTGTATGAGCCCGATGAGGAGGCGTGCCAGTCGGATGACGATGCAAAATCGTTGTCGCGTATGTGCCGGACAAGATCGTCAAGGCTCATGCCTTGCCACACAGCGGTTTGCTCGAAACCCTGCGCGGCGCACAGATCGGCAGTCAGGCCTCGTTCGCGGATGTTGCGAATCAGGCTGCCGTAGGCACGCTCGAGCAGGGCGAGAGTGTCGAGTTGCTCGGCGTGACGGAGCTCTCCGGCTTTGTCCAGCAGTTGCTGGTTTGTCAGCCTTGAATAGTTGACGAGCGATGTCCAGCCGAAACTGGCCATGACATCTTCTTTCAGGCCTTGTTCGATGATGCTGGTGCTGGCGCCCGGGTAGCGCGAGACGAACTCTGCCCATGTCGCGGACTTTGTATCGCGAATGCTTTCGATGGCGTCGTGCAGCGAAGCAATTTCATAGCTGCGCTTGAACCGGATACCCATATTGGCGAGAACCCGGTGGTGCACGAAGTCGCCAGCCATTCTGCGGCGGCTGATGAAGTTATTGATGTCGTTGGGCAGCTTTGCCCGAACCGCGCCAATGTTCGTAGCGCCAGCATCGATCGCGTGCTGAAAGGCGCTGCGCAGGTCATCGTCGGTGAATTCGGCGAGCCGCGTGTTCACAGGCAAGTCCAGCGCTTGCTGCACGATCTCATATTTGCGCACGGGTTTCTTCGCGCCTTTGGGGCTCGCCGCAGAAGGCTGCTTCAGATAGCGCATCGACCTTGGAAACAGCCGCTGACCGTCGGCAAACTTCCTGATGCCATGGGTCCTCAGCAGGTCGATATAGTACTGGTCCGGTTCGCAGGTTCTGTCTGCCGGCAAATAGGTATTGCTACAGCCCGGGTTGTCGCAGTAGGTGAAGCCCCGATAACGGACAAGATCATAACTCCGTGCGTCGTTGCGCTGGTGACAGAGGTTGCAGGTGATCGAAATGGCCTGGCTACGTTTGACCTGTGACTTTCGCTCCATCACTTCGAGCGTACCGTCGAATGTCATTTCAAAATCGAGCAGGAAAGCCTTGAACGCGTCCAGAGCGGTTTTCTCGAGAGAATGACAGTGTGGACATCGGGTCTCGCTCCACTGCTGAAGTTCGACGAACCTGAGGGCAACAGTGCCGCCGCAGGCAATATGCGTGTACTCGACCTTGTCGGCTCGACGGGCAGGCATGCTGGCAGGGAGCGCGAGACGTTTTGGCGCGCAACATAAAGCGAGGGTCGACAGCGAGAGTTCAGCGGAGCGGGGCTTTCTGCGGGTTGCGTCGGATTGGAAAAAGGTGCCTTTTTTGCAAGACAGCGCTCGCGAACGCACGGTATGCCAACTTTGGGTCATGACCGCATCCCCTTTTGTCCAGCGCAACAGATCGTTGGCAGAAATCGTCAGACGACGCAGTTCCGTTTGTCCCTCCTGGTCGTGGGTAACGTCATCCAGCCCCAGTCGTGTGGCAATGGTCTTCAGGTACAGCAAACTCAATTTGCCCCGTGGATGGCACGGGATAAAGCCACAATGGCGTTTATCGCTGAGCAAGGTCTTGGAGTTTTTCAGATTCACCATGCCGCACGAATGGATGAGTTCGTGCACTGACTGGCCGTTGCTGTGCTGGCCACTGAGGCGCACGTAGCCAGCTGCGTGGATGATATCGAGGATGTGCTGATCGCTGTAGTCAGATAGACGAGACATGTACGCTGGCTGGCTCAAGGTAGTTTCAGACATTTGATCCACTGGAGCAGTCTGTGTCGAGTCCTATCCGATACCGGAATACTTGACCGCCGCGGCCGCCCGCGTCGGCACATCAAGCGTGCGCAACAACGACGACACATGGATGCGCACCGTGAACGGCGAAATATCCAGTTCACGGGCGATTTCCTTGTTGGTCTTGCCTTGCGCGATCAACCGCAGTACGTCCTGCTGACGCGGCGTCAGCGTCGTCGCGGTTTCCAGCGGCAGCAAGCCGGACGGCGCCGACTTCACCAGCACCTCGCCATCACGGATCGCCAGAATCGCCTGGCCGATTTCATCCGGCGCAATGTTCTTGCCGATAAAGCCGTCTATGCCCGCCGCCATGACTTCACTGATCAACGCCTGATCGTCGACCATCGAAACTACGATCAGCGTGGTGCGCGGCAATCGTCTTCGCAAGTCGGCGAGCTGGGTGATGCACGTCAACCCGGGAAAACGCAGATCGAGCATCAGCGTGTCCGGCTCGTCGCCCTGTGGCAGCAGCTCGAGCACAGCGTCGAAGTCGCCGGCCTCGCAGATATTCGCTGCGGGCAGCACGCGCTGTACGGTGCGCAGCATCGCCTCGCGAAACAGTGGATGATCGTCGGCTATGATGATCCGGCATGTCATGACGTGACCCTCCCTGGGTCAGGCGTGATTCAAGGCCTGCACCTTAGCACTGGACGCGAAGGTTGCCTGTAGGCTGCTTCCGAAACTGACGATTGCTGCACAAGGACGTTTACCATGAAGTTCGAGAAAAATACCGAACTCGACCAGGCCAACCTGCGCATCATCATCGCCGCCATCGCGGTGGTTTACATGGTTGTGCTGGGTTTTCTGCCGGGCCAGCGCTTCGATACCTACCTGCCGGTCATCACTTACATTGTCCTGTTTCTGCTTGCCTCAATCGTGTTCCGCCAAGCCATTGCGCGCTGGCCGGGGCATTATCCGGCGCGACGGATTTTCGCCATGGTCCACGATTACACCGGCACCTGTTTTGGTCTGGTGATCGGCGGCGAAGCGGCGCTGCCACTGTACGCGGTGATGGTCTGGGTCAACCTCGGCAACGGCATGCGCTACGGCTCGCGTTATCTGGCGATTGCCACCGGCCTGGCGCTCGTAGCGCTGCTGGTGGTCTATCGCTTGACGCCGTACTGGCAGGCGCAACCGTTCATGGTGTTGATGCTGTTGATCACCAGCACGGTGATTCCGTTTTACGCGCACTTGCTGTTGGAGCGTACGCGCAAGGCGTCGGAAGAAGCGGTCGCAGCGAATCTGGAGAAATCGCGCTTCCTCGCGCAGGCCAGTCACGATTTGCGTCAGCCGATTCATTCCATCGGCTTGTTCACTGCCTGTCTTCGCGAGTCGCGTTTGGGCGACGACGAGCGACGGCTGGTCGACAACATCGACCGCTCGCTGCTTAACGTCTCGCAGTTGTTCCGTTCGATTCTCGATCTTTATACGCTGGATAACGGCCGGGTCGAGGCGAAATGGCAAACGCTGAACCTCGGCGAATGGCTCGCGGACATCGTCCGCCAACATCAGGAAGCGGCGCGTTGGGCGGGTGTCGAGCTGCGTTTGCGACCCTGTCACCACTGGGTCAGAACCGACCCGGCGCTGCTGGCGACCATGGTGCAGAACGTGCTCTCCAACTGTTTCAAATACGGCGCGCAACGGCCGGTGCTGATCGGTGTGCGTAAGCGCGGGGCAGGGCTGGCCATCGTCATCCATGACCGCGGCAACGGCATTGCCGAAGAGCATCTGCCGAAGGTTTTCGAAGAGTTCTATCGAGTGCGACAAGTGCGCGATAAAGACGTCGAGGGGGTCGGACTGGGTCTGGCGATCGTCAAGCGTCTGGGTGAGTTGATCGATGTGCAGGTTGCGCTGCGTTCGCGGGTAGGGCGCGGCACAGCAGTAACCCTCGCCGGTTTATCGTTCGCAGCGGCGCCACCGTCACCGGTCATGCGCGATGAAGCGCGGCAGGTGGGTTTGTTGACGGGGCTAAAGGTGTGTCTGGTCGAGGATGACCGCAACGTGTTGCTCGCGACCTCGGCGTTGCTCGAGCGCTGGGGCTGCGTGGTGCAGGCCGAGTGGTCGGCTGAGGAGCTGGTCACCGACTGCGACATCATCGTCGCCGACTATGACCTCGGCACCCACGCCACTGGCATCGAGTGCATCGATGAGGTGCGCCGGCAACGCGGCTGGGCAGTGCCAGCGATGATCATCACCGGTCACGACATCGAAAAGATTCAGGCAGCCTTGCACGATCGGCAGATCGCCATTCTGTCGAAACCGGTGCGCCCGGCCGAGCTGCGCGCGACATTACGCGCCCTGCGTGATCGACAAGGCGAAGCGGTCGAAAAGACGCTGTAGAGGCTGATGTAAACGGGCGGCTCGGGAGCCCGCCCGTTTCTTCGGGGCGTTTATTGCGGACTGTTGAACTGGTCGGAATAGCTGCCGGTCATCAGCGCCGATGCCACGCGATCAGAGCCGACTCCGACCCGAGAATAGGCCACACGGTTGACGCCGGTGCGATCTGCGCCATCCGCTGCCAGCGTGCCGGCCCCGACCTTATCGGCGCCATCGGCAGCTACCGCCCCGGCACCGACCTTGTCAGCGCCATCGGAAGCCACTGCGCCGGCCCCGACCTTATCGGCGCCATCGGAAGCTACTGCCCCGGCCCCGACCTTATCAGCGCCGTCGGAGGCCACCGCGCCGGCGCCGACACGGTCGGCACCGTCGGACGCCACCGCACCTGCACCGACTTTATCGGCGCCATCGGAAGCCACTGCTCCAGCACCGACCTTGTCAGCGCCATCGGAAGCCACTGCTCCGGCACCGACCTTATCGGCGCCATCGGCAGCTACCGCCCCGGCCCCAACATGATCAGCCCCATCCGAAGCCAACGCCTGCGGTTGGGCCGCCCACGCACTCGGCACTGCGACACCGGCCGCTACCGCAAGAAGCACGCCTGACAACAACTTGTATTTCATGGTTTTCTCCACGACCCAGCAGCCAGAAAGCGATGAGATGTCGTCCGTTGCGTATGCCCGGCGCTGTGACTCATTGGCTTGGGTTTTACCTGGTTGGCGAAAGGCACGGGCACACCGAGCGGCGTGCGGGTGTCGAGATAATTTTGATCGAGCCGATTGAGTATAGGATCGGCCTCGGGAACTGCCACGGCGGGCAGATCGACGGACAAAAAAGACGAAGCCCGCATTGCGCGGGCTTCGTTGTGCGTGGCTTCTTATATGCTCGCCAGTGCCTGGGCCAGGTCGGCGCGCAGGTCTTCGACGTCTTCAACCCCGACCGACAACCGCACCAGCCCATCGCCAATCCCCAGCTTCGCGCGGGTTTCCGGCGGAATCGTCGCGTGGGTCATGATCGCCGGATGCTCGATCAGGCTTTCCACGCCACCGAGGCTTTCGGCCAACGCAAAGATCTTCACGTTTTCCAAAAACCGCCGTGCACCGGCCAGGTCGCTGTTCAGATCGACGGAAATCATCCCGCCAAAACCACGCATCTGCCGTTGGGCCAGTTCATGCTGCGGATGCGACGTCAGGCCCGGATAGTAGACGCGCTTGACCTGCGGTTGCTGCTCGAGCCACTGCGCCAGATCCAGGGCGTTGCTGCAATGGCGCTCCATGCGCAGCGCCAGGGTTTTCACCCCGCGCAAGGTCAGGAACGCATCGAACGGCCCGGAAATCGCGCCGACGGCGTTCTGCAGAAAACCGAGTTTTTCCGCCAGCTCGGCGTTCTGCCCGACCACGGCAATGCCGCCGATCACGTCGGAGTGGCCGTTGAGGTATTTGGTGGTCGAGTGCAGCACGATGTCGAAACCCAACTCCAGCGGACGCTGGATGTACGGGCTGGCAAAGGTGTTGTCGGCGACGCAGATGATCCCGCGAGCGCGGCAGATGCGCGCGATTGCGGCCAGGTCCGACAGGCTTAGCAGCGGGTTGGTCGGGGTTTCGACCATGACCATGCGCGTGTCGTCCTGCAGCGAGGCTTCGAACGCCGACAGGTCGGCCAGATCGACGAAGCTGAAACGATGCCCGGCGCTGCGCTGGCGAACCTTGTCGAACAGGCGGAACGTGCCACCGTAAAGATCATTGCCGGAAACGATGTGCGAGCCGGCATCGAGCAATTCCAGCACCGTGGAAATCGCCGCCAGCCCTGAAGCGAAGGCGAATGCGCGGGTGCCGCCTTCGAGGTCGGCGACACAGCGTTCCAGGGCGAAGCGCGTCGGGTTGTGCGAGCGGCCGTAATCGAAACCCTTGTGCACGCCGGGGCTGTCTTGCAGGTAAGTGGAGTTGGCATAGATCGGCGGCATCAGCGCGCCGGTGGTCGGGTCCGGTTCCTGCCCGGCGTGGATCACCCGGGTGGCGAAGCCTTGGGATTTATCGTCGTGCTGACTCATGCAAGGGATCTCCGTAATTGGTTGAGCATGTCGGTGCGGGTGATCAGGCCATGGAAGCCGGAGGCGTCGGCGATGATCGCAACGAGGCCACGGCTGAGCACCGCTTCCAGCTCGGCCAGGCTCGCAGCCGGCGCAAGGGTTTGCAGTTTGTCGGTCATCACGCTGGACACCGACTGGCTGAAGCGCGCGGCGTCTTCGTGCACGCCGAGAAGGATGTCGGACTCGTCGATCACGCCTACCAGTTGCTTGCCTTCGACCAGCACCGGCAGTTGCGAAACATCCGCCAGACGCATGCGCTGGAACGCGGTGAGCAGGGTGTCGTCAGGGCCGACGCTGATAACCCGGCCGTCCTCGAAACGTCGGGCGATCAAGTCGCGCAAATCGCCGTAGCCCTTGCGTTGCAACAGGCCCTGATCGGTCATCCACTGGTCGTTGTAGACCTTCGACAGGTAACGCGTGCCGGTGTCGCAGACAAAACTGACCACGCGTTTCGGCTCGGTCTGTTCGCGGCAATAACGCAGCGCGGCGGCGAACAGGGTGCCGGTCGAAGAGCCACCGAGAATGCCTTCGGCCTTGAGCAACTGGCGGGCGTGATCGAAGCTTTCTTCGTCGCTGATCGAGTAGGCGTGGCGCACGCTGGACAGGTCGGTGATCGATGGAATGAAGTCTTCGCCGATGCCCTCGACCGCCCACGAGCCTGGGGTCGGCAGGCTGCCGTCGCGGCTGTATTGGGCCATGACCGAACCGACCGGATCCGCCAAGACCATTTCCAGATTCGGCTGCACACGTTTGAAGAAACGACTCAATCCGGTCAGCGTCCCGGCCGAACCGACACCGACGACGATGGCGTCCAGATCATGTTCGGTCTGCGCCCAGATCTCCGGCGCGGTGCTGCATTCATGGGCCAGCGGGTTGGCGGGATTATTGAACTGGTCGGCAAAAAACGCCCCGGGAATATCCTTGGCCAAACGCGCGGCGACGTCCTGGTAATACTCGGGATGACCCTTGCCGACGTCGGAGCGAGTGATGTGCACTTCGGCGCCCATGGCCTTCAAGTGCAGGACTTTCTCGGTGGACATCTTGTCCGGCACCACCAGCACCACACGATAGCCTTTGGCACGGCCAACCAGCGCCAGACCGAGACCGGTGTTGCCGGCAGTGGCCTCGACAATCGTGCCGCCCGGTTGCAGGCGGCCGTCACGTTCAGCGGCGTCGATCATCGCCAGACCGATGCGGTCCTTGATCGAGCCGCCGGGATTCTGCGATTCGAGTTTGAGCAACAGCGTGCACGGTCCGGTATCAAAACGGGTGACCTGAACCAGCGGAGTATTGCCTATCAGCCCAAGCACGGCAGGGCGTGATTCCTTCGACATTTCTTCACCTCTTTATGGTGTTGATCGCGTTCCGATCGCGGGGAAAAGACTCGCGTGCAACTTAGGCGCAGACATCTTCCCTCGCAACCTTTAATCCTTGAGAAATCCAGCCATTTGGATCTAACGATAGAACGAATTTGCCAAGCTGCCGGAACAGTTCGAACGTGTTTACAGCGAGGCGTCATCGAGTATTCAAAGGGCGTCTTCGCCGCGACAAAAGCTTGATCCGGACGTCGCAGTTATGATGGTTCCCACGCTCTGCGTGGGAATGCAGCCGGGGACGCTCTGCGTCCCTACGGTCCAAAGATCGCTGCCTTCGGCAGCTCCTATAGGAGTGTCTGTGCATGAGTAGAACTTGTGATGATCTAGAATAAATTGAGTTTGTTTCATCAAGCCTCGTTCCTGACAATGGCCGCCATCGAATAAGCACCTGGAGTTGTTCTCATGGCACTGGCCCATTCCCTTGGATTTCCGCGCATCGGTCGCGACCGCGAACTGAAGAAAGCGCAAGAGGCGTTCTGGAAAGGAGAACTGAACGAGGCGGGCCTGCGTGACGTCGGGCGTGACCTGCGCAAGGCTCATTGGGACCTGCAGAAAAACGCCGGCATCGACTTGCTGCCAGTCGGCGATTTCGCCTGGTACGACCAGGTGCTGACCCACTCGCTGATGTTCGGCGTGATCCCCGAGCGCTTCCGTCCGCACGACGGCAAAGCCACGCTGCAGACCCTGTTCAGCATGGCCCGTGGCGTCAGCAATACTTGCTGCGGCGAAGGCCACGCTCAGGAAATGACCAAGTGGTTCGACACCAACTATCACTATCTCGTACCGGAATTCAGCGTCGATCAACAATTTCAGCTGGGTTGGGAGCAGTTGTTTGAAGAAGCTGAAGAGGCGCGCGCGCTGGGGCACAACGTCAAACCGGTGATCATCGGCCCGTTGACCTATCTGTGGCTGGGCAAAACCAAAGGCACTGATTTCGACAAGCTCGATTTGCTTGATCGCCTGCTGCCGCTGTACGGCCAGATCTTTGCGCGGCTGGCGGCACTGGGCGTGGAATGGGTGCAGATCGATGAGCCGATTCTAGTGCTCGATCTGCCCCAGGACTGGAAAAATGCCTTCGAACGCGCCTACAACCAGATCCAGCGCGATCCGCTGAAAAAACTGCTCGCCACCTACTTCGGTGGTCTGGAAGAAAACCTCGGTCTGGCGGCGAACCTGCCGGTCGATGGCCTGCACATTGATCTGGTGCGCGCGCCGGATCAGTACCCGACGATTCTGGATCGTCTGCCGGCCTATAAAGTGCTGTCGCTGGGTGTGGTCAACGGTCGGAACGTCTGGCGCTGCGATCTGCACAACGCGCTGGCGACGCTGCGGCATGCCCATGAGCGTCTGGGTGATCGTTTGTGGGTGGCGCCGTCCTGCTCGTTGCTGCACAGCCCGGTGGACCTGAGTCGTGAAGACCAGCTCGATGCCGAACTGAAAAGCTGGCTGGCGTTTGCCGTGCAGAAGTGCGAAGAGGTCGCCGCGCTCGCCCAGGCTGTCAGCGAGCCGGAAGCGCCGCAGGTGCTGCGCGCGTTGGCGCAGAGCCGTGCGGTGCAGACCAGTCGCGCCGCCTCGCCGCGCATTCACAAACCGGCGGTGCAGGCACGGGTAGCGGCGATCACAGCCGGCGATGCGCAACGTCAATCGCCGTTTGCCCAGCGCATTGCCAAACAGCGGCGCAAGCTTGATCTGCCGCTGTTCCCGACCACCACCATTGGCTCGTTTCCGCAAACGGCGGCGATTCGTCTGGCGCGTCAGGCCTACAAGCAGGGCAAGCTCAGCGCGGCGGATTACACCGACGCCATGCACAGCGAAATTCGCCACGCGGTGGAGATTCAGGAGCGCCTCGGGCTGGATGTGCTGGTGCACGGTGAAGCCGAGCGTAACGATATGGTCGAGTATTTCGCCGAACAACTCGATGGCTACGCTTTCACTCGCTTCGGCTGGGTGCAGAGCTACGGTTCGCGTTGCGTGAAACCGGCGGTGATTTTCGGCGACCTGAGCCGCCCGCGAGCAATGACGGTCGAGTGGATCCGCTACGCCCAGAGTCTGACCGACAAAGTCATGAAAGGCATGCTGACCGGTCCGGTGACCATGCTCATGTGGTCGTTCCCGCGCGAGGACGTCAGCCGTGAGGTCCAGGCACGACAACTGGCGCTGGCAATCCGTGATGAAGTCAATGATCTGGAAGCCGCCGGAATCAACATCGTGCAGATCGACGAAGCGGCGTTCCGTGAGGGCTTGCCGTTGCGCCGGGCGCAGTGGCAGGCGTATCTGCACTGGGCGAGCGAAGCGTTCCGCCTGTGCGCCTCCGGGGTGCGCGACGAGACGCAGATTCATACGCACATGTGCTACAGCGAGTTCAACGATGTGATCGAGTCGATCGCGGCGATGGACGCCGATGTCATCACCATCGAAACCTCGCGTTCGGACATGGAACTGCTCGAAGCGTTTGAAGCGTTCGCCTACCCGAACGACATCGGCCCCGGCGTGTACGACATTCACTCGCCACGCATTCCCGATGTGGCGGAGATGGTCGGGCTGCTGCGCAAAGCTGCCCGGCGCATTCCGACTGAGCGCCTGTGGGTCAACCCGGATTGCGGCTTGAAAACCCGTGCCTGGCCAGAAACCGAAGCGGCGTTGGTGCACATGGTCACGGCCGCGCGGCAGCTGCGCAAAGAGTGGGCATAGTAGCCAACGCAGTCCCCTGTAGGAGTGAGCCTGCTCGCGATAGCGGTGGGTCAGTCGCTTATGTGTTGAATGACACTCCGCTATCGCGAGCAGGCTCACTCCTACAGGGGTGTGTGATTCCGGATGGCACGGCAGGCTCGCAATTGTTACCGTGACCCACCGCAACCCAGGTACCTCCCGCACCCATGGACCCGCAGCCAGTCATTCAAGCCGCCTCTGAAGCCGACATCCCGGCCATCCTCGATTTCACCCTCAAGGCCCGCGCCGAGCTGTTTCCCAAACTCAGCGCCTCCGGCACGCCTCACGATCTGGCGCGTTTCGCCGAGGTTTATCTGCATGGCGCAGGCTGCTTTCTGATCGCTCGTCAGGAAGGGTAGATCGTCGCCTCGATCGGCTATCTGCCGTATGACCGACGCTTCCCGCAACTGGTGTATCCCGGCCTGAAAGTGGTGGAAGTCGTGCGCCTGTTCGTCCTGCCTTCGCAGCGCCGATCAGGACTCGCTGGTGCGCTGTATCGGGCGTTGAAGGAACACGCGCTAGCCAACGGCGTGGAGCTGATCTACCTGCACACCCATCCGTTTCTGCCGGGCGCCATCGAGTTCTGGCAGCGCCAGGGTTTTGCCATTGCTCAGGTCGACAAGGACCCGGTCTGGCAGACCACGCACATGCAATCGTTCATGAATGAAAACGCAATATCTGCGCGCCATCGAACGGATCCGTCAGGTAGTGCGCCCTGACCCCGAAGGTCGTCTGTAAGCGCTCCGGCGTCAGCACGTGCAGCGGTTCGCCGAGCGCCACCAGCCGCCCGCGTTCCAGCACCGCCAGGCGATCGCATTTAAGCGCCTGATTGAGATCGTGCAGGGCGATCAGCGTAGTCACCGGCAGAGTGCGCACCACTTGCAGAATGCTCAGTTGATGCTGGATGTCGAGGTGGTTGGCCGGCTCGTCGAGCAGCAGAATCTGCGGGCGCTGCGCCAAGGCGCGGGCGATGTGCACGCGCTGGCGTTCACCGCCGGAGAGGCTGCGCCAGAGGCGGTTGCGCAGGTGCACGGCGTCAACGTCGACCAGCGCTTGCTCGACGATGGCGGCATCGGCCGGCGACCACGGTTGCAGCGCCGACAACCATGGCGTACGCCCCAGCGCGACGGCGTCGAACACACGAATGCCATCGTCGGTATCGGCCTGCTGTTCAACCACCGCGAGCGTTTGCGCGATGCTGCGCCGGGACAACTTGCAAAGCGCCTGGCCGTCGAGCTGCACTTGGCCTGTGCTCGGTTCACGCAGGCCGGCGAGCAGTTTCAGCAAAGTGGATTTGCCGGAGCCGTTCGGGCCAACGATACCTAGGGTTTCACCACGCTGAACATCGAGACTGACACCGTTGAGCAACTCGGCACCACGCACCTTGAAGCCCAAACCAGCACAACTCAGAACCGGGTTCATCGCGCCGATCTCCGACCCACCAGAATCAGCGCGAACACCGGTGCGCCCACCAGCGCGGTGATCACGCCGACCGGAATCACCTGACCCTTGATCAGGGTGCGTGACAGCACATCGGCGGCAATCAGAAACACCGCACCGCCCAGCGCACTGGCCGGCAGCAGACGCGCATGACCGGTGCCGAGCAACAACCGCGCGGCGTGGGGAATCCCCAGCCCGACAAAACCGACCGAGCCGACAATCGACCCCATCACCGCCGTCACCAGCGCGGCGCAGCCAATCAACAGAATCTGCACACGTCGTACTGGAATGCCGAGAGACGCCGCCGAGTCCGCGCCAAAGGTGAACGCATCCAGCGCCCGGCGATGCCACAGACAAACAACCAACCCCAACACAGCCACCGGCACCGCCAGCCACACCGACGGCCAGCGCACGCCGCCGAGATTGCCGAGCAGCCAGAACATGATCCCGCGCGCCTGTTCGGAGCTGGCCGAGCGGGTGATCAGAAAAGCGGTGAGGGCGTTGAACAGCTGCGAGCCGGCAATCCCGGCAAGAATGATCTGCCCGGTGCCGCTGGCCGAGCCGCTGACCCGCGCCAACAGAATCACCAGCACGAACGCGGTCACCGCACCGGCGAAGGCACCGGCCGACAGCGAGATCGCTCCGGCGCCGACGCCGAGCAGGGCGACCATCACCGCGCCGGTCGAGGCACCTGCGGAAATCCCCAGCAGATACGGATCGGCCAACGGATTGCGCAGCAGCGATTGCAGGATCACCCCGCATGTCGCCAGGCCGGCACCACAGGCCGCCGCGACCAGCGCGCGGGTCAGGCGATAGTTCCAGACGATGCCTTCGTCGATCGGGTCGAGCACATAACCGGCGCCCCACAGCTTGTTCGCCAGCACCTGCAGCACCACGCTCGGCTCGATGGAGGTCTCACCAATGGCCACACCACCGATCAGCGCAACCGACAGCGTCAACAGAACCAGCAGGGCACGGATCAGGCGTCTGCTCATTGCGACAGGTCGTAGCCGTTGATGGCGGTGGCCAGTTGTGCGAGGCCATCGAAGGTGCGCAGGCTGGCCTGCATGGCCATGGCGTCGAGGATGATGATGCGGTTGTGCTTGACCGCGTCCATGTTGCGCGTCACCGGATCACTGCGCAGGAATGCGAGCTTCTTCTGGTAGTCGTCAGCCGGGAAACGCCGGCGATCCATGCGCGCGATGACCAGAAACGTCGGGTTGGCCTTGGCGATGGTTTCCCAGCCGACGGTCGGCCATTCTTCATCCGACTCGACGATGTTGCGCACGCCGAGGGTGCTGAGCATGAAATCGGGCACACCTTTGTGCCCGGCCACGAACGGCTCGATGTCCATCTCGGCGCTGGAGAACCACACCAGAGCGCTGACGTCTTTGCGCTGCTGGTTTTTCGCGGTGGCGATCGATTGTGCGAGGCTGGCTTTGAGCTGCTCATTGAGCTGTTCGCCACGCGCCTGCACGTCGAAAATCGCCGCCAGTTGGCTCACGCCTTTGTAGATGCTGTCGATGCGAAACGGCGCCAGCCGCGTGCCGTCCGCACCGACGAGGTTGTCCTTGGCTTCGCAATCGGAGGGCAGCAGGTAGGTCGGAATCTTCAGCTCGTGAAACTGCTCGCGGGTGCCGACCGCGCCTTGCGGGCCGACCATCCATTCCAGCTCGACGGCGACCAGTTCCGGGCGTTTGCCGATCACCGCTTCGAAACTCGGCTCGTTATCGGCGAGGCGCTCGATCCTGTCGTTCTGCGCTTTGTATGTGCCCAGCACGTCGTTGAACCACAGCGAAGTGCCGACAACCTTGTCGCCCAGGCCCAAGGCATAGAGCATTTCGGTGCCGGCCTGGCCGATGGTCACCGTGCGTGCGGGCGCGTGCTGGAAAGTAAGGCTGCTGCCGCAGTTTTCCACGGTCAGCGGATAGGCAGTCGGCGCCGCTTGCGCCAGGGCGCAGAGGCTCAGAGAGGTGAGCAGGGTGGCAACGCGGGGCAGCAGCATGGGGCAGTCTCCAGGGGGAACCGTACGGGAGCGGGCGGGTACGGTCTGGAAACACACCTCGGGCGCGGTCGTGGAAACTGCGCTAGGCCGGCATGGTGAAAAAGCGCACGGCACGATGTCCTTCCCGGACACCCCGCCGGTTAGTCAGTCACTGTGCCGGCAGGTCTCCTGACTGATGCGTCATCGCCATGCTCCGGCCTTCCCGGGGATTACCCAGTGGCAGTCGAGGAGCAGGCTCGGCACCTACAGTTGCGGGGGCAGTTCCGATTGATGCTGTGCAAGCATTTCGGATTCCCTATTAATTCCGTGTGGAAACCGGCGCGGGCATGGTAGTCGATCAGGCCGCTGATGGGGAGCCGAATCTGCTTTGGTAGGAGCTGCCGAAGGCTGCGATCTTTTGATCTGGTCTTTAACGGGCAAGATCAAAAGATCGCAGCCTTCGGCAGCTCCTACACGGGTGCGTGTTTGCGTGGCGGAGTGTTTGCAATCCGAGGGTAAGCTTGGCTAGTATACGATCCATATACATTTCGTATCGGATATAGACATGGGCATCGTAAAGATTTCAGAGGACATGCACGAAAATCTGCGCATCTCCAGCAACGCACTCAGCCGCTCGATCAACGCGCAGGCCGAGCACTGGATGCGCATCGGCATGCTCGCCGAGCTGCACCCCAACCTCGACCACAGCGCCATTTGCCGCCTGCTGATCCGCGCCGAACAGAACGGCGGACTGGATCTGCACCAACTGACACAGGAAGCCGTCAGCGCATGAGAAACCAGATCAGGATCAACACACCCGCCGACATCGAAAAATCCCGCGCCGCCGGCAAACTGGCTGCCGAAGTGCTGGCGATGCTGGTGCCGCATGTGAAGGCCGGCGTGACCACCGATGAGCTCGACCGGTTGTGCAACGAGTACATCGTCAATGTGCAGAAAGCCGTGCCGGCCAATGTCGGTTATCACGGTTTCCCGAAAACCGTCTGTGCATCGGTCAACGATGTGGTGTGTCACGGGATTCCGTCGGGCACGCCGTTGAAGGACGGCGACATCGTCAACCTCGACATCGCCGTGATCAAGGACGGCTGGTTCGGTGATACCAGCCGCATGTACGTGGTGGGTGAGGCGACTCCCGAAGCGCAGCACCTGATCAAGACCACCTACGAGGCCATGTGCGCAGGCATTCGCGCAGTCAAACCGGGCGCGACGCTGGGCGATATCGGCCATGCGATCCAGCGCCTGGCGGAGGCGGAGGGCTTTAGCGTGGTCCGCGAGTATTGCGGTCACGGCATCGGCAAGGTCTATCACGATGAGCCGCAGATCCTGCATTACGGCTTTCCCGGTCAGGGTCTGAAGCTCAAGGCCGGGATGATCTTCACCGTGGAGCCGATGCTCAATGCCGGCAAGCGCCATGTGAAGAATATGCCGGACGGCTGGACCGTGCTGACCAAGGACGGCTCGTTGTCGGCGCAGTGGGAGCATATGGTCGCGGTGACGGAGACCGGATTCGAAGTGCTGACGGCGTGGCCGGATGAGGTTGAAGGGTACCGGGCCATTGGCTGAGACCGCGTCGCCTGCTTGCCCTCACCTAGCCCTCTCCCAGAGGGAGAGGGGACTGACCGAGGTGTTGTTGCGAGATACGCCGAGGTGCGATACCGAGTCGATCTTGCATTTGAACAGCATGAAGATCGGCTCCCTTTCCCCCTCGCCCCCCTGGGGGAGAGGGCTGGGGTGAGGGGGTAGATCCAACTGACTCAGCGCAATCAGTGGGCACCTGCGGCCTTGTTCAAATCGCTCTCGGTCCATTCGGTATAAACGCACGCATCCGCCGTCGCCCAGCGAACCCGCACCGGGTCGCCAGCCTTGAGCGGCATGCCCGCCGCCGACAGGGCTTTCACCGTCATCGACGTCCCGCCCGCAGTCACCACGCTGCAGGTCTGGCTCTCACCGAGAAACAGCACCTCCACAACGTTCGCCGAAACCTCATTCCAACCCGCCGCCAGCGGCTCATCCAGCGCTTGCTGCGTGCTCAGCGCCAAGGCCTTTTCCGGCCGCACCATCAGCAGCACATCCTGATCGGTGTGCAAGCCCGCCGTCAGCCGAATCGACAACGACTGCCCCTCGAAACTCGCCGCTGCATTGCCTTGCGCCTTGAGCTTGAGGAAGTTCGAGTTACCCAGAAACGACGCGACAAACGCATTCGGCGGATTCTGATAGAGGTCATAACCACTGCCCAGACCGACGATCTTGCCGTGGCTGAAAATCGCAATGCGTTGCGACAGACGCATGGCTTCTTCCTGGTCGTGGGTTACGTAGACGATGGTGATGCCCAGGCGGCGGTGCAGCTGGCGCAGTTCATCCTGCAAATCCTCGCGCAGCTTCTTGTCCAGCGCGCCCAGTGGTTCGTCCATCAGCAGGATGCGCGGCTCGTACACCAGCGCCCGGGCGATGGCGACACGTTGCTGCTGACCGCCGGACAGTTGCGAAGGGCGGCGATGGGCGAACTGTTCGAGCTGCACCAGTTTCAACATTGCATCGACGCGTTTTTCGCGCTCGGCCGCTGCCAGTTTGCGAATCGCCAATGGGAAGGCGATGTTGTCGCGCACCGACAGATGCGGGAACAGCGAATAGCGCTGGAAGACCATGCCGATGTCGCGCTTGTGCGGCGGCACGTTGACCAGCGACTGGCCATTGACGAGGATCTCGCCGCTGCTCGGTGTTTCAAAGCCGGCGAGCATCGACAGCGTCGTGCTTTTTCCCGAGCCGCTGGAGCCGAGGAAGGTGAGGAATTCACCGTCCTTGATGTCCAGCGAGATATTGTCGACGGCCGCAAAATCGCCGTAGTGCTTGTTCAGGTTGCGCAGGCTGACCAGGGGTTTGTCGTTCTGCTGGGATGCGTCTTTGATCACGGCACTCATGTCGTACTCCTGGGCGCTCAGGCGCTGATTTCGTTGCGCCGGCGCAGGGCGGCGGCGATCACCATGACCAATACCGACAAGCCGATCAGCAGCGTCGAAGCGACGGCGATCACCGGGGTCAGGTCCTGGCGCAGGGTGGTCCACATTTTCACGGGAAGGGTTTGCAGGGTCGGGCTGGCCATCATCACGCTGAGCACCACTTCGTCCCACGAAACGAGAAAGGCGAAGAGGGCGCCGGCGACCATCCCCGGCCGGATCGCCGGGAACGTCACCTTGAACACCGCCTGCAAGCGCGAGGCACCGCAGATCACTGCGGCGTCTTCGATCGACTGATCGAACAGCTTCAGCGAGTTGATGATCGAGATGATGGTGAACGGCAGCGCAACGATCACATGGCTGACGACGAAAGCGAACATCGTCCCGGTGTAGCCGAGCTTGAGAAACAGCGCGTACACCGCCACGGCGATGATCACCAGCGGCACGATCATCGGCAGGGTGAACAGGCCGTACAACATCTCGCGTCCGGGAAAGCGTCCACGCACCAGCGCAAACGCCGTCGGCAAACCGAGGGCCACGGCACAAATGGTGGTCAGCACTGCAACCTTGAGACTGGCGGCAGCGGCGTTCATCCAGTCGGGATTGGAGAAGAACTGGCCGTACCATTTCAGCGTCCAGCCCGGCGGCGGGAACACCAACCACTGCGAGGAGCCGAACGACAGCAGCACGATGAACACGATCGGCAAGAGCAGGAACAGACCGATCAGCCCGGTGGTTGCATACAAGCCGAAGCGCATGCGCCGGCTCATGGCATTGGGGGTCAGGAGCATGTCGGCTTACCTCGCGTTACTGGCGCCAACCGGGGATTCCGGCTGAAGCTTCAGGTAGAAGTAGAATAGCACCAGGGTGATTGCGATCAGCAACGCAGCGCCGGCACTGGCCAGGCCCCAGTTGAGGAACGATTGCACCTGCTGAATGATGAACTCCGGCAGCATCATGTTCTGCGCCCCGCCAAGCAGCGCCGGGGTGACGTAGTAACCGAGCGACATCACGAACACCATCAGACCGCCCGAGGCCAGACCCGGCCGACACAGCGGCAGGAACACCCGGAAGAAGTTGGTCCACGGACTCGCGCCGCAGATCGAGCCGGCCTGCAGGATCATCGGGTCGATGGCCTGCATGGTCGCCTGCAACGGCAGGACGATGAACGGAATCATGATGTAGCTCATGCCGATCACCACGCCGGTCAGGTTGTGCACCATTTCCAGCGGCTGATCGATGATGCCCATGGCCATCAGCGCCTTGTTGATCACCCCCGAGGCTTGCAACAGCACCAGCCACGAATAGGTGCGGGCGAGCAGGCTGGTCCACATCGACAGCAGCACGATGTTGAGGATCCAGCGCCCCCAGCCGCGCGGCACCAGGGTGATTGCCCAGGCCAGCGGAAAGCCCAGCAGCAGGCTGAACAGCGTCACCAGCCCGGCCACCGAAAAGGTATTGAGCAGCACCCGCGCATAGGCCGAGTTGGCGAACAGTTGTTCGTAGTTGCCAAGCCCCGGCACCGGTTCCAGCACGCCGCGCAGCAGCAATCCAATCAACGGCGCGAGGAAGAACAGGCCGAGAAACAACAGCGCCGGGACGAGGTTGCCAGCGCCGCGCCAGCGTTGTTTGAACGCCGAGCCGGTAGCGCCCGCGGCGCTCCCGGTGGCAGTGGAGGGACGGGGCGCAGTGGCCGCGATTTTCATTTGACCAGCCATTCGTTCCACCGTGTTGCGATAGCCGGACCGTTCTTGGCCCAGTATGCGAAATCAAGGGTGATCTGATCCTTGGCGTAAGCCGTCGGCAGGTTGGGCGCCAGCGTCGAATCCAGACGCTCCACACTGTCGAGGTTGACCGGGGCGTAGGCGGTCAGGTTGGAGAAATCGGCCTGGCCCTTGGCGCTGCTGGCGTTGGCGAGGAATTTCATCGCCGCGTCCTTGTTCTTCGAGCCTTTGGGGATGACCAGAATGTCGGCCATGACCAGGTTCTGTTTCCAGCTCACGCCGACCGGCGCGCCGTCTTCCTGCAGAGCGTGCACGCGACCATTCCAGAACTGGCCCATGCTCGCTTCACCGGACGCCAGCAGCTGCTGCGACTGCGCGCCGCCGCCCCACCAGACGATGTCTTTCTTGATGGTGTCGAGTTTCTTGAAGGCGCGGTCCAGGTCCAGCGGGTAGAGCTTGTCAGCCGCGACGCCGTCGGCCAGCAGCGCCAGTTCGAGCACGCCGGGGCTTGGCCATTTATAGAGGGCGCGTTTGCCCGGGTAGGTCTTGGTGTCGAACAGCGCGCTCCAGTCCTGCGGCTTGTTGGCGCCGAGCTTGCCCTCGTTGTAGCCGAGGACGAAGGAGAAGAAGAACGAACCGACGCCGTGATCGCTGACGAAGCGCGGGTCGATCCTGTCGCGCTGGATCACTTTGAAATCGAGGGGTTCGAGCAGGCCTTCGGCAGCGGCGCGCAGGGCGAAATCGGCTTCGACATCGACCACGTCCCACTGCACGTTGCCGCTTTCGACCATGGCCTTGAGTTTGCCGTAGTCGGTTGGCCCGTCCTGGACGACGGTGATGCCGCTGGCCTTGCTGAACGGATCGGCCCAGGCCTGTTTCTGCGCATCCTGGGTGCTACCGCCCCAACTGACAAAATTCACGCTTTCGGCAGCCATTGCAGCCTGGCCGGTAACGCTGAGCAGTCCCGCGAAAAAGATCGCGGTTGCAGCTTTGTTCAACACCATGTTCACGCCCTCATTGTTGTGTTTTTGAGCGGGCCTTGCGTTGTTGCCCGCCTGTCGGGAGCAGTAGCTGGACGGTTTTTCAGGTCGCCCGGTCTATGGAATATCATATTATGGTATTCCAAACTTTGTGCAAGCATTTTGCCTTACCGGTTATCTGGCAGCTGTCCTTTTTTGTGGTTCGAAGAAATGGATCTGAAATGCAAACCCCTTGTAGGAGTGAGCCTGCTCGCGATAGCGGTGTGTCAGTCAACATCATTGCTGAATGTCACACCGCTATCGCGAGCAGGCTCACTCCTACATTTGGATTCGTGCTCGACGAAAGTTATTCGGTGAAAGGGATGCTCTCAACCACCTCGAGGTCATACCCGGTCAACCCTGCATACTTCAGCGGTGGGCCAAGGTGGCGCAGCTTGCCAACCCCAAGGTTCTGCAGAATCTGCGCCCCGGTCCCGACTTCGGAATAGATCCGCGACTGCGAACGGCTGAACTGCCTCGGCGGCTGGGTCAGTTGCGGCACGCGCTCCAGCAACGCCTGCGACGATTCGTGGTTGGCCAGCACCACCACAACCCCATGACCTTCCGCCGCGACCCGTTGCAGCGCCGCCCACAGCGTCCAGTTCGTCGGCCCGCTGTACTCGGCACCGACCAGATCGCGCAGCGGATCGATCACGTGCACGCGCACCAGCGTCGGCTCTTCGCGACGCAAGTCGCCCATGACCATCGCCATGTGCACGCCGCCTTCAATGCGGTCTTCGAAGGTGATCAAACGGAACGTGCCATGCACCGTTGGCAGCTCACGTTCGCCGATGCGTTCGATGGTGTGCTCGGTGCTCAGGCGGTAGTGGATCAGGTCGGCGATGGTGCCGATCTTGATCCCGTGCTTGCGTGCGAACTGCTCCAGATCCGGGCGGCGGGCCATGGTGCCGTCGTCGTTCATCACTTCGACGATCACCGAGGCCGGGGTGAAACCGGCGAGGCGCGCCAGATCGCAGCCGGCCTCGGTATGCCCGGCACGGGTCAGCACGCCACCTTCCTTGGCGCGCAACGGGAAGATGTGACCGGGCTGCACCAGGTCTTCGGCGCGGGCATTCGGCGCGACGGCGGCGGCAACGGTGCAGGCACGATCCGCCGCGGAGATGCCGGTGGTCACGCCAACCGCCGCTTCGATCGACACGGTAAACGCCGTGCTGAACACGCTGCCGTTGGCGGGTACCATTTGCTCCAGGCCCAGACGCTGGCAATGTTCGTCGGTGAGGGTCAGGCAGATCAGCCCGCGCGCTTCGCGAGCCATGAAACTGATTGCCTCCGGCGTGCAGCGATCGGCGGCCAGCAGCAGGTCGCCCTCGTTCTCGCGGTCTTCGTCATCGACCAGCAGGACCATTTTGCCGAGGCGATAATCTTCAATGATTTCTTCGATGCTGTTGAAGGCCATGCTGGACTCTCAGGGTTCGTTGGAAATATATTGGTATACCATAATACAAAATCAACAAAGAGGTCACTATGAAGGCGTACTGGATTGCCCACGTGGATATAGCCGATGCCGAGCACTACAGCCAATACACCCAGCGTACCCCGCATGCGATTGCTGCATTCGGCGGGAAGTTTGTCGCCAGAGGCGGGCGCAGCGAAGCGCTGGAAGGCCGGCAGACGCCGCAGCGCACGGTGATCATCGAGTTCGAGAGCTACGAGCAGGCCGTGGCGTGCTACCGCTCGGCGGCGTATCAGGAAGCGAAAAGTTACCGCGAGGGATGGGCGAGGGCGGAGATCATCATCGTCGAAGGCGTCGCCCCAGTTTAGGCAACACCACCAAACCCGTGTAGGAGTGAGCCTGCTCGCGATAGCGGTGTGTCAGTCAGCAATTCTCTAGCTGATACACCGCTATCGCGAGCAGGCTCACTCCTACAGAAAGCGAAGCGTTGTCAGCGCATGAAGTGAATCTTGCCGCTGTCATCATTGCCCATGTAAATCCCGTACACCCCGGCCTGGCGCTCTTCGATATAGCGCTCGAGAATCTGCCGGATTGCGGGGTAGTAGATCTGCTCCCACGGAATGTCTTCAGGGGCGAAGAACTTGTAATCCATGGTCTCCGGCCCGTACTGCCCGGTGATCTCCAGGGCAATGGCGCGGAAGATGATGTACACCTCGCTGATCTTCGGCACGCTGAAGATCGAGTACGGCGAGACGATTTCCGCGCGCACGCCGCTTTCTTCCCAGACTTCACGCAGCGCCGCCTGCTCGGTGGTCTCAAAGCTTTCCATGAAACCGGCGGGCAGGGTCCAGGTGCCCGGGCGCGGCGGGATCGCCCGTTGGCACAAGAGGTATTTGCCGTCCTGCTCGATGATGCAGCCGGCAATGATCTTCGGATTGACGTAGTGGATATAGCCGCAGCCGCGGCACATCAGGCGCTCGTGCGTATCGCCCGGCGGCATCTGCTGACCAAGGTCAGGGCCACCGCATTTCGGGCAAAAGCTCGGGCTGAACATGTCATTGACCTATGCGCGGTTCTTTCAGCGCGATCGGCAGGGTTATCGCCGGGGTGCCCTTGACGGCGACGCCGGTTTCTTCCTGCTTGCGCTTGAGGTAATCGAGGGCCACGGCAGCGGCCGCGCGGACGTGATCGACACAGGCCTGATGCGCCGCCAGCGGATCACCGCTCTTGATCGCCTCGACCATTTTTTCCATCTCGTGATTACTCGCGCCGCGGCGGTTTTCCTGGGACACCGAGGTCGCGCGCAGGTAGCTGATGCGCGCCTGCAACTGGCGCAACTGGGTGGCAGCGACATGGTTGCCCGAGCCTTCCAGCAGCACGTCGTAGAAGCCCTGCACCGAGTCGATCACCTGTTGCAACTCGCCGTCCTTCAACGCCTTGCGGTTGTCATCGAGGGCCTTTTCCAGGGCCTTGATGTCCTTGGCTTTGGCGCGCAGGGTGAACAACTGCACGATCAGACCTTCGAGCACGCAACGCAATTCGTAGATGTCGACGGCATCGGCGAGGGTGATGATCGCCACACGCGGGCCTTTGGCGTCGGCGAATTCCACCAGGCCTTCGGATTCAAGGTGACGCAGGGCTTCGCGCACCGAAGTGCGGCTGACACCGAGGCGATCGCACAGGTCGCGTTCGACCAGGCGATCACCTGGCATGAGCTGGAAATTCATGATCGCGCTCCGCAGTTTGTCCAGCACGATTTCGCGCAGGGTAACGGGATTGCGATTGACCTTGAAGCTGTCGTCAAGTGGCTGGCGTTTCATGGGGTCCGCTCTTGAGCTTGGCTGTCCATGCCAGACGGGCATCAAAACAGCCGAGGGTTAACTGGAGGCCTCGGCGTCGGCTTCGGCAAAGGCTTCACGGGCCAGCCGGAAACTGTCCACGGCCGCCGGAACGCCGCAATAAATGCCGACCTGAAGCAGAATTTCGCGTATTTGCTCACGACTCAGGCCGTTACGCAAGGCGCCACGCACATGCAGCTTGAGTTCGTGCGGGCGGTTGAGCGCCGAGATCATCGCCAGGTTGATCATGCTGCGCTCCTTGAGCGACAGACCCTCGCGCCCCCAGACATGGCCCCAGCAGTATTCGGTGACCATTTCCTGCAGCGGACGGGTGAAGTCATCGGCGTTCTCTATTGAACGTTGCACGTAAGCTTCGCCCAATACCTGCGTACGGATCTGCAGGCCTTTTTCGTACTTTTCGTTACTCATTATTCCTCCTCAAACCACAGATCCCTTGTGTAGGAGCTGCCGAAGGCTGCGATCTTTTGATCTTGCTTTTAAACATCAAAGTCAAAAGATCGCAGCCTTCGGCAGCTCCTACACAGGGGATTTGTGTGAATCCTTCAGGTCAAGGCAGGCAACGCGCCGAGCTTGCCCTTGTGGTAAATCATCGGTGTCACCGGTTGCTCGGGCAGGATCAGGTTCTTCACCGCGCCGACGATGATTGCGTGATCACCACCGTCGTACTCACGCCACAACTCGCACTCGATGATTGCCGTCGCCTTGGCGAGGATCGGGTTACCCAAATCGCTCAAATGCCACTCGATGCCCTTGGCCTTTTCCTTGCCCTTGCCGGCGAACGCGTAGGCTTCGGCGGTCTGTTCGGCGGAGAGCAAGTGGATAGCGAATTTCTTGCTGTCGCGCAGCACCGGGTAAGTGTCGGAGGCGTAGTTGGGGCAGAACAGCACCAGCGCCGGGTCGATCGACAGCGCGCTGAACGCGCTGGCGGTAATGCCAACGATGCCGCCATCCGGGTCGAGGGTGGTGACCACCGTGACGCCGGACGGAAACGAGCTCATGACGTCTTTGTAAATGCCGGGTTCGATCATTTCGCAGGACTCCTAGCGCATCACAAACGGATCAGGCATTGGCGCCTGGGAGAGGTTGATCCACACCGTTTTCAGTTCGGTGTAGGCCAGCACCGAGTCGATGCCGCTTTCGCGTCCATAGCCACTGTTCTTGAAACCGCCGATCGGCGCCATCGCCGACACTGCGCGGTAAGTGTTGACCCAGATAATTCCTGAGCGCACATCGCGCGCCAGCCGGTGGGCGCGGCCCAGGTCACGGGTCCAGATGCCGGCGGCGAGGCCGAACTGCGAGTCGTTGGCGATCGCCAGTGCTTCGGCTTCGTCTTTGAAACGAATCACCGACGCCACCGGGCCGAACACTTCTTCCTGCATGATCTTCATCGAATTACGGTCGCATTCGAACAGCGTCGGCTCGTAGAACCAGCCTTCGCCGAGATCCGCCGGACGCTTGCCGCCGCTGCGCAAACGCGCGCCTTCGGCAATCGCATCGGCGACCAGCCCTTCGACCACCGCCAGTTGCTGCGCGGTGGCCATCGGGCCCATCTCGCTATGGTCTTCCTGCGGGTTGCCGATGCGGATGCGCTGGGCGCGTTCGACCAGACGATTGACGAATTCGTCGTAGATTTCGTCCTGCACCAGCAAACGCGAACCGGACACGCAGCTCTGCCCGGACGCCGCGTAAATCCCGGCAATCGCGCCGTTGATCGCACTGTCGAGATCGGCGTCGGCAAAAATGATATTCGGCGACTTGCCGCCCAGTTCCAGCGACAGCTTGGCGAAGTTTTCGGCGCTGCTGCGCACCACATGCCGTGCCGTGGCCGCGCCGCCCGTGAAGGCAATCTTGCGGATCAGCGGATGGCGGGTGAGGGCGGCGCCGGTGCTCGGGCCGTAACCGGTGACGACGTTGACCACGCCCGGCGGAATCCCGGCTTCGAGGGCCAGACGCGCCAGCTCGAGAATGGTTGCCGAGGCGTGTTCGGACGGCTTGATCACAATGGTGTTGCCGGCGGCGAGGGCCGGGGCCAGTTTGATCGCGGTCAGGTACAGGGGGCTGTTCCACGGAATGATCGCGGCGACCACACCCATGGCTTCGTGCACGGTGTAGGCAAACAGGTCGGGCTTGTCCAGCGGCAGGGTGCCGCCCTCAAGCTTGTCGGCCAGGCCTGCGGTGTAGTGGAAGAACTCCGGCAGGTAGCTGACCTGGCCACGGGTTTCGCGGATCAGCTTGCCGTTGTCGCGGCTTTCCAGCTGCGCCAGGTGTTCCTTGTTTTCTGCGATCAGGTCGCCGAGGCGACGCAGCAACTTGCCCCGCGCGGTGGCAGTGAGGCCACGCCACGCCGGGCTGTCGAAAGCGCTCTGCGCCGCTTGCACGGCGCGTTCGACGTCCGCTTCATCGGCGTCGGGCAGTTCCGCCCAGGCCTGCGCGGAGGCCGGGTTGAGGCTTTCGAAGGTCTTGCCGGAGAGGGCGTCGACCCAATCTCCGCCGATGCACATCTGGAAGCGTGCGAGTGTCATGCAACGATCCCCTTTATATGGTTTTGTCGGGAGTGTGCGAATTGAAGGAATTCCAGCAGCATCTGGTTGACCAGACGCGGCGACTCTACCGGCATCATATGCCGTTGCTCGGGCAGCACGGCAACCTTCGCGCCGGGGATGCGTCGGGCCAGTTGCTCGGCCATTTCCGGGGTCGAGCCGGGGTCGAGTTCGCCGGTGGCGATCAGCGTCGGCGCCTGAATGCTGCTCAGGTCGTCGGCGCGGTACATGTCCTGGGTGGCGAACAATTCGTAGGTGGTCAGGTAACCCTGCGGATCGTTGTTGGCCAGTGTCTGACGCAACGCGGCGATCTGCGCCGGGTTGGCTGCCTGATATTCACGGCTGAACCAGCGTGACAGCGCGGCTTCGGCATTGGCGTCCGGGCCATGCTCGGCGGCCTGCGCCGTGCGGGCAATAACGCCGGCACGCTGTTCTTCGCTGCGGTTGAACACGCTGTTCAACACCACCAGGCTTTGCAGGCGCTCCGGGTAATGCAGGGCAAAGGCCCGCGCGACCAGGCCGCCCATGGAGAAACCGATCACCGCGGCCTGGGGCAGATTCAGGTGCTCGAGCAGCTCGAGCAGTTGATCAGCGTAACCGAGCAGGTCGGTGCCGCTGGCCGGGCGCGGGCTGGCGCCGTGGCCGAGCATGTCGTAGGCGATCACCTGATACTGGCTGGCGAGGCCGACAATCTGCCCGCCCCACATTTCTTTGTTCAGGCCCACGCCGTGGATCAAGACCACGGGCTGGCCTTGGCCGGTCGCCAGGTAACTGGTGCCAGCCGGGGTGAGTTCAGCGGTGAGCCGAATCATGGAGCGCTCCTGCAATGCCTTTCTTGTTGTGATTACTGGGCTTTTTCGGCGGCCAGTTCTTCCAGATCGATGTAGCGGTTGCCGATGCGCGGGTGCAGGCGGCCACCGTCGGCGCAACCCAGTACCACGACGATTTCGTCGGCACGCGGCGCGTCTTCGATCTGCATTTCCAGGGTGATGTAGTGCGAACGCAGGCCTTCGTCGTCCTTGTGCATCATCGGGATCTGAATCGACGTGCCCGGACCGCCGCGCTTGTTGGTGAAGCTCAGGTAGCTCTTGGCTTTCACTGCTTCGCGGTAGTGGTTGCCGAAGCGCAGGGTGTGGATCACCGCCGACGCGTGCTCGATCTCGCCGTCAGCGCCGACCACCGCCGCTTTGCCGTAGGCCTCGATCTTCTCGGCACCGCCGATGATGCCGACCAGACGCTCGACCATCATGGCGCCGAGGTCGGAGCAGTTGGCGCGGATCTGTGGCTTGAGGTCTTCGACAAAACCGTTGCCCACCCAAGGGTTCTTCATCACCACGGCAAGGCCGACCATGGTCACCGGCTTGTCAGTCGCCTTGCCGCCTTCGATGAAGGTTTCTTCGACATAGCTGACGATCTTGCGAATTTCGAAACTCATGAGCTGCTCCGTTGGGGGATTGAGAGTGTCTGTGCGTCTGATGGTATACCATAATACCGATCCTGCAAGTCCCCCTGACGAGATTTGCCTCATCACCCCGGCGAATGGTCATGTATTCAAATTCCCAGCCCCCATGATCCCTTGTAGGAGTGAGCCTGCTAGCGATAGGGGGCTGTCAGCCAATGATTTTCTGACTGAAACACCGCCATCGCGAGCAGGCTCACTCCTACACGGGAAATCAGCGGCAATGCGGTTAACAAAAGATAACGTGGCGCCGATTGTCAGACATTTGCAAAGCCCGATAGGATGAGCCAGCTTCCGAAGGCGCTCTGGATTGCGGGTTTCAGGAGGATGCTTCTGAACTGCCAGTAGTCGAGCACCCTTGCGGCGCCCTTGAAGGCCCGATGGCCCAACAATAATAAATAGGGGAAGGTCTATGAGTCGTTGCCGCCCGCCGGCGTTACGCAACACCGCGTTGCTGGTCACAGCTCTCTCGCTGCTGGGCTTTGCCACGTTATCGGCGCCTGTGATTGCCGCCGAGGCCCCGGCCGACGTGGTCTATGCCACCGAATCGGCCAAGGCCGCAAAGAGCCTGATTCTCGATGTCGTCCACGCCGGCGCGCGCCTGGTCGCGGTCGGTGATCGCGGGCACATCGTCTATTCCGATGACCAGGGCAAGACCTGGACCCAGGCCAAGGTGCCGACTCGCCAGTTGCTTACCGCGGTGTATTTCGTCGACGACAAAAACGGCTGGGCGGTCGGTCACGACGCACAGATTCTCGCCAGCGCAGACGGCGGTCTGACCTGGACCAAGCAATTCGAAGACCTCGCACGCGAATCGCCGCTGCTCGACGTCTGGTTCAAGGACGCCAGCAGCGGCTTTGCTGTGGGCGCCTATGGCACGCTGCTGGAAACCACCGATGGCGGCAAACACTGGGAAGACGTCAGTGATCGCCTCGACAACGAAGACCAGTTCCACCTCAACGCCATCGCCTCTGTGAAAGACGCCGGGCTGTTCATCGTTGGTGAGTCCGGCAGCATGTTCCGCTCCGCCGATGACGGCCAGACCTGGGAAAAACTCGAAGGTCCGTACGAAGGTTCATTGTTCGGCGTGATCGGCACGGCCCAGCCGCAGACCCTGCTGGCGTACGGCTTGCGCGGCAACCTCTATCGCTCCACCGATTTCGGCAGCAACTGGGAGCAGGTCGAACTGAAAGCCGCACGCGGTGCGCTGGAGTTCGGGCTGTCCGGCGGCACACTGCTGGAAGACGGCTCGATCGTCATCGTCGGCAACGGCGGCTCGGTGATCAGCAGCAGTGACAATGGCGAAACCTTCAGCGTGTTCAACCGCCCGGATCGCATTTCGCTGTCGTCGGTCACCGCCGCCGGCAACGGCAACCTGATTCTGACCGGGCAGGGTGGTTTGCACATCACCCAGCCAAACGGTGCCGAGACCAATAACAAGAAGGCGGGGCTATGACTTCCTTGATCACTCCTCAGCAGGAAAAGGCGACGGTTCTCGAGCGCCTGATCTTCAACAACCGCCCGGCCGTGATCCTGATCTGCCTGGTGGTGAGCATTTTCCTGTTCTGGCAGGCCACGCTGATCCGGCCGTCGACCAGTTTTGAAAAAATGATCCCGCTGCAGCATCCCTTCATCGAGAAGATGATGGAGCACCGCAACGATCTGGCGAACCTGGGTAACACGGTGCGTATTTCGGTGGAAGCCACCGACGGTGACATTTTCTCCAAGGAGTACATGGAGACCCTGCGCCAGATCAACGACGAGGTGTTCTACATTTCCGGCGTCGACCGTTCCGGGCTGAAGTCGCTGTGGAGCCCGAGCGTGCGCTGGACCGAAGTGACCGAAGAGGGTTTCGCCGGCGGTGAAGTGATTCCGCAGAGCTACAACGGCTCCCAGGACAGCCTCGACCTGCTGCGTAACAACGTGCTCAAGTCCGGTCAGGTCGGGCGTCTGGTGGCCAACGATTTCAAGTCGAGCATCGTTGACATCCCGCTGCTGGAGGCTTACCCGGACCCGCAGGATCAGGGCAAGCTGCTGGCGCTGGACTATCGCCAGTTCTCCCATGAGCTCGAAGACAAGATCCGCAACAAGTTCGAAGCGCAGAACCCCAACATCAAGATCCATATCGTCGGTTTCGCCAAGAAGGTCGGCGACCTGATCGACGGTCTGGTGATGGTGGTGCTGTTCTTCGGTGTCGCCTTCGTCATCACCCTGATTTTGCTGTTGTGGTTCACCAACTGCCTGCGCAGCACCATCGCCGTGTTGAGTACGACGCTGGTGGCGGTGGTCTGGCAACTGGGACTCATGCACTTCTTCGGCTTCGGGCTCGACCCGTATTCGATGCTGGTGCCGTTCCTGATTTTCGCCATTGGCATTTCCCACGGCGTGCAGAAAATCAACGGTATCGCCCTGCAGTCCAGCGAGGCCGATAACGCCCTGACCGCTGCACGACGCACCTTCCGCCAGCTGTTCCTGCCGGGGATGATCGCGATTCTCGCCGATGCCGTGGGCTTCATCACCCTGCTGATCATCGACATCGGCGTGATCCGTGAACTGGCCATCGGCGCGTCCATCGGCGTTGCGGTGATCGTGTTCACCAACCTGATCCTGCTGCCGGTGGCGATTTCCTATGTCGGCATCAGCAAGCGTGCGATTGCCAAGAGCAAGAAGGACGCCAACCGCGAACATCCGTTCTGGCGCCTGCTGTCGAACTTCGCCAGCCCCAAAGTCGCGCCGATCTCGGTTGCCCTGGCGCTGATCGCCTTCGGTGGCGGCCTCTGGTACAGCCAGAACCTGAAAATCGGCGACCTCGACCAGGGTGCGCCGGAACTGCGTCCGGACTCGCGCTACAACAAGGACAACAACTTCATCATCAGCAATTACTCGACCAGCTCTGACGTACTGGTGGTGATGGTCAAGACCAAGGCCGAAGGCTGCTCGCGCTACGAAGCCATGGCGCCGATCGATCAGTTGATGTGGAAAATGCAGAACACCGAGGGCGTGCAGTCGGCGATCTCGCTGGTGACCGTGTCCAAGCAAATGATCAAGGGCATGAACGAGGGCAACCTGAAATGGGAAACCCTGTCGCGCAACCCGGACGTGCTGAACAACTCGATCGCCCGCGCCGACGGCCTGTACAACAACAGTTGCTCGCTGGCACCGGTGCTGGTGTTCCTCAACGACCACAAGGCCGAAACCCTCGACCGCGCTGTGCAAGCGGTGCAGGAGTTCGCCAAGGAAAACAACAAGGACGGCCTGGAATTCATCCTCGCCGCCGGTAACGCCGGGATCGAAGCCGCCACCAACGAAGTCATCAAGCAGGCTGAGCTGACCATCCTGATTCTGGTGTACATCTGCGTCGCGGTGATGTGCATGATCACCTTCCGCTCGTGGGCGGCGACCTTGTGCATCGTCCTGCCGCTGGTGCTGACCTCGGTGCTCGGCAACGCGCTGATGGCGTTCATGGGCATCGGCGTGAAAGTCGCGACGCTGCCAGTGGTCGCGCTGGGCGTGGGGATCGGCGTGGACTACGGCATCTACATCTACAGCCGCCTGGAAAGTTTCCTGCGTGCCGGGTTGCCGTTGCAGGAAGCCTATTACCAGACGCTGAAATCTACCGGTAAAGCCGTGCTGTTCACCGGTTTGTGCCTGGCGATCGGCGTGTGCACCTGGATCTTCTCGGCGATCAAGTTCCAGGCCGACATGGGCCTGATGCTGACCTTCATGCTGCTGTGGAACATGTTCGGCGCACTGTGGCTGCTGCCAGCGTTGGCGAAGTTCCTGATCAAGCCGGAAAAACTGGCGGGGCAGAAGGGCAATTCGCTGTTTGCCCATTGATCTGAAAGCCTGAAACGACAAAGCCGCAACCTTTAGGGGTTGCGGCTTTTTTGTGGACGAAGATCAAGGTCAAGGTCAAGATCAAGAGCCCCTCACCCTAGCCCTCTCCCGGAGGGAGAGGGGACTGATTGGGGGATATTAGAGATTTACGCCGACCTGAGCGCCCTGCTGTGAATCCATAATCGACTCGGTTTTTCAGGTCGATGTATAACGAAGCACAACCCGGTCGGTCCCCTCTCCCCTTGGGAGAGGGCTAGGGTGAGGGCAAGCGGTCTCAAGCCTTAAGAGAGCTCAGCGCCAAGCACCACACTCAACGCACTGCGCGCATCATCCAGCTGCACCAGCGTCGCATGCCGGGCCCCGAGCGCATCGCGGTTCTCGATGGCGGTCAGAATCGCCTTGTGCCTCGGCAACGCCAATTCATGCAGATTCGGCCGCTGATTGGAATGCTTCAACGCCTCGGCAATCGCCACCGCCAACATGTTGCACAGGTTTGCCAGCAGGTCATTGTGCGTCGCATCGGCGATGCGGCTGTGGAAGTCCAGATCCGGCTGCAAAAGCGCTTCCGGGGTCGGAGCGGCTTCCATGCGTTGGTAGGCTTCGTTGATCGCGGCGATGTCGGCATCCGTCGCATGCTGGGCGGCGAGGGCGGCGGCGGCCGGTTCGATGATGCTGCGCACGCTGGTCAGCACGTTGAAGAATTCATTCTGCGGGCTGCTTTGCATCAACCAGTGCAGCACGTCCGGGTCGAGCATGTGCCACTCGCGACGGGCCTTGACCACCGTGCCCACCCGTGGCCTGGAATACACCAGCCCCTTGGCCACCAGCACCCGCGTGGCTTCGCGCAACACCGGCCGACTGACCGCGTACTCCTCGCAGAGCAGGGCTTCGGCGGGCAGTTTGTCGTCGGGCAAAAAGCGTCCGGAGACGATCTGCATGCCCAGTTCCTGGACGATGCGCGAGTGCATGCTTTTACGGTCGGAAGGTTTGCGGTAATCCATGGGGAGTGGCGCGATCCTGAGCGATGGAGATGCCGCGCATCATAGCAGGCGTGCGGCATTCTTGAGGCTGATGCATAGCAAATGTAGGAGTGAGCCTGCTCGCGATTGCGGTGTGTCAGTCACCAGAGTTGTCAACTGACAGATTGCCATCGCGAGCAGGCTCACTCCTACAGGGAGTGGCTGTGTTAATGGGAGTGGCGCGGTACCTCGGCCCCTCGGCAACCCACCAGGAAGTCAAAGTCGCAACCCTGATCCGCTTGCAGCACGTGGTCGATGTACAGCTGACGATAGCCACCCACCAGCAATTGCTGCGGCGCTTGCAGATCCGCCATGCGCGCCGCCAGTTCAGCGTCGGGAATGTCCAGGTGCAAACGGCCGCTGGCGCAATCGAGTTCGATCCAGTCGCCTTCCTGCACCGCCGCCAAAGGCCCGCCCGCTGCGGCTTCAGGTGCAACGTGCAAAACCACCGTGCCGTACGCCGTGCCGCTCATGCGGGCATCAGAAATCCGCACCATGTCAGTCACGCCTTGCGCCAACAGCTTGGCCGGCAAGCCCATGTTGCCGACTTCGGCCATGCCCGGATAACCCTTCGGTCCGCAGTTCTTCATCACCAGAATCGAATCCTTATCGACGTCCAGCTCTGGATCGTTGATCCGCGCCTTGTACATGTCGAAGTTCTCGAACACCACGGCGCGCCCGCGATGCTGCATCAGTTCAGCGCTAGCGGCGGACGGCTTGAGCACCGCACCCAGCGGCGCCAGATTGCCGCGCAACACGCAGATGCCACCGTCAGCGCGAATCGGATTGTCGAGGGTGCGGATCACCTCGTCCTCGCCATAGATCGGCGCGTCCCTGGTGTTCTCGCCGATGGATTTTCCGTTGACCGTCAAGGCATTCGGGTTAGGGATCAGATTGGCTTCACCGAGGCGACGCAGCACCGCTGGCAAACCACCGGCGTAGTAGAACTCTTCCATCAGGAAACGCCCGGAGGGTTGCAGGTCGACGATGGTCGGCATGCCGCGACCGATGCGGGTCCAGTCGTCCAGATCCAGCTCGACGCCAATGCGCCCGGCAATGGCTTTCAAGTGGATCACGGCGTTGGTCGAACCGCCGATGGCAGCGTTGACGCGAATGGCGTTTTCGAAGGCTTCCTTGGTCAGGATCTTCGACAGTTTCAGGTCTTCGCGAACCATCTCCACCGCGCGCATGCCAGACATGTGGGCCAGCACGTAACGCCGCGCATCTACTGCGGGAATCGCGGCGTTGTGTGGAAGGGAAGTGCCCAGTGCTTCAGCCATGCAGGCCATGGTCGACGCGGTGCCCATGGTGTTGCAGGTGCCCGCCGAACGCGACATGCCGCCTTCGGCTGCGAGGAAATCGTCGATGGTGATGGTGCCGGCCTTGACCTGTTCGCTGAGCTGCCACACGACAGTGCCGGAGCCGATGTCCTTGCCCTTGTGCTTACCGTTGAGCATCGGCCCGCCGGTGACGACGATGGCCGGTACGTCGCAACTGGCCGCGCCCATCAACAGTGCCGGGGTGGTTTTGTCGCAACCGGTGAGCAGCACGACGCCGTCGATCGGGTTGCCGCGAATCGCTTCTTCAACGTCCATGCTCGCCAGGTTGCGGGTAAGCATGGCGGTCGGGCGCAGGTTCGATTCGCCGTTGGAGAACACCGGGAATTCCACCGGAAAACCACCGGCCTCGATCACCCCGCGTTTGACGTGCTCCGCGATCTGGCGGAAGTGCGCGTTGCACGGAGTCAGTTCCGACCAGGTGTTGCAGATGCCGATGATCGGCTTGCCGTGGAACTGATGGTCGGCGATGCCCTGATTCTTCATCCAGCTGCGGTACATGAAGCCGTTCTTGTCGGCCGTGCCAAACCATTGGGCGGAGCGCAGGGTGGGTTTCTTATCAGACATGATCGTTTCTCTTATTGTAAGACTATTGTTTGCGAGCTGACGCTTAATCTAAGCGCAAAATCGGCGCTTTGGAAGTGTTGTTGGGTAATTAGTATTACTATATAGTCGTTTTCGACGGAGGGAAGGCCCTGGCTGTTTTGGCGAGAGGCGTCCCCCGAGGTTCTATAAAAACAACAATCGGAGACCGATCTCATGAGCCAGGAACTGCGGCTTGTCCGGCGCATCACACTGAAACTGATTCCCTTCCTGATCCTGCTGTACCTGATCGCCTATGTGGATCGCTCCGCCGTCGGCTTCGCCAAGCTGCACATGGGCGCCGACATCGGCATCGGCGATGCGGCCTATGGCCTGGGCGCCGGGCTGTTCTTCATTGGTTACTTCCTTCTCGAGATTCCCAGCAACCTGATGCTCGAACGCTTCGGCGCGCGGCGCTGGTTTGCGCGGATCATGATCACCTGGGGCGCGATCACCATCGGCATGGCCTTCGTGCAAGGACCGCACAGCTTCTACGTGATGCGCTTTCTGCTCGGCGCGGCCGAAGCGGGCTTCTTCCCCGGCGTGCTGTACTACATCACCCAGTGGTTCCCGGTGCGCCATCGCGGCAAGATCCTCGGCCTGTTCATCCTGTCGCAACCGATCGCCATGATGATTACCGGTCCCGTGTCCGGGGGGTTGCTGGGCATGGATGGCATCCTCGGTCTGCACGGCTGGCAGTGGCTGTTCATCGTCATCGGCACCCCGGCGATCCTGCTGACCTGGCCGGTGCTGCGCTGGCTGCCGGACGGTCCGCAGCAAGTGAAATGGATGGATCAGGCGGAAAAGGACTGGCTGACCGGCGAACTGAAAAAGGATCTGCAGGAGTACGGCCAGACCCGTCACGGCAATCCGCTGCACGCGCTGAAAGACAAACGCGTGTTGCTGCTGGCGCTGTTCTATCTGCCAGTGACCCTGAGCATTTATGGCCTCGGCCTGTGGCTGCCGACGCTGATCAAACAATTCGGCGGCAGCGATCTGGTCACCGGTTTCGTTTCTTCAGTGCCGTACATTTTCGGGATCATTGGCCTGCTGATCATTCCGCGCAGCTCCGACCGCTTGAATGATCGCTACGGCCACCTGGCGGTGCTCTATGTACTCGGTGCACTGGGCCTGTTCCTCAGTGCCTGGCTGTCGATGCCGGTGGCGCAACTGGCGGCGCTGTGTCTGGTGGCGTTTGCGTTGTTCTCGTGCACAGCCGTTTTCTGGACTTTGCCCGGGCGCTTCTTCGCCGGTGCCAGTGCCGCGGCGGGGATTGCCCTTATCAACTCGGTCGGCAACCTCGGCGGTTACATCGGGCCGTTCGTGATTGGCGCATTGAAGGAATACACCGGCAATCTGGCTTCGGGGCTGTATTTCCTCTCGGGCGTGATGGTGTTCGGGCTGATTCTGACGGGCATCGTCTATCGCGTTCTGGAACGCAAGCATGTGCTGCCCGTCGACCAGTTCGCTGCGAGTGCCCGTGGTGCGACCCGCACCTGACGGGCTGGCACCACCCCTGTAGGAGTGAGCCTGCTCGCGATGGCGGTGTATCAGCGAAAAAAATTGCCAACTGACACACCGCTATCGCGAGCAGGCTCACTCCTACAAGGGGGCTGCGGTGTTTCGAATAACACAGGAGAAAATCATGCATCTGGTTCAATTCGAATTATCCAACGGTGAGCGTCGGGTCGGCGTGGTCGACAACGGTCAGGTCCGCGAAGTCCAGGACGCGCGCAGTGTCCGTGATCTGGCCCTGGCCGCGATCGAGGCCGGTGGTTCCCTGGAGCAGCAAGTGCAGACCCTCGGCCTTGGCGCCAGCCATGACTACGCGCAGTTGCTCAAAGACCTGCGCATCCTGCCGCCACTGGATCACCCGGACCCGGCGCACATGCTGGTCAGCGGTACCGGCCTGACTCACCTGGGCAGCGCTTCGGCCCGCGACAAGATGCACCAGCAGGCCGGCGATGAAGCGGCGATGACCGACACCATGCGCATTTTCAAATGGGGCGTGGAGGGCGGCAAACCGGCGGCGGGGCAGGCCGGTGTGCAACCGGAGTGGTTCTACAAGGGCGACGGCAGCATCGTCGTGCGTCCGGGGCAGCCGTTTCCGCTGCCGCCGTTTGCCGAAGACGCCGGTGAAGAGCCGGAGATGGCCGGCCTGTACATCATCGGCAACGACGGCAAGCCGTATCGCCTCGGTTTTGCGGTGGGCAACGAGTTCTCCGACCACGTCATGGAACGCAAGAATTACCTCTACCTCGCGCACCCGAAATTGCGCAGTTGCAGTTATGGCCCGGAACTTCGCACCGGTGAATTGCCTCAACACCTTGCCGGCACCAGCCGAATCCTGCGTGACGGCGAAGTGCTCTGGCAAAACGAGTTCCTCAGCGGCGAGGCCAACATGTGCCACAGCCTCGCCAACCTCGAATACCACCACTTCAAATACAGTCAGTTCCTGCGTCCGGGCGACGTGCACATTCACTTTTTCGGCACCGCGACTTTGTCCTTTGCCGACGGCATCCGCACCCAGCCGGGCGACACGTTCGAGATCAGCCAGGCCGAATTCGGCGCTCCGCTGGTCAACGGCATCGCACCGGTCCAGGCGGCTTTTGAACCGGACAGCATCGGCACCCTTTAAGGAGATCCCATGACTCAGATTCTCGGTCACAACTACATCGGCGGTCAGCGCAGCGCCGCCGGCAGCGTCAAACTGCACTCGGTCGACGCCAGCACTGGCGAGGCCCTGCCGCACGATTTCATTCAGGCCACGGCGGAAGAAGTCGACGCCGCCGCCAAAGCCGCCGCTGCGGCCTACCCGACGTATCGCAGCCTCAGCGCCGAACGCCGCGCGCAGTTTCTCGACGCCGTCGCCGATGAACTCGACGCCCTTGGCGATGATTTCGTCGCCGTGGTCTGCCGCGAAACCGCGCTGCCAGCCGGACGCATTCAGGGCGAGCGCGGTCGCACCAGCGGCCAGATGCGTTTGTTCGCCAAAGTCCTGCGTCGCGGTGACTTCTACGGCGCGCGCATCGATCTGGCATTGCCCGATCGTCAGCCGCTGCCACGTCCGGATCTGCGCCAATACCGCATCGGCCTCGGCCCGGTCGCGGTGTTCGGCGCGAGCAACTTCCCGCTGGCGTTCTCCACCGCTGGCGGCGACACCGCAGCGGCACTGGCCGCCGGTTGCCCGGTGGTGTTCAAGGCCCACAGCGGCCACATGGCCACCGCTGAACTGGTCGCCGACGCGATCATTCGTGCAGCGGAAAAAACCGGCATGCCCGCCGGCGTGTTCAACATGATCTACGGTGGCGGCGTGGGCGAATGGCTGGTCAAGCATCCGGCGATTCAGGCGGTTGGCTTCACCGGTTCGCTGAAGGGCGGTCGCGCCTTGTGCGACATGGCCGCTGCACGTCCGCAACCGATCCCGGTGTTTGCCGAGATGTCGAGCATCAACCCGGTGATCGTGCTGCCACAGGCACTGGCCACGCGTTCGGAAACCGTTGCGCGTGAACTCACCGCTTCGGTGGTGCAGGGCTGTGGTCAATTCTGTACCAATCCGGGTCTGGTCATCGGTATTCGCTCGCCGCAGTTCAGCGCGTTTGTCCAACAGGTCGCTGCTGCGATCGGCGATCAACCGGCGCAAACCATGCTCAATGCCGGCACCCTCGGCAGCTATGGCAAAGGCCTGGAAAAACTCCTGGCGCACAGCGGCATCGAGCATCTGGCCGGTAATCCGCAGCAGGGCAATCAGGCGCAGCCGCAATTGTTCAAAGCCGATGTCAGCCTGTTGATCAACGGTGACGAAGTGCTGCAGGAAGAAGTGTTCGGTCCGACCACGGTCATCGTTGAAGTGGCCGATCAGGCCCAACTCAGCGCGGCGCTGCATGGCCTGCACGGTCAACTGACCGCGACGATCATCGGCGAACAGTCCGACTTCGAGCAATTCGCCGAACTGACGCCGCTGCTGGAGCAGAAGGTCGGGCGCATCCTGCTCAACGGTTATCCGACCGGTGTCGAAGTGTGCGATTCGATGGTGCACGGCGGGCCATACCCGGCGACGTCCGATGCGCGCGGCACGTCGGTCGGCACGCTGGCGATCGATCGATTCCTGCGCCCGGTGTGCTTCCAGAACTACCCGGACAGCTTGCTGCCCGAGCCACTGAAAAACGCCAACCCGCTGCGTATCCAGCGCCTGGTGGATGGCAAGCCATCGCGTGAGGCGATCTAAAGCCAACCACAACCCCTGTAGGAGTGAGCCTGCTCGCGATTGCGGTCTTAAATTCAGCATCTCTGCTGGAGACCCACCGCTATCGCGAGCAGGCTCACTCCTACAAGGGGACTGTTTCGACAATGAGCTATCATTGGCCCTTTCCCCCCAAAGAAAGACTGTTTGCCATGACTGCCCAAACCCTTCTCAACGCCCTCGAACACTGCGGTATGGTCGAAATCGATGGCCTGCACGCCTTCGAATTTGCCCTCGACGAGGACGATAACCTGCACATCGAATGCATCGATGGCCGTGAAGCCAAGCACTGGGAATTCACCCCGGCGCAGGTCGCGGCGGCGACGTTCGATGAGACGCTGCAGAGCTGGCTGATCATCGGATTCGCCAGCGACACCAAGACCACGGGCGAGCATCGCCTGGTGTGTCTCGGCGACGTAGTCAGCAGCAGCGACGACGAGGATGACGATAATGAAAATGCGTAATTTCTGGCCCCTGCTGATGGCCGGCAGCGTCGGCGCGATGGGCCTGTCCAGCGCCAGCGCCGAGACCTTGCAGTTGCTGGTCGGCTCTTACACCGCCGGTTCCAGCCAGGGCATCTACCGCATGCAGTTCGACAGCGCCACCGGCCAGATCGATGCCAAGCCGCTGCAAGTGGTCAAGACTGAAAACCCATCGTGGCTGACACTCTCGAAAGACCAGAAACGCCTGTTCGTGGTCAACGAAAACGGCCCCGGCCAGACCGATCCGGTCGGTCGTGTCAGCAGCTATGCCATCGACCCGAAAACCCATGCGCTGAGCCTGATCAATCAAGTGCAGAGCCTGGGCAACGAGCCGACCCATTCCAGCCTCAGTGCTGATGCCAAGCATCTGTTCGTCAGCAACTACTCGGTGATGGAAGATCCGGGCGGCACCCTGGCGGTGTTGCCGGTCGATGGCGACGGTCAACTGAAACCGGTGGTGCAGATGAGCGGCCACCCGGCCAGTCGGGTCAACCCTGAGCGCCAGGCTTCCAACCACGTGCACTCGACCGTGTCTTCGCCGGACGGTCGCTACGTGTTCTCCAATGACTTGGGCGCGGACAAGGTTTTCATCTATCAATATGATCCGAAGGCCAACCCGCACCTGCCGCTGACTCCGGCGAAAACCGCTTCGGTAGCCTTGCCGGCCGGCAGTGGCCCGCGTCATCTGCTGTTCAGCGCCGACGGCAAACACGCCTGGCTGACCATGGAGATGAGCGCGCAGGTTGCGGTGTTCGATTACAACGATGGCGTGCTGACCCAGACGCAACTCGTCGATCTCGCCGCGGGCCAGCCAACCTCGGACAAGGCGGGCGCGGCGCTGCATGCTTCAGCTGATGGCAAGTTTCTCTACGTGAGCAACCGTGGCACGGCCAATCAACTGGTGGTGTTCAGCATCGACCCGGCGAGTGGCCAGCTCAAAGAGCTGCAAAAACGCTCGGTCGAGGGTGATCACCCGCGCGAGTTTGCCCTTGATCCGAGCGGTAAATTCGTCTTGATCGCCAATCAGAAGAGCAACCAGATTGTCGTCGTCGAACGTGATGCCAAGACCGGTCTGCTCGGCAAAACCGTGCAAAAATTGCCGATCGACGCGCCAAGCGATCTGAAATTTCTAGTGCGACAATAAGCCACAGGCCCCGGTCTGCGGGGCCTGCATCGTTGTATTAATTGCACTGATAACGGCTAATGCTACAAAAGATTTCAAGCGAACAACCCTCGAGCGTTACGTTTGTTTCACAGCCCGACCGGGCAAAACATGCAAACGAACACGAGGGTTACCGCCATGAACTTCAATCTCTTCTCCGTTATCGCCGCTTCCGCCATTTCTGCCACCGTGGTATTGCCAGCCGGTGCCAACGTCGAAATCGCCAGCAAAAAATCCCACACCCAGAGCTACACCCAGAAATACCTGCAACAAAGCGCCAACTTCTACGCCGCGCTGGATCACAAAACCCAAGCCTGAAATTCCCGTCTCCTTGTAGGAGCTGCCGAAGGCTGCGATCTCTTGATCTTGTTTTTCAAAAGCAAAATCAAAAGATCGCAGCCTTCGACAGCTCCTACGCGCGTACGCGTTCTCCACTCATAGGTTTTCTCTCGCCGGCAAATAGAGCGGCTAAATAATCAACGAAGCTGATGTTTACTATGGCAAACCCTGAGTGGTTGCCTCGGCTTTTTTGATTGATTCTGTGGCCATCGAAACCTTTGCCCACGGAGAACACCATGGCCAGCGCAATCCTCACTTCCGCCAAACGCGGCGCCTATCTGGCCATCGGTCTGTACTTGGCCGTGGTGCTGTTCGTCAGCATCGGCGCGCAGATGGAACACAGCTTCGAAGCCCCGATCGACGTCGCCCACCCTGGCATCCAGTTCGAACTGCGCTCGCAAAGCGCGATGGTCGACAGGGCCGAACTCGCAGGAGTCGGCGGCGCATGAAAGGCTACAGACTCTGGGTCATCGCCAGTCTGGCATTGATGACCAACGGCGCCTCATTGCTGGGGTTCGGCCAGGGCTCGGTGGGCGGATTGGCCCGGGCCATAGAGGCCAACCACAACATCGCGCACAACATCGAACGCGCCAACACGCTGGGGCTGATGGCCGGCAATCCACCGGTCAAGGTCTCAGTGGATTTTCTCGGACCGTTTGAAGTGGATTGCATGGCACTTGGCATGTGCCAAGCACTGGCGTAGGCAACGCGGACCATTGTGGCGAGGGAGCTTGCTCCCTCGCCACAGGTGTGTGTGAGGCCGAGATTCAGCTCGACTTCTTCATGATTGAAGTGAACAGTTCGGATTCGAGGAGACGCTGCAACCAGGCTTGCAAACGAACGTACGGGGTCTGCGCAAACCACTCCCGATCAACATGAGCGAACTGCCGGACGAAGGGCAGCAGGGCGATGTCGGCGAGGCTTTGATGATCGGCCAGCAAATATTCGCGGCCTTCGAGCAGCTCATCCAGCTTCTGCAGAAACAATCCACCTTCAGCGCGATAAGCTTCCATCGGCTGCTCAGGGTAGCGCTCGGCATACTTGTAACGATTCAAAGCTGTTTTGAAAATCTGATCATTGCCCTCAATCAGCTTTTCCATCCACAGCGCCGCGAATGAATCTCCGGCCAGCGACCAATCATCCGGATCATTCTGCGCCAACGCCCAGCGCATGATCTGCAGGCTCTCATCAATCACCACGCCATCGGCATCCAGCACCGGCACCGTGCCCTTGGGCGAGAGCGCGAGCATCTGCGCCGGCTTGTCCTTGAGGCTGACCTCAACAATCTCCACCGGTACGTCCGCATAACGCAGCGCCATCCGCGCCCGCATCGCGTAAGGGCAGCGGCGGAACGAATACAGCGTGTTCATTTCACCTCCAGCGTGCTCAAACCATTGCCCTGGCGCCGCACCTGAATCTGCACCGGGATGCGTTCGTGCATTTCCTGCACATGGGAAATCACCGCCACCTTGCGCCCTTGCGCCTGCAATCCATCCAGTGCATCCATGGCCAGTTGCAGCGATTCCGGATCGAGGCTGCCGAAACCTTCGTCGATAAACAGCGATTCGATTTTCAGCGTGCTCGACGCCATCGAAGCCAGACCCAGCGCCAACGCCAGCGAGACGAGGAACGTCTCGCCGCCGGACAACGAATGTACCGAGCGCAGTTCGTCGCCCATTTCCGTGTCCATCACCAGCAGGCCGAGCATGCTGCCGCCACGTTTGAGGCGATAGCGTTTGACCAGTTGGCGCAGTTGCGCGTTGGCGTGATGCACCAGCAGGTCGAGGTTGTAGGCCTGGGCGATCTTGCGGAAGGTGTCGCCGGTGGCCGAGCCGATCAACGCACTGAGCCGCGCCCAGCGTTGATACTCGGCATAAGCCTCGGCGATCTGCTGGGCCAGCGCCTGATTGGCGTTCTGCCGGCGCTGGTCTTCAACCTGTTCGGCGCGCAACTCGGCGCACTGCTGCTCACTGACGGCGAACTGTTTTTGCAATTCAGCGAGGGCGCTATCGAGCTGTTCGGCGTCAAGATTGTCGTCTTGCCGGGCCTGATGATCGAGCAGGCGCTGATCGCGCTCCTGCAACAAGACCTGGGCCTGTTCGATGGCTTTTTCGTTGTGCTGAAGAGTCTGGCGCAATTCGGCGACCTGCGCGTCATCGAAGCGCAGCAAGTCTTCGAGGCCGCCGTCATCCAGTTCCGGATGGTTGGCGCGCCAATCGGCGATCTTGGCGGCGAGTGCCCAATCTTCAGCTTGCAGTGCTTGCAGGCGATCCTGCTGCGCCTTGAGCTCAGCGGCGATTTGCACCAGCTGCGTGCGTACGGTCTGCAGTTCCTCAGCCGTGCTGGTCTCGGCAATACGCGCCTGTTCCACCGCGTGTTCCAACTGCTGCTGCCAATGCTCGGCGCTGCTGTGCTCGCCAATCAGTAGCGCGAGTTTTTCCTGACAGCTTTGCTGCTGCTCGGTCAACGCCGTGAATTGCTCCTCGACGTTTTGCAGTTGCTGAGTGCGCAACTGCTGGCGATCCTGTTCTTTCTCGAGGGTTAGCTGGCGTTGCTGCTGTTCGCTCAGTTCTTCCTTTTGCTGCTCGAGCTGGGCCAGACGCTCGGCGATCTGCCGATCCAGTTGCAGGAACGTCGCGGCCGGCTCAAGGCGCAGTGCTTCGAGGGTGTCAGCCGGCAGCAGCGGGCCGAACGCGTTGAGTTCCTCCTCAAGGCGCTGACGGTCGCTGTTGAGTTCATGCTGCTGATGGCTCAGCTGTTGCGCCGCTTGCTGATGGGCGGCCTCGGCCTGACGCAATTGCTGCGACAGACGCGCGGCGTCCTGCTGCAAGGTGAGCAGGGCGCTCTGGCGTTGTTCGTCCTGAGTGATGCTTTGGTTCAACTGCTCGTTCTGGCGGCTGAGCCAGGCGTCGCGTTTGTCGGCGTCCTGATTGAACAGTTGCGCGGCCAGCGGATGCGCGTCGAGGCTTGGGGCCAGGGCTTGTTGCTGCGCAGCCAGTTGTTCCTGTTGCTGGAGCAATTCTTTCTGTTGCGCGATCACGCCACCGACTTCGCCGCGCAGTTCGATCAGTTTTTCCTTGAGCTGATCGACCACTTGCTGGGCATTGGCCTGTTCGCTTTCATCGTGGCGCCCGAGGCTTTGCAGCAGCGCTTCGGGCTGATGATACGGATGCTCGTTGCTGCCGCAGACCGGGCAGGGCTGATCGTCCTGCAACTGCGCGCGCAACTCTTCGACACTGGCACTGCGCGCCAGCCGCTGACGCTCGAGCAGTTCGCGAGTGACATTGAGGGTCTGCTCGGCGACGGTCAGTTCGGCCTTGGTTTTCACACCGTCCTGGGTCAGACGTTCACGTTGCTGCTGCGCGTCGAGCTGACGCTGTTGCAACTCGGCGCTGCGCTTGTCGAGATCCTGTTGAGACGCCCACAGCCGCGACAGGTCTTCGATCGCGCGCAGCTGTTTGCGGTTGTCCTGCAGCAAAGTGCCGAGCAGGCCGATCTGTTCGGCGACCGCATCCGGTTCAGCACCGGCCTCCTTGAACAGGACTTCCAGTTGCTGTTTATGCGCAGCCAGTTGTTCAGCGCTGTGCGCGGCGTTCTGTTCAAGGGACGCCAGTTCGCTCTGGCCCTTGTTCAAACGGTTGCCGATCAGCATCAGTTGTTGCAGGCGATCGCGATAGGCGCTCCAGGCATCGCTCAACGGCGCCAGATGCACACTCTGCTCAAGCCCGGTGGCGATGCGTTGCAGACGCTCGGTGACCTCAGCCTGTTTTTCCTGCAAGGCCTGAATCGCGCTCTGGCCATCCTTGAACGCTTGCTCGGCCGCTTGCCGGGCTTCGGCGCTGCTGGCAGTGTCCTTGATCAGACGGGCGAGGGTGCTTTGCTCTTCGAATGCCTGACGCAGCAGCGGCGCGTTTTCGCTCTGGCGTTGTTGCGCTTGGCTCAGGGCGACTTTTGCTGCGTCGAGGTTTTGCGCCAGTTGCGTCTGGCGTTCCCCGAGGGCCGCATGTTCTTGCGTGTGCGCGGCAATCTGCGCCGCCAGTGGCGTCAGCAGCGCATCGAGCTCGGCCTTGCGCGCGAACTGATGGCGCTGCGGGCCAAGCTGCTCCAGACGCGTCAGTTTCACCCGCTCGCCAGCCAGGGCTTGCCATTGCTGTTGCGCAGTTTGCAGTTGTTCGCTGGCGGCTTTTTGCGCGTCTTGCAACAGACGCAAATCCTTCAGCCAACCGTGTTGTTGCTCAAGCTGTTTGAGCTGCGCCTGTTGCGCTTTCATGTGTTGCTGCGCGGTGTTGAAGCGCTCGTCGAGTTCGGCGCGCGCTTCAGGTGCCAGTGGCGTGACCCCGGTGGCCTGATCCTGCAGCAGCTTGTGCGCTTCGCGGGCTTCTTTGGTCTTGTCGAAAGCGCGACGACCGAGGCGAGTGTAGAGCGCGGTGTCGGTGAGTTTTTCCAGCAGCTCACTGCGGTCGTTGTCGTCGGCCTTGAGGAACGCGCTGAATTCGCTCTGCGCCAGCAGCACAGCGCGGGTGAACTGTTCGAAATTCAGGCCCAGCGCGGCTTCCAGTTGGGTTTTGTATTCGCCTTTCTGGCTGGCGAGCAATTGATCCTGATCGATATCGCGCAGGCTCTGCCGGCTCGCTTGCAACTTGCCGCCAGCCTTCTCGCGAGCGCGGTTGGCTTCCCAACGTGCGCGATAGCGGCGGCCATCGACGCCGACAAAATCCACTTCGGCATAGCCTTCGCCCGTGCCACGACGCAGCAAGGTGCGCGGGTCGCCAGTGGCGATCTCGCCGTCGGCGTCGGGGACTTTGGCATCGCGGCCAGTGTTGTTCAGGCGCGGCACAGCGCCGAACAGTGCCAGGCACAAAGCGTCGAGCAGGGTACTTTTGCCGGCGCCGGTCGGGCCGGTGATCGCGAACAGACCGGCGCTGGCCAGCGGCTCAGCAGTGAAATCGATCTCGAACGGCCCGGCCAGCGAGGCGAGGTTCTTCAAGCGAATGGCGAGAATCTTCATGGCTGCTCGCCCTCCAGTTGCACGTCTTGCAGCAACTCGGCGAAGTCCTTGAGCGTTCGCTCATCGACCTCGCTGCCGTAATTGTCGAGCCAGGCGCGGCTGAACAATTCCTGCGGGGTGAGCTGGTCGAGTTCGATCAGCGTGCTGCCGTCATCGCTGCCATCGGCGCCACGATTGCCGGCGTATTCAGCGGCGATGCGTACCAGACGTACGGCTTTGCCTTGCAGTGCGGTCTCCACTTGATGGCGCAGATCCGGCTGCGGCTCGTCGAGGCGCACCCGCACTTCGAGCCATGGCTGGCGCTGGGTTTCGGCGAGCAGATCGACGTTCGGCAGGTCGGCCAGTTGCAGCAGAATCTCGGCCAGCGGCGCCGGGCCGATGCGCTGCAGATTGACCGAGCGCGGGATCAGTTTCGGCTCGACGCTGACCAGGGTTTCGCCGTCCAGGACCACATCGAGAATCTGATGCTGATAACCGATCTCCGAGAACGACAGCGGAATCGGCGATCCGCTGTAGCGGATGCGCTCCTCGCCGTTGACCTTCTGCGGCTTGTGCAAATGGCCGAGGGCGACATAACTGATGCTTTCGCCGAACAGGCTGGCGGGCAGCGCTTCGGCATTGCCGATGATCAGGCTGCGCTCGGAATCCTCCGATACCGAACCGCCGGCCATGTGCGCGTGGCTGATAGCGATCAACGCCTGCCCGGGCTGACGCTTGGCATTCGCCGCCGCAATCAGCCATTCATGCACCTGACCGATGCCGCGCAAATAGTTGTCGCCCAGATGCGCACCAGTGACTTCCGCCGGGCGCAAAAATGGCAGGGCCAGACACCACGCGGCGATTTCGCCCTGGGCATTCGGCAGCGGCAGCAACAGGCGCTCGGCATCGAGCTGGCCGTCATCCAGCCACAGCACCCGGCCCAACGCGTGGGTGCGCAAACGCCGCATCAGAGGCGCGGGCAATTCGATCCGCGAGCCGGAATCATGGTTGCCGGCGATCATCACGATGGTCAGGAGCGGCTGCTGTTCGTGAGCGCTGACGATGAAATCGTAGAGGCGTTCCTGTGCTTTGACCGGCGGATTGACCGTATCGAAGATGTCCCCGGCGATCAGCAGCACATCCGGCTGCGCCAGTTGCAACTGGCGCAGCAGCCATTCGAGAAAACACGCGTGCTCGAAATCGCGCTCCTGGCCGTGCAGGTTTTGCCCAAGGTGCCAGTCGGAGGTGTGGAACAGACGCAAGGTGGACTCCGCAACGTTAAATGAGGTGATGGCCGCAAAAGAACGGGGCGGCTTGAGAAAGGTGAGTTTACTGGCAAGATCAAAAGATCGCAGCCTTCGGCAGCTCCTGCACAGAATCCGTAGGAGCTGCCGAAGGCTGCGATCTTTGGCGTTTTACTTGGGATAAAGCGGCGGCAAGCCACTCTCGCCTACCGGATCCTGCACTCGCTCCGCCGCCGGAATAGTACGGATCGCCCGCCACAAATCCTCGCCCTGCCAATGCTGTCCGGTCTCGCTGTACAGCGCGCCGTTCAACCCGTCCAACGCATCCGACAACGGCACGAACCGCGCGGCCATGTCTGCCAGTGTCTCCGGTTGTTGCCGCGCCCAGGCATCCAGTGCCTGGCGGGTGGCGTGCGGGTCGTTGGCCTGGCTGGCGCGTTTGATGTCGTCGAGCAGGGTGCGCGGGCTCGGGCCGGCCTGCGCGGCGCGGTGGACTGCCGGTTGCCAGCGGGCGCGCCACCAGAGGCCGAAGCCGAGCAGGGTGGTGCAGGCGAGGATCAGGGTGCTGAGTTTCCACCACCACAGGGTGTCGTTGTCGGGTGTGCTCGGTTGCAGGGTGCCGGCCGGGGTGTCGATTTGCAGGCTCGGGTTGTTCGCCACTTGCAGGGTGCGTGCGGGCAGGCTGCTGTGTTCGAGGTGGTCTTCGAAGGTGTTCCACCAGACGACGTCGACGGTTGGCAGGTCGATCGCGCCGCTGCGGCTTGGCACCAGGGCTTCGCGTTCTTCGCGGCTGCCGATGATGCCGCGGTCGCTGCTCTGGTTGCTCAGCACCGGTTGATCGGGGTAGCGGCGCAGGCCGTTGACGTCGGTAGCGGGCAGGGCGGGCAGCTGCGAGCTGGCGAGGCCTTCGACTTTCAGGGTCAGGCTGCGGGTCAGGGAATCGCCAACCTGGGTGTGATCCGGTTCCGGGCTCCAGCTTTCGCTGAGGCTGAGACTGCGTGCCGGCAACCATGGTGCGTCGACCGGGTAGGTCAGCGGTTTCGGTTTGACCGTCAACGGGATCGACGCAGAACTGACGCGCATCAGTTTGCCGGGCTTCGGTCCCGAGGCGTCTGCTGATGGCGCGGTATCGACCAATGTGGCGCTGAAGGTCTGCGGGGCGATCGTCAGCAGGCCGCTGTGTTGCGGGTAGATCGCGTAGCGCATCTCGATCACGCCGTGGCGCAGGCCGTTGATGTCTTTCTCGTAGGTGCGGGTGTCGCCAAGTTGTTCAATGCGCGCATCGGCGATTTGCAGCGGGCTCAGGCTGCTGTCGTCGTACAGCGAGACTGAATGATAGATGCGCAGGGTCAGGATGGCCTGGGCCTGTACATAGACGCTGGTCTGATCGAGGCTGGCTTCGATGAACACCGGATCGAGGCTGTTCTTGTCTTCGCGGTGATCGCTGGCAAACACCTGCACGGTGATCGGCTGGCTTTGCGCTTCGCCCAGTTGCAGCGGCGGAATAGTTACGCTGCCGTTCTCTTTCGGCAGCAGGGTGATGATCCAGCGCGTGGTCGCACGGGTGTCGCCGTTGAGCGTGTTGAGCTGGTTGACCTGACGCGTGCCGCGCACTTCGAACAGCGCTTCCAGCGCCGACAGGTCCGGCTTGCCGAACTGGGTGACGTCATCAGTTTCGAGGGTGAGCTCGACCGTCTCGCCGGAGTTCAGGCGACTGCGATCCACGCTGGCGGTCAGCTCGGCCGCCTGAGCGGTAAACGTGCTGATCAGCAGGGGCAGCAAGAGAGCGGTGAAGCGGGTCATCGAATGTTTTCCTGATCCTGATGTTGTTGCTGTTCGTACCAGAATTTGCGCCTGAGCAGTTCGCCCGGGTCGTCCGGGATCTTGCCCAGCCATTGCTCGAGCGCCTGACGCTGTTCGCCTTCGAGATTGTTCTCGCTCGGGCGCAGGGTCGGCACCGTGTCGGTTTCCTCTTCCTCGTTGCTGCCGGGGATTTCGTTGGGGCCTGGCAGTGGCGGGGCGGTCGGAGGTGGTTCGCTCGCGGACTCGGCCGGTTGCGCCTCGCTCTGGGTTTCGCTGGTCACCGCCGGAGGGGGCGCGGTGGTCGGCGAGGGCTCATCGCCGGGCAGACTTTGTTGGTTCGGCTGGTTATCCGGTTCGGTCGGCGGCGAGGCGTTTTTCTGCTTCAGCAGGTTTTCCACCAACGCCTTGTTGGTCTGCGCCGGACGCAGATCCGCTTGCAGCTCCAGCGCCTGTTCGTAGGCGTCGATTGCTGCTTCCAGCTCACCGCTTTTTGCCAGGGCGTTGCCACGATTGTAGTGGGCGCGGGCATCGCTGCCCTCGGCGAAGCGCTGAGCGGCGCCACTGTAGTCGCCGGCCTCGTACAACGCCACCCCTTGCCACTGATGATCCTCGAAATGCTGCGCGGCCTCGGCCGGGCGCTTCTGCTTGAGCAGGTGCAAACCCTGCTGGTCAGGGCGCAGCCACAAGTCTTCGAAGTCGAAAGCGTAGCTCGGTTGCGGCAGGCACCACAGCAGCGGCAGGCAGAACAGCCAGCCGCGACGCCCGGCACAGGCCGCCAGCAACAGCAGCGGCAACAGCAGCCAGTAACCCTGATCGGCCCAGGTGTCGAGGCGCACGGTCTGGCCATCGTCACGCAGGCTGCGCGGGCCGTTGAGCAGGCCAAGGGCGCCGAGATCAGCCTCGTCGAGTCGCGCCGAGCGATACTCGCCGCCGACACTGTTGAGGAAGGTCGCCAAACCCGGGCTGTCGAGTTGAGGCACGCGGATCGCGCCTTGCTCGTCCTTGAGGAAACTGCCGTCCTCCTGGGCAATCGGCGCACCTTCAGCGGTGCCGATCCCGAGCATCAGCAGTTGCGTCGACTCGCCATTGAGCGCGCGACGAATACCGCGCCGTTCCTCTTCATTGAGCGACGAACCGATCAACAGAATCCGTCCCTCACCCAGCGCCCCTTGCTTGAGCAAGGCCAGTGCCTTGTCCACTGCCAGATCGGCGCGGTGACCGCTTTGCGGCATCAGCGACGGTTTGAGTGCATCGAGCAGATTACGGCTGGTCGCCAGATCATCCGACAGCGGCACCAGCGTGTGCGCGCTGCCGGCATAAACCACGATGGCAGTCTGCGCATCGCTGCGCGCCTGCAACAGGTCGAACAGCTTGCGCCGCGCCTGCTCCAGACGTGTTGGCGGCGAGTCGGTGGCGAGCATCTCTGGCGTCAGTTCGAGCACCACCACCAGCGGATCGGCGGGTTTCTGGCTGGTCTGTTCGACGCGCTCCCAGCTCGGCCCGAGCAGCGCCAGAATGGTCAGCAACCACGCCACGCCAAGGGCGATCCACGGCAATTTGCTCTGGCGCCCGCTGCCACCACTGAGCAGGGCCGCGTGAAACGCTGGTGGCAGAATCATCTGCCAGCGACCGGCGCGCTTCTGCCGGTGCCAGAGTTGCCAGAGCAGCCAGCCGAGCAACGGCAACAGCAACAGCCACCAGGGGCGGAACCAGTGCGGCCAGAGCGCGATCATCGGCGCCTCCGCAGACGCAAACGTTGCAGGCGCTCACGCCAGTCCGGCAACGGACTTTGCAAATACAGTTGCTTGCTGAACAGGCGTTGCAGCGGGTTGTCCGGCCACAATTCGCGAACCACCAGCAACAGGCTCAACCACAGCGCCAACGCCAGCGGCCAGTGATACAAAGCCTGCGCCGGGCGTGCCTGAGTCGGTTGCTGAGTCACCGGCTCGAGCTGATCGAGGGTGTCCTTGATCGCCTGCAGCTCTTTGCCGTCGTGGGCGCGGAAGTACTGGCCGCCGGTGACTTCGGCGATGGCCTTGAGCGCCGGTTCATCCAGGTCAAGGCTCGGATTGACCCCGAGCAGCCCCGTCGAGCCGCTGTCCTCGGGATCGGCGCCGATGCCGATCGGATAGATTCTGACGCCTTCGCTGGCTGCCAGTTTCGCAGCGGTCAGGGGATTGATTTCGCCGCCATTGTTGGCGCCGTCGGTGACCAGAATCAGCACGCGACTTTGCGCCGGACGCAGACGCAGGCGTTTCAAGGCCAGGCCGATGGCATCGCCGATCGCGGTGTTCTTGCCGGCGATACCGATCCGCGCCTCGTCGAGCCACACTCGCACGGTGCGTCGGTCAAAGGTCAGCGGCGCTTGCAGGTAGGCCTGACTGCCAAACAGGATCAATCCGACGCGGTCGCCATCGCGGCTTTCAAGGAAATCGCCGAGCAAATGCTGCACCAGCGACAAGCGACTGACCTCTTCGTCCTGCCACTGCATGTCGGGGAAATCCATCGAGCCGGAGACGTCCACTGCCACCAGCAGATCACGGCCACTGGCGGCAATCGGCAGCGGTTCGCCGAGCCATTGCGGGCGGGCGGCGGCGATCAGCAGGATCAGCCACAGCAAGATAAACGGCGCCTGCTGCCGCCATGCCGGCAAGTTGGCGCGGGCACGGCGGCGGGCGAGGCCTTCGAGGTCGGCGAGGAAACTGACTTTCAGCGCCGGCTCGCCGCTGTCGGCCACCGGCAGGACCAGACGCATCAACCACGGTAGCGGCAGCAGCGCAAAGATCCACGGCCAGGCGAACTCAAACATGTTTGCGAATCCACGTGTCGACTGCCTGAGTCAGGCCGGCGATGGCTTTGTCGTCGAGTTTGCATTCCGGTTTGTACGCGCCTTCGACCAGCACCATCCAGCGCGTCAGGCCGGCAGCGGGGCAGCGGTTGTCGAGGAAGGCCAGCCATTTGCGCCCGTTGAGGGTGTGGCTCTGGCTGTACGGATAGTGGTTGCGGCACAGACGCTTGAGCAGGCCGTTGAGTTGTTGCAGCCAGGCGCCGGCCGGGGCGCCGTCGTAGGGCTTGGGCATTTGCGCCAATTCGGCGAGGGCGGCGATGCGCACCGGGTCCAGCGGTTGCTCGGCACGCACCACCGGGCGTTTCTTCATCGGAATGAAACGGCGCAGCTTCCACACGGCGAAACCCAGCAGCGGCAACAGCAGAAGCAGCAGCCACCAGCCCGGCGCCGGCGGCCAGAAGGCAATCGGCGGCGGTGAGATCAGCGGTTGCAGTTGCTCGAGGCCGTTCATCGACCTTTCCCCGGACGCTGCGGGTTCAAGAACTCGCGCATCTGCTCGACCATTTCGCTCTGCGTACTCAACGGCATCAGCAACACCCGCAGCTTTTGCGCGAGCAATTCCCAGCGAGCGATGCGCGCTTCGGCCTGGGCGCGGTAGGTCTGGCGCAGGTCGAAATTCAGCGTGTCGATTTCCAGCTGTGCGCCACGCTCGGCGAAGCGCAGCAGGCCGGCGGCGGGCAGGGCGTGATCGAGTGGATCGGACAGCGGCAACATCAGCAGATCGCAATGCCGCGCCAGCAGGCTCAGTTGCTGCTCGGCGCTGTCGGACAACGCGCGCTCATCACAAATGACGATGGCCAGACTGCCCGGCCGCAGCACTTCCCGCGCGCGGCGCAGGGCCACGCCGAAGGCATCGCGATCCGGCTCGCGCTCGCTGTGCAGCGACTGATTGACCTTGACCAGGCGGTTGAGCAATTGCAGCAGGCTCTGCTTGCTGCGCCGCGGCTTGATTTCGTAGTGCTCGTTGTCGCCGAACACCAGCCCGCCGACGCGATCGTTGTGCCCCAGCGCCGCCCAGCCGATCAACGCCGCGACTTGTGCCGCCAGCACCGACTTGAACATCAGCCCCGAACCGAAAAACAGCCGCGTGCTCTGCTCGACCATGATGAAAATCGGCCGCTCGCGCTCCTCATGGAACAGCTTGGTGTGCGGCTCCTGCGTGCGCGCGGTGACGCGCCAGTCGATGGTGCGCACATCGTCGCCGGCCTGATACACCCGCACCTGGTCGAAGTCGACGCCACGGCCACGGAATTTCGAGTGATGCAGGCCGATCAGCGGGCTTCGCTGACTCGGCGTGGAAAACAGTTGCACCTCGCGCACGCGGTGACGCATCTCGATCAGCTCGGCGAGGCTGATGCGGATACCGGGTTCGGAGGGCAGGGCGGCGTTCATGGGGGTCAAGCGACGGCGACGACGTCGAGAATCCGCTGCACCACGCGGTCCTGATCGATGCCAGCGGCTTCGGCTTCAAACGACAGAATGATGCGGTGGCGCAACACGTCGAACAGCACGGCCTGAATGTCTTCCGGGCTTACGAAGTCGCGACCGGCCAGCCAGGCGTGGGCGCGGGCGCAGCGATCCAGCGCGATCGAACCGCGCGGGCTGGCGCCATAGGCGATCCACTCGGCCATTTCCGGGTCGAACTTGGCCGGGTTGCGCGTGGCCATGACCAGTTGCACCAGGTATTCCTCCACGGCGTCGGCCATGTACAAACCGAGGATTTCCTTGCGCGCGGCGAAGATCGCCTGCTGGCTGACCCGACGCTCGGGCTTGGTCTCACCGTTCAACGCCTCGCCACGGGCCTGCTGGAGGATGCGGCGTTCAACGGCGGCGTCGGGGAAGCCGATCTTGACGTGCATGAGGAAACGATCGAGCTGGGCTTCCGGCAGCGGGTAGGTACCTTCCTGTTCGATCGGGTTCTGCGTCGCCATCACCAGGAACAGCGGCGACAGTTCATAAGTGCTGCGCCCGACACTGACCTGACGCTCGGCCATCGCTTCGAGCAGGGCCGATTGCACCTTGGCCGGCGCGCGGTTGATTTCGTCCGCCAGCACGAGGTTGTGGAAGATCGGCCCTTGCTGGAACACGAAACTGCCGGTTTCCGGGCGGTAGATCTCGGTGCCGGTGATATCGGCCGGCAGCAGGTCGGGGGTGAACTGAATACGATGGAACTGGGCTTCGATGCCCTCGGCGAGTTCTTTGATCGCTTTGGTCTTGGCCAGACCGGGAGCGCCCTCGACCAGCATGTGGCCGTCGGCGAGCAGGGCGATGAGCAAGCGCTCAATGAGTTTTTCCTGGCCGAGAATCTGCGTTGAAAGAAAGGTTCGCAGCGCCAGCAGCGCTTCACGATGTTCCATCGGTGACTGTTCCTGGAAAAGGAGTGGCCGGGGCGTTCGGATAACGCCGGGGCTGGGGGCGTTACTTTAATCCATCGCGGGGGGCGGCGACTAACGGCATTTGCGCGATTTGTCAGTATCGGCCCTCGTTTGCACTGTGTGGGGCCGTTTCTGGACGTTTTTGCGATTCAGGTCTGCGTGTGCAAGCTGTGCAATATGACCTTGATGGCGGGGCGCTCAAGCAGTTCGAACCATTTGCCTTCATCAACGATGGCGCCTTGCTGCATGACGAGCACGCGGTCAAAACGATGGAGATGTTCAACATCATGGGTGACACATATAAAGCCCTGTCCAGCGAATGTCTTGAATAGCAAATCCCACACTGGTGTGGCGAGTTTCGGTTCAATCGAAGCACTCGGCTCATCAAACAGATTGAATTTGCCCGGTCGATTCAGGAGTCGCAGCAACGAAAGCCGCTTCGCTTCACCTCCGGAGATATTGGTGGCGTTTTCAGCGATGTGACCTCGGCCAATGATTTCATCAAGCTGGAGGCATTGAATTGCCTCGTTCAAGGTCTTCGACCGCTCAACACCGAAAAGTACGGACTGTTCAAAACTTCCTTCCAGGAACTGCGGAGACTGGGGGCTGTAACGCACCGTTTCCAGATGAGCGCGAGCATTTAAGCGATCTATGCATAGCTCGTCGATGAACAGCCGAGGCCGCACCGAAAAATCCAGTCCTGCCAGCGCTTCGAGTAACGTGGATTTGCCAGCGCCGCTGGGCCCGATGATCGCGACGGATTGGCCCTGTCGGAAGCTGATCTGGCGGGCAATTGATAGCCGCGCAACGCCGTTATGGGTGATCTCGCAGGGCTCGAGCCGTAATGTTGATAGGTTATGCAACGCATCAGAGTAATTGCGGCGATCGTTATCGAAGTCACCAGTTGCAAGTAATTCTTTGAGTCGCCGTTGATCAGCCGAGAATTGATCCAGCACCCGATAGCCTTCGGTCAGCGCCGATACATTCAACAGGAACGTACCAGCAATAGAGAAAATGGCCACCAACTGACCGACGCTGATACTTGCTTGTCCGGACGTCTGATCCATAACTCCCCAAGCCAACAAACCGCCGGTGGACAGGCTGATAAACAAAATCTTCGCCGCGCTCAACAGTCCGCCCGAGCCTGCTACGGTCACCGCAGCATTGGCGTAGCGCTCAAACGCTCGGTTCAAGGGTTGCAGGGCCGTGCGTTCGGCGCGTTCCAGTTTTATCGATTTACCAGCCCTCAAAGTATTGACCAAGGTTGCACTCAGCTCATCCTCCTGGTCATTAACAGCATCGATGTGTTTTCTGCGCCATCGAATAATCCGGTGAGTTGCATAGAGATAACAGCCACCGAGGCCTGCTAGCGCGCAGAAAACCCAGGCTCCGCCCATATACCAGAATGCGCCGGCCACAATAAGAAATTCCAGACACAGGGGAAAACCCGTAGTGACGAAGAACATCAGCAACTGTTCGTGGGCAGTGATTCCGCGCTCGACCGACTTGATGAACTGTCCTATTCGCCACGTGCCGAACTGGGAAAAGTCCTTGCCCATCAACCGCGCCATCCAATTGATGGAAGCATCCATGACAATTCGCTGGACGAGCTTTGAGAGCAGCAGCGTTTGCAGGGGGGTGGTCATCGACTGAATGCAACCGGCCAGCGTAAAAGCTGCGGTGAAAAAAAGCAGCGTACGCAGCGTTGTGTGATCGGCATCGTTTAGTGAATCGACGATCTTGCCCAACAACAAAGGAGGGGCCAGGGCCAGGATTTTCAGGGTGATGGTTGCGCCTATTGTCATCACCAGCAGGAGTCGATGTTTCTCGCAGGCTGTTCTTATAAATGTATGCATGAGTGTGCCTGTGGTCGTTTTGAATCACGCCGTTGGCGAACTCCTGGTGCCGAGCAAAATGTGCTGAGGAGCTACGGGTTGGCCATTTCTGATTATGTTGAATCGTTCGAGACCCGGGATATAAGTCTGGGTAACTACGTTGGTCCCGGGATACTCCATGACTGTTCTGAAAAATAGGACTTTGTTCATGCCGCTCAGGTTTTTTCGGAGCAAGGCAAGTTGTTCAGGAACAGAGAGTGCAGGTAGGTTTTTTGAGGGTGCCAGGGTATTGAGTTTCAAGTTTTTAACAGGTGCGAAGTCTATCAGCTGTTTCAGTTTCTCGGATTGACAAAGCACATCAAGTACCTTTCGGTCCGCGATTTCATCGTTGGCGTCGTATAAGGCGTTTGATTGGAACTGCTCCGTTACCGCTCTTTGGATGGCGATAAATATGTCCAAAGAACAGCCGGAGCCGATTGCGGATATATGTCGGTCGCCGGGGCCGGTTCGTGGGAATGCAACTGCCAGATAAACTTCTGACTCGTCTTTGATAATGATGATCTGCAAAGCTTCGGCAGCCCGTAGCGCGTATGAGTTGTTGAACAGGGCTTGCGCAAGCAGGGGCGCCGATGGTGAGTAGAGATCGATCGGAGGTATCAGTCTGCAGACGGCCATGAAAAACCGGGACAACAGGTGTCGCTCAATCAGTTCCAGGGTACCGTGCAGCAGTGCTTCTGATTTCGTGCAGCCGAAAGCAGTTCCGGAGTTAGAGGCGTAGCGATTTAAAAAGCGCGTCGGTTGACTCGTTGTTTTACGTTCATCTTTGACCGGATACAGCAGGGCGCATGGCACAAAAAGCCCGGCGCAGCCGTCGAGTGCTGGAAGCTGCAGACACTGTAGAGGCTCGATGTTTTTTTGCAGACTTGTGAAAATGCCGTCCGACTCGACCCCGTTCTGCGAAGCGATGTCACTGCAACCAAGCGTTGTGCAAAATGGCGGCTCGGCGTGAAACATCGCGTAGTGCTCAAGGCTTTCAGCAAGTGCACCTACAAGCGCGTCGGGACCTTTGCCTGCGCCTGATTCAATCAGCGTGTTGTATTCGTTATAAAGTTCGGCAGTAGCGACCAGATTACCGTCATCGACATAGCGCACTCGCGCTCTCAAACCCAGTGTCTGGATAACATTGTTTATTCGGACAAACGCTTCGCTGGATGAAATCTCACGCTCTGACATGGTGAGCCTCGTGGGCTTGAATGCCGAAAGATCGACTTTCGGCATTTTCAGGATTGGCTGATCGGGAGGCCGAGTCAGCGGGTCAGGGAGGCGAAGAAGTCCAGTTCCGTCGCCAGGAAACCTTCAAAGTGGCCCGAGCCATAAGGCAAATCATCGAAGGTGTTTATTTCAGAACGTTTTCTACCCATTACATATGACTCCATTGAATATCACGTTGTCGGCACTTTTTTGTGCGCCGAGCTTGCATGTTTTTTTGCAAGCGCAACGAGTAATAACAAGGGAGGGTTGGGCCAGCAATCAGACGGCTTCCGATGATTGCGTAGGACGCTTCTTGAGGAGTAGTAGGATCGAACTTCGTGCTGTTAAACACAGCGGCGTTCTATGCAAAAAATTAGCGCGAATTATGGTTTGCAGGTGTTTAGAGCTTGTAGAGGTATCGATCAGCGTGTAATTAATGACGATGGCATAAGGGGCGATCAAATGCCGTCGTCATTTATCTTGCCATGTGAGCCGAACTGGTTATTCCAGATTAATTACAAAAGTCCCTGTCCCATCGAGAATATTCTTCAAAGTCTCGACAACCTCATCCATATCCACCATATCCGGGTTAAAGCTGATCTCCAGCACGTCGTCCCCATTCAACGCATCGGCATCCGCCGCAGCGATCTCGATCTTCAGCAGATTCGAAGTCAGCGTGACCTTTACCCCGTCCAGTGTCGAAGGTTCGCCATCCAGGGTGATCTCCAGCTCATCCTCATCCGGATAGCGGCTCATCAGGAACATCTCGCCCTTGTCGCTGTGGCAGCACAGCATGGCCATGTTGTCTTCTTCGTCGTCGCACGGGTTGACGATCAGTAGGGCGGTGGTCATTTGCATGGGGAAAATCCTGGGCAGTGGCGGCGTTACACCTGTTCGAAGGCGCGATTTTGCCAGTCTCTGCTCATTCGCGCTGCCTGCATCGGCAAAAAGTGGCAAAGCAGGACATTTCCGTCGCCCACTTCCGAGTAGCGAGAAGGGGAAATCCGACGTCAGCGTAAGGCAATTACCGGATGCGCAAAATCCGGCCGTAATTGCGATTTTTCGCTTGTGATAGCCACCTTTTTATCGGTAGTTTCGCCGCTCTTGCGCAATGGAGTGCGTTACCCAAACCCCAAAAAGGACCTTTGCCATGACCCAATACTTCGAACGCGCCGAAGAAATCCGCCACTTGTCCGATGAGCAGATCGAGGAGATCTACAAGCGCTATCTGGAAGGCGAGAAAACTGCACAACTGATGGAGGAGTTCCAGATTCCTTCTACGGTGCGCAGTCTGCTCAGGGTTCTGCCACCGATTGTCAGTGCAGACCTCACCTGCCCCTATTGCGAATTGCCGATGTGGGTGCGACGACACGCCAGAGGCACGCCGCTTTCGCTGCGCAGTACCTTCAAATGCGTACGCTGTGAACACCAGCACAGCGTGACCGGCGCCAATCGCCGCCACACCACGTGCAACTGCAAGGAATGCTTCAAGTTGCGCCAGCAGCAACTGGCGGCCCGGGCCGCGCGGGACCGTTTGGAGCTGGAGGCGCGATATGCCGCGCGAAAACCTGCAGTGCCTTACGCCAATCTGGGGTTTGTGCAGAAGTTGACGTTGCTCGCCTTGCTGGATGACGGCTATGGCGCCAACGTTGAATGGATTGCGCCGCTGAATGCGCCATCCAGAGAGGAACTGCTCGCCCAGACTTATGAGACTCGAGAAGAGTTGCTCAAAAGCCTGCATGAAGCCGGGGTGCTGGCGGTTTCCACCGATTCCGACATCAACGCGTTCGATCGCAGTGAGGGCTGCAGCATTCGCGAGTACAGCGCGGTGCGTTGGCTGCCCAACGTCACGCTCGACGGCGCCGCGCGCAGTACCCGAGAGAATCTGTACCTGATGCTGTATCAGGAGTTGTCAGGCAGCGTACAAGCTGCCTGGAAAAGCGAAATCTATTCGCTGGTTTTCAGTCTGGCCCGCGAAGAGTCCATTCAATACATCCGTGTGTTGGCCCATGAAGTGGACTTCGCCTTCACGGCCGAAGCCCGCGCCGAGGAGGTGGTCGGGCAGTTGCTGCAGGACTTTTCGGTCAGCCAGCTCTATTACTTCGCCCGGCTGGCAGTGAGAAACGCCGCGCATTTCTATGCCACCGGCAATTCCAAAGGGCGCAGTCACGCCTCCAACACCATTCCACGCAACATGCTGGGCACGGCGCAGGACGCGCTGGCGCGCAACTGGCGCAAGAATGCCCATCGCGATGCGCGGGTGCCGCAAACGGCCTTGCAGCGGTTGCTTTACGACGTCGTGCTCAAGGACAGTGGCGCCGGGTTTTCCAAATCGCCGGGCATGTACTGGCGTGACGAACTGGTCCCGCAATTCTTCAGCGCCGTAGCGTTCGACAGCGACTTGCTCAGCCATCTGCGCCTGTTCTGTCGCGAATGTGATTCGAGCAACATCGACGCCAGCATGGACAAGCAGATCCTGCAAACGATGTGCTACGACTGCGCCACGGTGAGCAAATTCAGAGCCTTTGAGGAGCTGCCAGACTGATCCGCGTCATCCGCTGGCGCTGAACCGGATGCCACGCTCAGGGTCGATAAAAGGGCCTTGGGCGTTTTCGTTTCCGGATATGTAACGTTCCTGGCGACCGTACTGGCACGAAAGTCCCGTGAAACCGGGGTTTCGAACCTGCGTTTGAGTCCACGCCTGCTAGTGTTGAAGCAGGCGAAACCCTGCATTTACGTGCCAATGACCGAATATGTCGCAGCACCGCAAGCAGACACATTGTCGCACCCATTAAGCTGCGCAACGGATGAGCACCCGTAAAGGCATTGCTGGCGGCGCTGGCAGTCGCTTTTGCAGATGCTCATTCATGGAAGGTGAATGTGACCTGAGTGTCCCGTCCAGCTTCACCCACCTGTCTCCCTGTTTCCTCTGCCCGAGAATCAGGAACAGGGCGACACGAGGCCCGAAAGGGCTGTTGCACGCGACGCTTTCCATCAATAACAAGCTTAAGCGGAGTACCACAGATGGCGTTCTTCACCGCAGCCAGCAAAGCCGACTTCCAGCACCAACTGCAAGCGGCACTGGCGCAGCACATCAGTGAACAGGCACTGCCACAAGTGGCGCTGTTCGCTGAACAATTCTTCGGCATCATTTCCCTGGACGAGCTGACTCAACGTCGCCTCTCCGACCTCGCTGGCTGTACTCTCTCTGCGTGGCGCCTGCTTGAGCGCTTCGATCACGCGCAACCGCAAGTGCGTGTCTACAACCCCGATTACGAACGCCACGGCTGGCAGTCGACCCACACCGCGGTCGAAGTGCTGCACCACGACCTGCCATTTCTGGTCGACTCGGTGCGCACCGAGCTGAACCGTCGCGGCTACAGCATTCACACCTTGCAGACCACCGTGCTCAGCGTGCGTCGTGGCAGCAAGGGCGAATTGCTGGAAATCCTGCCAAAAGGCAGCACCGGCGAAGGCGTACTGCACGAATCGCTGATGTATCTGGAAATCGACCGTTGCGCCAACGCGGCCGAGCTCAATGTGCTGAGCAAAGAGCTTGAGCAGGTGCTCGGTGAAGTGCGCGTCGCCGTTGCTGACTTCGAGCCGATGAAAGCCAAGGTGCAGGACATCCTCACCCGTCTCGACAACAGCGCTTATCCGGTTGATGCCGACGAGAAGAACGAAGTCAAAAGCTTCCTGGAATGGCTGGTGGGCAACCACTTCACCTTCCTCGGCTACGAAGAGTTCGTGGTCACCGATCAGGCCGATGGCGGCCACATCGAGTACGACCAGAACTCCTTCCTCGGCCTGACCAAACTGCTGCGCACCGGCCTGACCTACGAAGACCTGCGCATCGAAGACTACGCCGTCGCCTACCTGCGCGAACCGACCCTGCTGTCGTTCGCCAAGGCTGCGCACCCGAGCCGTGTGCACCGTCCGGCCTACCCGGACTACGTGTCGATCCGTGAAATCGACGCCGACGGCAAAGTCATCAAGGAACACCGCTTCATGGGCCTGTACACCTCGGCGGTGTATGGCGAGAGCGTGCGGGTCATCCCGTTCATCCGCCGCAAGGTCGAAGAAATCGAGCGCCGCTCGGGCTTCCAGTCCAAGGCTCACCTGGGCAAGGAACTGGCGCAGGTGCTCGAAGTGCTGCCGCGTGACGACCTGTTCCAGACCCCGGTCGACGAGCTGTTCACCACCGTGATGTCGATCGTGCAGATCCAGGAACGCAACAAGATCCGCGTGTTCCTGCGCAAAGACCCGTACGGTCGCTTCTGCTATTGCCTGGCCTATGTGCCGCGCGACATCTATTCCACCGAAGTCCGCCAGAAGATCCAGCAAGTGCTGATGGAGCGCTTGAAAGCCTCTGACTGCGAATTCTGGACGTTCTTCTCCGAGTCGGTTCTGGCCCGCGTGCAGCTGATTCTGCGCGTCGATCCGAAGAACCGCCTCGACATCGACCCGGTGCTGCTGGAAAAAGAAGTGGTCCAGGCCTGCCGCAGCTGGCAGGACGACTACGCCGCACTGACCGTCGAAAGCTTCGGCGAAGCCCATGGCACCAATGTGCTGGCCGACTTCCCGAAAGGCTTCCCGGCCGGTTACCGCGAGCGCTTCGCGGCGCATTCGGCCGTGGTCGACATGCAGCACCTGCTGAGCCTCAACGAAAAAAATCCGTTGGTGATGAGCTTCTACCAGCCGCTGGGCCAGGTTTCCGGCCAGCGCGAGCTGCATTGCAAGCTGTATCACGCCGACACGCCGCTGGCGCTGTCCGACGTCCTGCCGATTCTGGAAAACCTCGGCCTGCGCGTACTGGGTGAATTCCCGTATCGCCTGCGCCACACCAACGGCCGCGAATTCTGGATTCACGATTTCGCCTTTACCGCCGCCGAAGGTCTGGACCTCGACATCCAGCAACTCAACGACACCCTGCAGGACGCGTTCGTGCACATCGTGCGTGGCGATGCCGAGAACGATGCGTTCAACCGTCTGGTGCTGACCGCCGGTCTGCCATGGCGCGACGTTGCGCTGCTGCGTGCCTACGCCCGTTACCTGAAGCAGATTCGTCTGGGCTTCGACCTGGGTTACATCGCCAGCACGTTGAACAACCACACCGACATCGCTCGCGAACTGACCCGGTTGTTCAAGACCCGTTTCTACCTGGCGCGCAAGCTCGGCAGCGATGATCTGGAAGACAAGCAGCTGCGTCTGGAACAAGCGATTCTGACCGCACTGGACGATGTTCAGGTGCTCAACGAAGACCGCATCCTGCGTCGTTACCTCGACCTGATCAAAGCCACCCTGCGCACCAACTTCTATCAGACGGATGCCAACGGCCAGAACAAGTCGTACTTCAGCTTCAAGTTCAACCCGCATGCAATCCCTGAACTGCCGAAGCCAGTGCCGAAGTTCGAAATCTTCGTCTACTCGCCACGCGTCGAAGGCGTGCACCTGCGCTTCGGCAACGTCGCTCGCGGTGGTCTGCGCTGGTCCGATCGTGAAGAAGACTTCCGTACCGAAGTGCTCGGCCTGGTAAAAGCCCAGCAAGTGAAGAACTCGGTCATCGTGCCAGTGGGCGCGAAGGGCGGCTTCCTGCCGCGTCGCCTGCCACTGGGCGGCAGCCGTGACGAGATCGCGGCCGAGGGCATCGCCTGCTACCGCATCTTCATTTCCGGCCTGCTGGACATCACCGACAACCTCAAGGACGGCGCGCTGGTGCAGCCGGTCAATGTCGTCCGTCATGACGACGATGACCCGTACCTGGTGGTCGCGGCGGACAAGGGCACTGCAACCTTCTCCGATATCGCCAACGGCATCGCCATCGACTACGGCTTCTGGCTGGGTGACGCGTTCGCCTCTGGTGGTTCGGCCGGTTACGACCACAAGAAAATGGGCATCACTGCCAAAGGCGCGTGGGTCGGCGTACAACGCCACTTCCGCGAGCGCGGCATCAATGTCCAGGAAGACAGCATCACCGTGGTGGGCGTCGGCGACATGGCCGGCGACGTGTTCGGTAACGGCCTATTGATGTCCGACAAGCTGCAACTGGTCGCTGCGTTCAACCACATGCACATCTTCATCGACCCGAACCCGAACCCGGCGACCAGCTTCGTCGAGCGTCAGCGTCTGTTCGACCTGCCGCGTTCGGCCTGGACCGATTACGACACCAGCATCATGTCCGAAGGTGGCGGTATCTTCTCGCGCAGCGCTAAGAGCATCGCGATCTCGCCGCAGATGAAAGAACGCTTCGACATCCAGGCTGACAAGCTGACCCCGACCGAACTGCTCAATGCCTTGCTCAAGGCACCGGTGGATCTGTTGTGGAACGGCGGTATCGGCACTTACGTCAAGGCGAGCACCGAAAGCCACGCCGATGTCGGCGACAAGGCTAACGACGCGCTGCGCGTGAACGGCAACGAGCTGCGCTGCAAAGTCGTGGGCGAGGGCGGTAACCTCGGCATGACCCAACTGGGTCGTGTGGAATTCGGTCTCAATGGCGGCGGTTCCAACACCGACTTCATCGACAACGCCGGTGGCGTGGACTGCTCCGACCACGAAGTGAACATCAAGATCCTGCTGAACGAAGTGGTTCAGGCCGGTGACATGACCGACAAGCAACGCAACCAGTTGCTGGCGAGCATGACCGACGAAGTCGGCAATCTGGTGTTGGGCAACAACTACAAGCAGACTCAGGCCCTGTCCCTGGCGGCGCGCCGTGCTTACGCGCGCATCGCTGAGTACAAGCGTCTGATGAGCGATCTGGAAGGCCGTGGCAAGCTGGATCGCGCCATCGAGTTCCTGCCGACCGAAGAGCAACTGACCGAGCGCGTCGCGGAGGGCCACGGCCTGACTCGTCCTGAGCTGTCGGTGCTGATTTCCTACAGCAAGATCGACTTGAAAGAGCAGCTGCTCGGTTCGCTGGTGCCGGACGACGACTACCTGACCCGCGACATGGAAACGGCGTTCCCGCCGACCCTGGTCAGCAAGTTCTCCGAAGCCATGCGTCGTCACCGTCTGAAGCGCGAGATCGTCAGCACCCAGATCGCCAACGATCTGGTCAACCACATGGGCATCACCTTCGTGCAACGACTCAAAGAGTCGACCGGCATGAGCCCGGCGAACGTGGCTGGCGCTTACGTGATCGTGCGTGACATCTTCCACCTCCCGCACTGGTTCCGTCAGATCGAAGCGCTGGACTACCAGGTTTCCGCTGACGTGCAACTGGAGCTGATGGACGAGTTGATGCGTCTGGGGCGCCGTGCCACCCGCTGGTTCCTGCGTGCCCGTCGCAACGAGCAGAACGCTGCCCGTGACGTCGCGCATTTCGGTCCGCACCTGAAAGAACTGGGCCTGAAACTCGACGAACTGCTCAGCGGCGAAATCCGCGAGAACTGGCAGTCGCGCTATCAGGCCTACGTCGAAGCCGGTGTGCCGGAATTGCTGGCGCGGATGGTTGCGGGCACTTCGCACCTGTACACGCTGCTGCCGATCATCGAAGCGGCCGACGTCACCGGGCAGAACCCGGCCGAAGTAGCCAAGGCCTACTTCGCCGTCGGCTCTGCGCTGGACATCACCTGGTACCTGCAACAGATCAGCGCGCTGCCGGTGGAAAACAACTGGCAGGCCCTGGCCCGTGAAGCGTTCCGTGATGACGTCGACTGGCAGCAGCGGGCGATCACCATCTCCGTCCTGCAACAGGGCGACGGCTCCCAGGACGTGGAAGCACGCCTGGCACTGTGGATGGCCCAGCACGAAAGCATGATCGAGCGCTGGCGCGCCATGCTGGTGGAAATCCGCGCGGCAAGCGGCACGGACTACGCCATGTACGCGGTGGCTAACCGTGAACTGCTGGATCTGGCGTTGAGCGGGCAAGCGATCGTGCCTGCTGCCACCGCGAATGCCGAGCTTGAACTGGCGTAAGTAGTGGCTGAATGAAAAAGCCCCGCTCTCGAAAGAGGCGGGGCTTTTTCTTGTCCGTCATTCAGAACGCATCGGCGCAACGGAAGGCGAAAGCAGGCTCACTCCTGCAACGCCGCCACCTGTACATCCTCCTGCTGATGTATGGCTGATCACCCGGCCATCAGTTTTCCAACGGGATAAGCACCTGCTCATCCGGCGCCAGCACCATGAACACCAGCAACTTGGCAGGCTTGGTCGAGCTGGCGTTTTTCGACACCAGATGCTCGGAGCCGGCCGGCTCGTACCAGAACTGGCCCTTCTTGTAGGTGATCGCCTGTTCGCCCTTCACTTGGGAAATTATTTCGCCATCCAGCACGTAGGCCATCGCGGTGCCTTCGTGTTTATGGGCGATCGAGGACTGGCCGGGTTTGTAGTCGACTTCGATCATCATGGCTTTCTTGCCGGGTGCGTTCTTCAGCAGTTGTTCCTGCAGGACGGTGATTTTCTCGGACGGATCGTGGGCCATCGCCGATGCGGACAGGGTGAAGGCGAGGGCAGCGGCGAAGAAGGGCAGGGCTTTCATGGCGGTTTACCTGTGAGGGTTGAGGTGTAATCACAGTAGGCCGCAAAGGGGCAGGTTCAAACGGCCAATATTCGGGAAGATCAGGTGACCAATCCAGGCAAGGCAAGTAACTGTGGCGAGGGAGCTTGCTCCCGCTGGGGTGCGCAGCGCCCCCAAAACCTGCAATCCAATTCCTTCAGGAGAATCACTTTGCCCGGTTTGACGACTGCTGCGCAGCCGAGCGGGAGCAAGCTCCCTCGCCACAGGTGGGTGCTGGATGATGGGAAAGCTGATGCTCCTGCGCGCCGGACAAATGGCCAATGCGGGAAGATGAGATGACCCACTTAGGCGAGAAACTGTGGCGAGGGAGCTTGCTCCCGCTGGGGTGCGCAGCGCCCCCAAAACCTGCAATCCAATTCCTTCAGGAGAATCACTTTGCCCGGTTTGACGACTGCTGCGCAGCCGAGCGGGAGCAAGCTCCCTCGCCACAGGTGGGTGCTAGACGATGGGAAAGCTGTTGCCCCTGCGGGCCGGGGCAAACGGCCAATGCGGGAAGATCAGGTGACCAATCTTTGTCAAAAGCAAAGATCGCAGCCTTCGGCAGCTCCTACAGGGGAACGCATTCCAGAGTAGGAGCTGCCGAAGGCTGCGATCTTTTGATCTTGCTTTTAAACGATTGGGAAGCTGTTGAAATCGACGCTATTGGCCAGGCGGCTATCGATCAGGTCGATAAACCCCTGCGCCTCGGGGCGGTTGAAATGCGCCTGCATCGCCGCTTCCGACTGCCAGCGCGCACTGACCGTCCAGCGGTGGCTGTCCTCGGGGCAGCGGTCGACCAGGTAGGAATCGCAGCCCGGGGTTTCGCGCAGGGTGTCGACGATCTTCTGCAATTGCTTGCCGAGCTCTTCCGAGCGGCCCGCAACAGCCTTCACCTGAACCGTGTTGATCACTTCGTTGGACATTGCTCACACTCCTGAATCAGGCCGGACGAATCCTGCTCACTGAGGGATAACGCCTGTGCAGAATAGGCCTGCCGCCATGAATCACCAATAACCAATCGGCGGTAAAAGCCTTATACCAAGGGCTCATGACAGCTGTTCGAGGATGTCACGCAGGCGATCGAGGGCTGTGTCGATATCAAGGGTTTCGATGGCGCCGAAGCCGAAGTACAAGCCTTCCTTCGCCGGCTGCTGGTAGTAGAAACCACTGATCGCATACAAGCCGACTTCGACCTTTTTCGCCAGCTCGATGACCAGCGGTAAATCAATCGGCACCTTGCAGAACACCGCCATGTGAAACCCGGCACTGGCTGGCACGGCTTGCAGCCATGGCGCGAGATCGGCTGCCATGCGCTCGAGAATCCGTTCGCGCCGTTGCGCATAGATCGTGTGGCAGCGGCGAATGTGCTTGAGCAGGCAGCCCTCGGCGATGAACTTGGCCAGCGCCCATTGCGGCAGGGTCGAGGCGTGCAGATCGGTCAACTGTTTGGCACGAATCACCGCCTCGATGATCGACGGCGGCAGGATCGCGTAGCCCAGGCGCAACTCCGGCAGCAGGGTTTTCGAGAAGGTGCCGACGTAGGCGACGATGCCGCGCTGATCGAGGTTGTACAGCGAATCGGTGGGCCGGCCTTCGTAGCGGAATTCACTGTCGTAGTCGTCCTCGATGATGATCGCGCCCAGTTCATGAGCGCGGGCGAGCAGGGCCTCGCGGCGCGCCTGACTCATTGCCATGCCCAGCGGAAACTGGTGCGACGGCGTTACATAAATCAGCCTTGTGCCGTCGGGAATCTGCTCGACCTGAATGCCCTCGACATCCACCGGCACCCCGACCACCTCGGCGCCGTGCGTGCCGAACAGCAAGCGCGCGGGCGGATAACCGGGATCCTCCATCGCCACCAGACTGCCGGGACGGGTCAGTACGCGGGCAATCAGGTCCAGCGCCTGTTGTGCGCCGTTGCATACGACGATGTCCTCGTCCTGACAATTGATGCCACGGGAAAAGGCGATGTGCCGGGCGATCGCGTTGCGCAGCGCGGGCAAGCCTTCGGCGACGCTGTAGAAACCTTTCGACTGCGCCATCTGCCGCATCGCATGGGCGACGCAGCGGCGCCAGTCATCCTGCGGGAACTGGCCCTTGCTGGTGGCGCCACCGATGAAGTCGTAGCGCAGCGAACCCTCCAGCGTCGGGTGACGCAGAAACACCGGCAGATTGCGCCAGCTCTCGATCACCTCGGCACTGGCCAGCTCGGTGTGGCTCTGCTTGCGCTGCACCTGGGCGGGGCGGGCGTTGACGTAAGTGCCTTTGCCGATCACCCCGGTGAGGAAATTTTCGTAGGTCAGCTGCGCATAGGTGTCGGAAATGGTCTTGCGCGAGATGCCCAACTGCTCGGCCAGCAAGCGGCTGGGCGGCAACTGCGTACCCGCCGCCAGTCGCCCGGATTCAATCGCCGCGCGCAACTGCTGATACAACTGACCGGCGAGATCCTTGCGGCCGTTGATCACGACATGAAGTTCCATACCGACGAGGCTCCCGGAGGTGAATGAAGTGTCGGTCAGATTAGCGTTGTTGAGCTTTTGGCAGTAGTTGCGTGGAGTAAAAACCGCAAATTGGCGCATGTCCCTTGTAGGAGTGAGCCTGCTCGCGATGGCGGTGGATCAGCCACCATCAATGTTGAATGACAGATCGCTATCGCGAGCAGGCTCACTCCTACAGGGAAATGTGTGTGGCGGTGGTTCGATGGTGTCCTCATTAATCGTCAAATTGGGTCTGTCATGCGGTCATGCCAGCCCTTACCGTGAACTCATCATTCCGCCTGCCGAGAGCCGCGCCATGTCCCTGCGTCTGGATTACTACAACGCGTCGCCCAAGGCGATGAAAGCGATGATTGCCATGGAGGCGCTGACCAGCAACCTGAGTATCGAAGCGTCGCTGCTGCAACTGATCCGAATCCGCGCCTCGCAACTCAACGGCTGTGCGTTCTGCACCGACATGCACTCGGTGGACGCGCGGCGAGCCGGGGAGAGCGACCGGCGCCTGTATGCGATCGCTGTGTGGCGCGACAGCAACTTCTTCAACCCCCGCGAACGGGCCGCGCTGGCCTGGGCCGAGGCGGTGACGCTGTTGTCCGAAAGCCACGTGCCCGATGACGTCTACCAGCAGGCGCGCGAGCAGTTCGATGAAGGTCAGCTGGTGGACCTGACGGTTGCCGTCAGCACCATCAACAGCTGGAATCGCCTCGCCGTCAGCTTCCGCCAGACCCCGAGTGACTGATCACCACACACCGGCAATCTCAGCCCACACAGAGATTGATCACCACACAACCCTGTGGCGAGGGAGCTTGCTCCCGCTCGGCTGCGCAGCAGTCGCAAAGCCTGAGCATGCGGTGGGTCAGGCAAAACCGGTTCGGCAGTTTTGGGGGCGCTACGCACCCCAGCGGGAGCAAGCTCCCTCGCTACAAAATGGCAATCTCAGCCCACACAGAGATTGATCACCTCAATGCATGGTTTTCAGTGGGCCGGCCGCTGCGGCTTCACCGAGGTGCCAAACGTATTCCCCATCCGCGTACTCGTCGCCGCCGGCGTCGCCAGCCCGACCTGAGTCGGCGGTCGCTTGTGCACCGGCGCATTCAACGCTTCCATGTTTTTCTGCGCCGCCGCAGCGCCGTCCGGATTGTTGCCCATCTGCTGGCTCAGGCAATCGTAATTCGGCGCCTTGTAGCCGCCGACCGTGACCTCGACACAGCCCAGCGGCTCCTCCGCCTGCGCCGTGCCCATCGTGATCAGCAAGACCCACATCCACCGTGTTTTCATGTCCGCCTCCTGGCCCGCCCGATTGGGCTGCTCTGGGGTTTGAGTCTAGTGCAAGCGCGGCGCAAAACCCGTGATGGTTTTTTTGCACCGCCCGTCATACCAGAGTCATAAATGCCCCGCAGGATAGCGATTTTCAGGGGTGCGCCAGTCGTGCAGCGAGGCAGTTCGCGGATCAGTCTTCAGCGCTCGGCGACGCTTGTGCGCCGCGCGGGTCTGGGGTGGCTGCTCGGTCTGCTGGCCAGCGCAGTCAATGCTGATCCGGCACCGGCGGATATGCGCATGACCTTGCACATCCCCGCGCAGGAACTGGCTCGGGCGCTGGATCAGTACAGCCGTGCCACCGGCGTCGCGGTGTTGGTCGACAGCCAGTTGAGCCGGGGCCGTCGTTCCCTTGCCGTGGATGGCGAATACACCGCCGCCGACGCCTTGCGCCATTTGCTCGGCGGCACCGGGTTGATGGCACGCTACGCCCGCGCCGACGCGTTCACCTTGCAAGCGGCGCAGGTGGAGGATCTGCCAACGCCGACGGACAAACCCACGCCGGCCGCTGTCGCGGTCAATCGCAGTTACGCGACGGCGGTGCAGGCAGCGATCGAGCGAAAACTGTGCCGTTCGCCGCTGACCCGGCCGGGCAGTTATCGCGCGGTGTTGCAGGTGTGGGTCGGGCGCGACGGCGTGGTGCAGCACAACCGGTTGGTGACTTCGACCGGCGATGTACGGCGCGATAACGCGCTGGTGGAAAGTTTTCGCAACCTCACAATCGATCGGCCGACGCCCAGCGCCTTGCGCCAGCCGGTCACGTTGCTGTTGTTACCGGAGTCGTCAGGGAAACGCATGGAATGCACCAGATGGGAAGGAGTTTCCGGGGGATGAAAGACGCCGGACAAAGCTTGATGGGCCAGCTGTTCCTCAGCTCCTACGAGGATTTTCGCGTGCGCCTGCGCCGCCGCCTCGGCTCCGAGGACCTGGCCAACGACGTGCTGCACGAAACCTGGCTGCGCGTCGATCGCATGGAGACTCCACCGAACCTGCTCAAGCCCAACGCCTACCTGTATCGCATGGCCCTCAACATTGCCGCCGACCGCCGTCAGGCCGATGCGCGTTTGCTCACCGGCACCGAAGTCGAGGAACTGCTGCAACTGGGCGATGAAGCCCTCGATCCGGCGCGGGTCGTCGGCGGGCAAAAGGAAATGCAGGCCCTGCTCAGCGCCTTGTACGAACTGCCCGCACGGCGTCGACGGATCTTCATCGCCGCGCGGCTGGAGGAGGCGCCGCACCTGGAAATCTCCCAGCGTTTCGGCATTTCCACGCGCATGGTCGAGAAGGAAATCAAAGCCGCGTTGAGCTTCTGCGCGGCGAAACTGGAAAGAAAAGTGTTTCAGCGGTTCGGTCGCGGGGCCGGAAAACCGTCTAGCGAATAGTGACCCGATTAATCCGTTGAGAATTTGCGCGTTTGAACATCTTTCGACTGAAACCCGCCGAGCCTTCGGCCGACGAGTCCCTGCACAGCGAAGCCCGCGACTGGCTGATCCTGCTAACCTCGGGCCGCGCCACCGTCGCCGACGCCCGCGCCCTGCGCGAATGGTGCGCGCAGAGCGGCGAACACGCCCAGGCGTTCGAAGAAACCAAGCGCCTGTGGCATCGCCTGCAACCGGCCGCCGAAGCCTTGCAGGGCCGGCGCAGCTTCGGCCGACGGGCATTTCTCGGCGGCGCAATTGCCGCCTCAGCCGCATTCCTGCTGGTGCGCGGCACGATTCCCGGCGGCTTCGAAGGCTTGGGCGCCGACTACATCACCGAAGTCGGCCAGCAACGCCGGGTCGAACCGGCACAAGGCGTCAGCCTCGAACTGAACACCCAGACCCGCATCAACCAGCGCAGCGTCGAAAACGGCGTGCAGGGTTTTGAACTGGTCAGCGGCGAAGTCGAAGTACAAACCGCACGCCTGCCGCTGGCCATGCAGGCCGGAGCAGGGTGGTTGCGCGCCAGCCAGGCCCGCTTCAACCTGCGCAACACCGACCAGCAAGTCTGCGTCACGTGCCTCGACGGCGCGGTCGACGTCGCCATCGAAGGCCGCAACCTGCGCCTCGAAGCGGGCCAGCAAATCACCTACGACACACGGCAAATCGGCAACGTGCAAACCGTCGACACCGCCGCCGTGATGAACTGGCGCCAACAAGTGCTGGTGTTCAACGGCGCGACCCTCAGCCAGATGATCGACGAAATCAACCGCTATCGCCCCGGCATGCTCCTGCTGCTCAACCGCGAACTCGGCCAACGCCGCGTCCAGGCCCGCTTCAACCTCGACCAACTCGCGGGTGTCGCATTGCTTATCCGCGACGCCTACGGCATCAAATGCACCGAACTGCCGGGCGGCGTGGTCGTTCTCAGCTAACCAAAGCCCAGCGCAATCCAACTGTAGGAGCTGCCGAAGGCCGCGATCTTTTGATCTTGATCTTGCCTTCTGTGGGAGCTGGCTTGCCAGCGATGACGGCCTCACAGCCACCCAATCCCCAACTGCCTACACCCAATCCAAATGTAGGAGCTGCCGAAGGCCGCGATCTTCTGATCTTGCTTTTGCTTTCTGTGGGAGCTGGCTTGCCAGCGATAACGGCCTAACAGCCAACCAAGCTAAAGCTGACTGCCCCCAATTCAATTGTGGGAGCGAGCCTGCTCGCGAAAGCGGTCTACCAGTGGCAACAACATTGACTGACCCACCGCAATCGCGAGCAGGCTCACTCCTACAAAAAAGCCGCGGTGATCCCGGCTATTGCAACAACCCAATCACCTGCCGATACCGCTCAACCCCCTGCGCCGTCTGCCGACTCAAGCTAATCTCCAACCCCAACGGGTCCTCCCGCCGATTGCCACTCAGTTGCCGCCAGCCTTTATCGATCTCCCAAACCCGCACCTGCACATCGCTCACCTCGTTTAACACAGCGACGCCATTAACAGGCGCCGGCAACGGATAGCGACTGCGCGCCTCAGCCACCGCCCGATACAACGTATCCCCCTTGACCCACCAGCGAACCCGCTGCAAAGCCCCCGGCTGATCCGCCGCGCCACGAATAATGTCCAGCCGAAACCCCTTGCTGTCACTACTGCGCACCGTCACCGCCGGCGGTGCGGTCGGCGCCTCATCCTCAGCCCCGACCTTGCGCGGCTCACTCAACTCCACCCCCGCGCGCATGTCCACATCCCGCTGCAACTGATTCAACACCCGCAACAACCCATCGCTCTGCTCACTGCTGGCCTGCAAATGACTGTCCGCCCGCGTCACACTGTCCAACCCGCGCCAGGCAATCAGACTCACCACCGCCATCAGCAGAATCGCGACCATCACCTCAATCAGAGTGAACCCTTGCTGAGTCTTCATTGAATACTGATCCGCCCACTGCCATCGCGCTGCACACTCAGCCGATTGGCCCCATCAGACAAAATCAGCCGCAACGGCGGATTGATCCACTCGGCATTCAACACCACCGTCTGCCGCGGCTCCACACGCACCTCCACCTTCGGGCTCTGCCACGCACGCGGGCGCAACTGCGCATCCTCCTTGAACGACTCAAACCCCACGCCATCATCCCCACGCCGGCCAAACCGAAACCCCTTGGCATCCGCCACCCACACAATCGGCCGCCCATCGGCGCGAGCCTCGGCCTGCGCCACCTGCAACAACTGCGCAACCCGCTCGGCATCCTTGCGCAACAACTGCAACGGATCGGGCCTGATACTCAAACTGATCGCCGCACTGGCAATCCCGATGATCACCAGCACCACCATCAACTCGATCAACGTAAAACCCTGCTGCCTGCTCATCACCCACGCGCTCCTTGGCGTCCCATCCCATCGTGCCCGGCGAACATGTAAGGCATGTGAAATAAAACGGAGAGAATTGCCGCGTAGGGTGGTCGCCGACACTAAAAGGAGATTCTGCAATGTTCAGTCGACCCTGAACCTTGTACTTTTCATATAGCAACTCACTTCACTTCAACCCAAACTCCCTCACTAGCACCGCTACGACCATGATCGATAATCGAAACCCAGACAGGCTTGGTTGTAGCGGCCTTTCCATCGATTTCGAGCCAAAAAGCACCTTTATCGGCAATGATTTTGCTTTCAACCGCATTCTGGTCGCTGTTGGCCTGAGGGGTGACTGACGTTGAGAGAATTCCGCTTGTATTCTGTAATGGGTACTGCACTGGCTTCGATAACCCAATTGTCTGTACCGCCCCGTTGTCTGAGCGAACGATAGATGGAGCCAGCGCTCCGCCAGCCTTGCATTGCTCGTCGGTAAAATCACTGGCACGTTGAGCCGCTTTGCGCACCCAATCTTCAACGTCAGGAAAAAGCAGCGCGGGATCGTTTCCGACACTGACCTCACCAGGGAACATAGCTGGAACAGGCGTCGGTATAGGCGGTTTGTTGATGGAGAGTGCATTGGAAATCAAGGCAAAACTCTGACCGGGGGTGAGTTGTTGGGCAGACAACCGCTGATTGACATCAGCCGGTACTTGTAAGACTCGATGGCGGTACTCCGCCTCATAACCTTGGACCACCGAAAGATATTGATAGTAGCGCGGGGCATATTCGGACCAGCGAGGATTTTTGAAATACTTGGCGGCCAACTGTTGCCCAACACTTGAATCGAAACCGTCATATATACGATCCAGACACAGCAATGTATCGACAGAACCCAAGTAAATTTGCTCTCGGGTAGGTGTGTAGAGCACCTCATGTAAACCATATGTAACACCGGCCCCTGTTGCCAACGCCGAAATTTGGTGGCCCCCACCCCCCGTTAGGCCTTTATATGCTCCAAAGCCCAATAGAGATGCCAGTACAGTGCTGCTACCTTTGGAGTACCAAGATTGGCTTGAAGCTGAATTCTCCAATGTTTTACGCAGCTCATATGAAATCTGCCTCGTCGATTTCGCGTCCTCGATATTACTGCCTGTCGTATGCACGTAGGGGTCGAAAAGCACGCAGGAGCTCAAGGCGAAGCTCGGGAGAGCAAGCATTAATTTTTTCATTTGATGGAAGCTCTCATGGCATGAAGTAACGACAATGCTAGTTTGAGAACGGAAAATTGCATCCCATAATTTTTTTTTGACAGAAAAATACTGTCTACACTCTTGAATATGTCGTCGTCGCTTGCGCTGCTAACGCCACCCTACGTCGAATCGGTCGTAGCTGTCCCCCCCAACTTTCATCGAGTTCATCTCTCATGAGCCCAAAAAAATTGTTAGTGATAGTCCTTCCGATGATGGTGGGAGCTGCGCACGCGAAGGAGCTAGACGCTACCTTCATCGAAAATTTACCGATTCAATATCTCTACACCGTAATGCCGCCCGAGTCGAGTTCACCTGACACGGCGCAGAGTTCCACATACGCGGGTGATAGGCGTTGGGAGGCCGGCCGGGTGTTGCGTGTGTGTATGTTTGATGGAAATAAAAGCGTTGCTCGACTTATCAAAGACGTCGCCAGTGAGTGGAATCAGTATTCCGGCGTGAAGCTCAACTTTGGTCCATCTCCTTCAGGCTTCAACTGTCTAGAAAATGGAGGTTTCTATGAAGTAAAGGTACATTTCGGTCAGCAGGGGTTTTGGTCATTGGTAGGCAAAGACAGTGTCAATATTGCAGAACCTGTTGCGCCGTCCATGAATTTGCAGCGTTTCAATTTGAAGTATTCTGAAAGAAAGGTTTCACCAGACGGGGTGATGGCCGCGGCATCCGCCCAAGACAAAGCGGTTATTCTCCATGAGTTTGGACACGCGTTGGGATTGTTGCACGAGCATCAAAACCCGAATCTTAATTGTCAGAACGAAATCAAATGGACCGGCCCTGGAAACGTCTACGACTACTACGGAAAGCCTCCAAACGAATGGAGTGAGGAAGAAGTTAAAAGAAATCTTGGCTTCATAGCCCTTAGCGATCCCGATTTCGTGGCTGGCCCTAAAGACAGCCACTCAATAATGATGTATTCGCTCCCCCCTCAAATCATGAAGAACCCAAATGGTCCATGTGTCGTGCCATCGCCCCTGAAGCTTTCAGAGCTGGACAAACAGACTGTCGCCAAAATTTATCCTGCGGTATCACCAGCTGAACTTCAAAAAGATGTTGAGCTTGCATCATCAAATGTACGCGCTTTACCCGCCTCACTGCCGGTCCAAAATCGTGCGGCTTTGCTTGAAAGAGCTTTGGCTGATATTGAGTCGCAAGATACGTTTACGCGGCGCGACGCCCGGCTTCGTCTCTCGGATTTACTTCAACAAGACAGCAGCAGGAAATCTGAAATTATTAACGTAATGCCGGAGGCCAGTTACCGCTATCAGTTAGGAGTATCAACTGCTCTGCTGAAAGGAAAGGAGGAAATACCACTCAGCAAGGAGGATCGTGAGGTTCTGTGGAAAGTGTCAAAGAAAGCTACGGATTCCACGCTTAAAACAACGCTGGATGGACTCACTCCCCGGTGAAATTTTCTGAGCAATGGATAAAAAATGGGACTAGTTAAATTTCTGAAAATTAGCTAGTCCCCTTTTTTTTGCCATTGTGACCGTGGCGACTGAACCGAAACCCCCTTACCATCGCTCAATCGCAATCGGCCGCCCATCGGCGCGAGCCTCGGCCTGCGCTACCTGCAACAACTGCGCAACCCGCTCCGCATCCTTGCGCAACAACTGCAACGGATCGGGCTTGATACTCAAACTGATCGCCGCACTGGCAATCCCGATGATCACCAGCACCACCATCAACTCGATCAACGTAAAACCCTGCTGCCTGCTCATCACCCACGCGCTCCTTGGCGTCCCACCCCATCGTGCCCGGCGAACATGTAAAGCATGTGAAATAAAACGGAGAGAATTGCCGCGTAGGGTGGCAACAGGGACAACAAGGAGCGACAACCCATGAAATTCACGGCACGGATTACCCACCGCTCAGATTTCGCCGGGGGGCAGGTATTTGTGCGGTGGATTACTCAAGGTGAATGGCTTGAGGTTCTCCGATTTATTGAATGACGGGAGTGGTGACTAGGTTAAACGCTTCCTTACGATGAACGCGGGAAGAGTCCAAAGGTGCGCTCGTGAGTACCACCCGGTTTGAGTGCAGATCAAAGGTCAGCGAACGGAGCATTGATGTTGGAGAATGGTATGCGAGGCACTCCCAGCGAGTAAACGCGCTTCGCAAGCGCTAAGCGCGCGGAGCACTCCCAGCTCCGTACAGGCGTTCTACCGAAAATGAATGTTCGATGGTTTTATGTTCACTCTAACCTTGCGGATCTCATTCGCGATGAATCGTGCCTCGTGCGATAGCGGCTGCCCCGGGATGTACCAAGGTGGGATCTCCGAGTCACTTTCAGAAAAATTGTAGTACCGGGTGCTTTCGTCCGTATCCCAGACAGACATTTCCTCATAGTGCAATTCTTTCTGCCCGTATGAAAAAAAATGCTCATGATCAAGGTTACTGATTAGGCGTTCGATCATGCCCTCAAGTCGGTTCAGATATTTGTACGCTTCAATGCGGGCCTGAAAAGTCACGACGTGGTTAAGCGTTTTCAGTCCTTCTCGCTTACTGACACCATCCAGGCTCACGCACTGCGCCAACGCGGGTTTGACTCTTCGAGCCATATCGCGGGTTTCCGCCATGAGTTCGAGAAACTCCCTCATTCCATGAAACGTTGAGGAAGCAACTTTCTCTGTTTCGCCTAGCGAGGCAATGGCAACGGCATCTAACGACTGAGTCAGAACATTGATCGCATCCAGTACTCTGGGAGATTTGCCGCCCCCTCCCGGTGGCAACGAACACGACATGGTGCTGGCGGCGCCGATCACGGTCTTGAGATCAACCCCGTTCAAGTTATGGTATTGCGGGTGGGCTAGGTGAAACCCCCACTTCCATGCCAAGAATAAGTCGGTACAAAGAATCGCTTTGATCTCTGGCCAGTTCAGCACATACACCTTTGGGAGTCGTACCGCGGGCAGCATGGGAGGCACCTGCCCTGGGTGCGCCTCATCCTCTAACGCAGCGTTGTGCTGTGCCACGTATGTGCTCACCGTTTGGTTCGTTTCCTCGAGTGAAGTCACTATGAAGTGCGCGCTCAGAGGCGCGTGGTAACCTTTCAGAGCATCCAGTTCTTTTTCAAGATGCCCCAGAGTAAATTTTACGACACGCTTGCACTGCATGGTCGCGGTTGAAAAATGGTCGAAAATGTCCACGCCATTCTGAGTGTCACCATTTTTTCCATATCCGGACGACACCCAGTAATTGGCAGTCGGGCGACGACTGATACTGTATTTGTGTTGCACTAAAGGAAAAGCGTCTACGCAGAAGCTCTGGAATTCCTGCCATGTTCCGGGTGGCGGAATACCACGGGTTCGGTCCGAAGCTGCTGTGGTGAAAGTGTTCATGGTTTAGTTCCATCCATGGTGAGGGTGTTGGTGCCAATGATGGCTCGATAGTGGCGCGGTAGGTTATCAGCACTTCTTCTAATTGGGGGCCGCAGTTGTACGAAACTGCTCCGAAACACACCGTGGATTCGTTTGTGTGAAGGACTGGCAGGCTTAAAGTGTCCCGGCAACGCAAGGGTCTCGCTGTAGGCGCGGCCTGATAGCACTCTCTGCCGATCTACCCACCGGATACCTTCACCTGCAGCAACTGCGCCACATGCTCGGCATCCTTGCGCAACAACTGCAACGGATCGGGCTTGATACTCAAACTGATCGCCGCACTGGCAATCCCGATGATCACCAGCACCACCATCAACTCGATCAACGTAAAACCACGCTGCCTGCTCATCACCCACGCGCTCCTTGGCGTCCCACCCCATCGTGCCCGGCGAACATGTAAGGCATGTGAAATAAAACGGAGAGAATTGCCGCGTAGGCTGGCAACAGGGACAACAAGGAGCGACAACCCATGAAATTCACCGCACGGATTACCCCGGCGCAAACCGTCCAGGCCCTGGCACTGCTCACCGCCCTGGTGGGCATCGCGACATGGTCGTCGCTGCTGCTGACCTCGGCGGAATCCCACACACCCGCAGCCGCCCCGCAAGTGCTCGCGGCGAGGAGTGATAGCCCGGCATTGCGGTGGTTCTCCAATGAGACCGCACCGGTGGATATCAAGGTGAGTGGGGTGATCGCGGGCGGGAGTGGGACGGTGGCGATATTGAGTTTGAATGATGGCGCGCCGAGGAGTTTTTTGGTGGGGGAGAAGGTTGGGGTTGGGG